>JAADEM010000007.1 GCA_013153405.1 Chlorobiota bacterium
ATCCGTCGGTAGACGGGTGAAGCAATCTTAACACAGTTGAGATCGCTTCTTCGCTCGCGCTCATCGCGATGACGCTGATATTCCGTCATTTTCTCATTATGCCCCAAAATTTGGGGTGAAATCTCGGAATGACGACTTTTTAGACATCCTCACTACGAATGGGGAATGAACAAAAAACCGCAAAGAAGCTCAACCTCAATGCGGTTTTGTATAAGTTTTCCTTACAGGAATACACGACTCCCGAAAAAAACAGGAATGGCTGTGTATTCGATATCTCTAATTATTTGTTTCTTATGTAGTCTACAATCCAGTCGCCAACTTCAGAGGTGCTGTAAGCTTTTCCTCCTTCAGCAATATCTTCAGTCACAACCTTTTCGTCTATTGACTTTTCAACAGCTTCGCGAATCAAAGCGCCTTCCTCCATCAGTTTGAAAGCATACTCGAACATCATGGCTGCCGAAAGGATAGTTGCAAGCGGGTTGGCAATATTCTTACCTGCTGCCTGAGGATACGAACCGTGAATCGGCTCAAACACTGAAGTGTGAGTTCCAACAGAAGCCGAAGGCAAAAGTCCAAGTGAACCTGTGATTACACTTGCCTCATCGGTAAGGATATCGCCGAACATATTCTCTGTTACAAGAACGTCGAAGCGCTTTGGCCCCTGGATCAACTGCATTGCAGCATTATCAACAAACATGTACTCAACCTCAATATCAGGATAGTTTGGCTCCATCTGCTGGGCCACCTCACGCCACAATCGTGATGTTGCAAGAACATTTGCTTTGTCAACGATTGTTAGTTTCTTACGGCGAACTCCTGCATACTCAAATGCGAGCTTCAGGATACGCTCTATCTCATCACGACTGTACACACTGCTGTCATAAGCTGTGTTACCGTCCTCAGAACGTCCCTGCGGCTTACCGAAATAAATACCGCCTGTAAGTTCTCTAACAGCCATAAAATCTGCTCCATCAACCAACTCTGTTTTCAATGGCGACTTGTGAATAAGCGACTTAAATGTTGTTACAGGACGAAGATTTGCGTACAATCCAAGTTTTTTACGCATAGCAAGAAGCCCCTGCTCAGGACGCACCTTTGCGTTAGGATCGTTATCGAATTTCGGGTCTCCTATAGCTCCGAAAAGCACGGCATCAGAATTCATACAAATCTCATGCGTCTCGTCAGGATAAGGATCTCCAACCTCATCAATAGCAGTTGCACCAACAAGGCCTTTTGTATAATTTACTTCGTGTCCGAATTTAGCAGCAATTTCATCTACTGCTCTTTTTGCCTGCTCTACAATTTCCGGTCCTATTCCGTCACCCGGAAGTAATGCGATGTTTAGTTTCATATTTCTTTTTGATTTGCCTTCTACAATTCCTGCGATGGAAAGAGAGAAAGTATTTTACTGTTATTAAATTCTATAAAAATGTTAATCCTATCCTCTTGTTCAATCCCCGCTCAAAAATTCGAATTAAAGTTGAAAGCCGGATATTAGCTTTTGCATTTTCTAATTTTGAGATATAGCTTTTTTTTGTCCCTGCTTTTTTGGCCAACTGTTCTTGTGTCATGTTGGCCTCTTTCCTTGCTCCCTTTAACATTTCTGCGATTATGAACATTTGAGCACGTACTTCAAATTCATTCCTGCTATCAGTGCCTACTTTACCATATTCTACCTCTACAAGCTGATCAAAATCTTTTATGTTCTCGTACTTATCCATACTATGCGTTTTTTTCGTTAAAATACTGTTGCTTTAATTTTAATGCTTTCTCTAACCCTTTTTTATGAGTTTTTTGTGTTTTCTTCTGAAATGCATTAAACAAAACAACTAACTTTCCTTCATCGAAACAGCAAAAAATCCTATATATGTTTGATTGATATTCTACTCGAATCTCATACAATCCGTCAGTTCCGGAAATATGTTTTAAAAATTTCTCGGGACCCCTGTCAATTTGTTTTATTAATTCAAACGTATACAGAATCTTATCTTTTTCCTTTGCATCTTGGCTTTTGTAAAAGTCAATAAAGTGATTTTCATAAAAGATAATTTTTCTTGCCATCGCACAAAGTTAACACATAAGATAACATGGTGCAAATAATGCAAGCTACATGAGGCCTAACTCATCGTATAAGTATCATTCTCCATTATGTTCAGCATCTTGACCGTTGCCTTGATAGCTGCCTCTGTCTGGTCAGCATCCAGTCCGCGCGTTTTGAACTCGCGTCCTTCAAATTCCCAGATAATGACCGCCTCAACAAGTGCATTGGTCTTACCTCCCGGAGGAATTGTTACCGAATAGTCAATAAGAACCGGATGCGGTTTTTCAAGTTTTTCATAAATTTTCCAGAGAGCTTTCATAAAGGCATCATACTGTCCGTCACCCACCGATGATTCCTGAAAAGACTCATCCCCTATCTGAATACTTACGGTAGCTACGGGTTTCAGCCCGTGAGCAAGTGTCAGATAGTAATTATTTACCTTTATCTTATTATCGATAGATGTACTGCGCAAAACATCAGATATAATGTAAGGCAAATCCTCCGTTGTTACACTCTCCTTTTTGTCTCCAAGCTCGATTACACGTTCGGTCACCTTTTTCATCTCTTCGGGAGTAAGAGTAATTCCAAGCTCCTGAAGGTTCTTTAAGATGTTTGCCTTACCCGATGTTTTCCCAAGCGCATATTTACGAATCCTTCCGAAACGTTCGGGTAAAAGGTCATTGTAGTAAAGGTTGTCTTTATTGTCACCGTCGGCATGAACACCACTACATTGCGTAAATACATACTCTCCCACCAGCGGTTTATTAGCCGGAATACGCACTCCGGAAATAGTCTCAACCAGCTTACTCACCTTAGTAAGCTTTGACTCCTTAAGGTTGTTCGGAATTTTCAGATGGTCGTTAAGAATGCCAAGCACACTAGCCAGCGGGGCATTACCTGTTCGCTCTCCTAAACCATTAACAGTTGTATGTACACCCTTAGCTCCATTCCGCACTGCGGCAAAAACATTTGCAACAGCCAGATCGTAGTCGTTATGAGCATGGAAATCGAAATGCAGATCCGGATATTTATCAACCATCTGCGAAATGAACTCTTTGGTTTGTAACGGATTCAGTATCCCCAGGGTATCAGGAAGCATAAAACGCTTAATCCCGGAATCCTTAAGTTCATCCATAATAAAGAATACATATTCGGGCGATTGAATAATTCCATTCGACCAGTCCTCAAGGTAGATATTCACCCCCATCCCCATCTTCACGGCATTATCAATTACCTCCCTGATATCCTTTACATGCTCTTCAGGTGTCTTACGAAGCTGGTTCTTAACGTGCTTCAACGACCCTTTTGTAAGCAGATTTATGACCTTACCTCCTGCATCCTGTATCCACTTAAGTGAAACATCACCATCCACAAATCCCAAAACCTCAACCCTGTCAAGGTATCCATGTCTATCCGCCCATTCGGTAATTGCACTTACTGCCTCAAATTCTCCTTTAGACACTCTGGCCGAAGCAACCTCAATACGGTCAACATTCATCTCTCCCAAAAGAAACTGGGATATTGCAAGCTTCTCCGCCTTATTGAATGAAACACCCGTCGTTTGTTCCCCGTCACGAAGGGTTGTGTCCATTATTTCCATACTCTTCCGCTTTTTTAGAATTATTCCTCCGATGACTTCGAGTCATCAGAGGAGTAAGTTCAATTAGTTAAATGAAGGAAGTTTTTTTTCAAACTCAGCGATCTCATCCTTCATATTCAACAGGTAATCGATATCATCGAAACCGTTGAGCATACAGTCTTTTTTGTAACTGTTTATTTCAAAACCTTCGCTCTCACCTGTCGCTTTTAATGTGATAGTTTGCTTTTCAAGGTTTATTTCAATTTCGGTTTTAGGGTCTTTTTCGATTTCTGCAAATATCTTTTGCAAAAACTCTTCCGACACCTGAACCGGCAAAACTCCGTTGTTCAGAGCATTGTTTTTAAAGATATCGGCAAAAAAGCTTGATACAACTGCTCTTAAACCGTATCCCTGAACAGCCCAGGCAGCATGTTCACGACTGGAACCGCTTCCGAAGTTTTTCCCTGCTACAAGTATTTTACTTCCCTGATATTCCGGTTTGTTAAGCACAAAATCCTCTTTCGGACTACCATCCTTGTTGTAACGCCAATCGGCAAACAGATTGTCGCCAAAACCGTCTTTAGTAGTGGCCTTAAGGAAACGTGCGGGAATTATCTGGTCTGTATCCACATTCTCGATAGGAAGCGGATATGCAGTTGATATTAATGTTGTGAATTTTTCTATCGGCATAATTTTCCTGATTTTCGATTTACATTTTTCGAATCTCTTTTTATAAAATAGTTCTCGGGTCGGTCAGCTTACCTGTTATTGCAGCTGCTGCTGCCGTAAGCGGACTGGCCAGCATTGTTCTGGCACCCGGCCCCTGACGTCCTTCAAAGTTTCTGTTCGATGTTGAGACAGAATACATTCCGGCAGGTATCTTATCCTCGTTCATTGCAAGACAAGCTGAACATCCCGGCTGACGAAGCTCAAAACCTGCCTCTTCCAGAATAGCTTTAATGCCTTCTTCCTCGGCCTGTTTCTCAACCTTGTGGCTTCCCGGAACTATCCAGGCAACAACATCATCAGCTTTTTTATGGCCTTTCACTGCATTTGCAAACATACGAAGGTCTTCGATGCGGCCGTTGGTACAGCTACCCACAAATACATAATCAATCTTTTTGCCTTCAAGCTTATCTCCGGGTTTAAATCCCATATAGTCGAGCGACTTAAGGAATGATTTCTGCGATGATTCATCAACCTCTTCAAGAGTGGGAATATTTCCGGTAATACCTGTTCCCATTCCCGGATTTGTTCCGTAGGTTATCATCGGCTCGATATCGGCAGCATCGAACGTAAGCTCCTTATCAAACACTGCATCGTCATCTGTTTTCAGTGTCTTCCAGTACTCAACAGCTTTATCCCATTGCTCTCCTTTAGGTGCAAAGTCACGTCCTTTCAGGTACTCGAATGTTGTTTCATCAGGAGCTATCATTCCACCGCGGGCACCCATCTCAATACTCATATTACAGATAGTCATACGGGCTTCCATTGACAAACTGCGGATGGCAGAACCGGCAAACTCAATAAAGTAACCTGTTCCTCCGCCTGTCGAAATCTTCGAAATAATGTAAAGGATAATATCTTTTGATGTCACTCCTTTTTCCAGCTCGCCTTCAATATTTATGCGCATCCGTTTCGGTTTGGGCTGCATAATGCACTGAGTTGCCAGTGTCATCTCAACCTCACTGGTTCCAATACCGAAAGCGATACTTCCGAAAGCTCCGTGAGTAGATGTATGACTGTCGCCGCAAACAATGGTCATTCCCGGCTGGGTAAGTCCGAGTTCAGGTCCGATTACATGAACAATACCGTTAAGGGGGTGACCCAAACCATACATGGTAACACCGAACTCTTCACAGTTCTTTTTCAATGTCTCAACCTGTATTCTCGACAACTCCTCTTTTATGGGAAGATGCTGGTTTTTTGTAGGTATGTTGTGGTCGGGAGTTGCAAGAACCCTTTCAGGATTAAAAACCTTGATCCCTCTTTTCCTCAAACCTTCAAATGCCTGCGGACTTGTAACCTCGTGAATATAGTGACGCTCGATAAAAAGAACATCCGGTCCGTCCTCGATGGACTTTACCACGTGGCTGTCCCATATCTTATCAAATAATGTTTTTCCTTCCAATTTTCGATGATTTTAATGATTATCAACTAATACAATTTAACTCCCTGCCTCAGAAAAACAGAGAGTTAAAAATTGAATTTTATCTGTTTTTATCCAATCTTGGATATGGCATCAAGGAACGCCTCTACCGATGCGGTAACGATATCAACGTTAGCCGAAAATCCATAGTACGAAACTCCTTTATGCTCAATCTGAACATGCACTTTACCCTGGTCGTCGCTGCCGCGGGTTATTGCCTGAATAAGGAACTCTTCTAGATGAACCTTACGCTTAACAAGGTTCTTAACTGCAGAGAATGCTGCATCAATAGGTCCGTTTCCTGAAGCTGTTTCGGTAAAAATATCACCGTTGAAATTCACGGATACCGTAGCGGTAGGTATTGTTGATTTACCACAAAGAACCTGCAGGAATTCAAGCTTAAGTGCTGTGTCAACCTTTTGTTTTTCGGCACCAACCAACACTTCAAGGTCCTCATCGGTAATGTCCTTCTTCTTATCGGCAAGATCCAGGAACTTCTCGTATATCTTGTTCAGTTCTTCACCTTCAACCTCATACCCAAGAACGTGCAAACGGTGTTTCAGTGCCGCACGTCCGCTGCGGGCAGTAAGTACAATACTCGATTCACGTACACCAACCTCAGCAGGATCAATAATTTCATAATTCTCACGATTTTTAAGAACACCGTCCTGGTGAATACCTGATGAATGAGCGAAAGCATTCCGGCCAACAATTGCCTTATTGGGCTGAACAGGCATACGCATCAGGGTAGACACAAGCTTACTTGTCTTGATTATCTGTTTTGTGTCGATCTCTGTTTCATAGTCAAGGTCGTGGTGGCTCTTTATTGCCATAACAACCTCTTCGAGAGATGTGTTTCCGGCACGTTCACCAAGTCCGTTTATGGTTACCTCAACCTGACGTGCTCCGTTCATAACACCGGTAAGTGTATTGGCGGTTGCCATACCAAGGTCGTTATGACAGTGTGTTGAAATTACTGCTTTATCAATGTTCGGAACATTGTTTACAAGGTAAGCAATCTTGGCACCGTACTCAGTAGGCAGAGTATATCCGGTTGTGTCAGGAATGTTTACAACTGTAGCTCCGGCTTTTATAACCGCCTCGATAACACGGGCCAGGTACTCGTTATCGGTACGTCCGGCATCCTCGGCATAGAATTCAACATCCTCAACAAAACGTTTTGCGTACTTCACTGCCTCAATGGCACGCTCAATAATTTCCTCCTCGTTTGAGTTGAGCTTGTATTTAATATGGTACGGTGAGGTTCCTATACCTGTATGAATTCGTCCTTTCTTTGCAAATTTCAGGGCATCGGCAGCAACTTCAATATCCTTCTTTACTGCTCTTGTAAGAGCACAGATAGTAGGATTAGTAACCGCCTTTGATATCTCCACTACTGAGTTGAAATCTCCCGGGCTTGAAATGGGGAATCCTGCTTCGATAACATCAACACCCAGTTTCTCAAGCTGGCGTGCAACTTCTATTTTCTCGATAGTGTTAAGCTGACAACCGGGAACCTGTTCCCCGTCTCTCAATGTTGTATCGAAAATGTATACTCTATCGCTCATGGCTTTGTGTTTTTGCTGTTAGCCGTTAGCTATTAGCTGTTAGCGCAAAAATGTTGCTAAAAGCTAACAGCCATAAGCTAAAGCTGAATTAATTATTTTCAGGACGTAATTTTCTTACTGCAGCACCTGCTCTCCACATTTCTGAGTTGTGAAGCTCTTCTAGTTCTTTGTTCAGATGCTCACGATAGTCGGGCTTACTGTTAGAATCGATTGAGCGCTGTGCTTCGTTTCCGCTTGCCACCTCTTTGTAAAGCTCTTCGAAAACAGGTTTTGAAGCGTCACGGAATTTCTTCCACCAGTCAAGAGCTCCTCTTTGTGCTGTAGTTGAGCAGTTGGCATACATCCAGTCCATACCGTTCTCAGCGATAAGCGGCATAAGCGACTGAGTAAGCTCTTCCACTGTTTCGTTGAAGGCCTCGGAAGGAGAGTGTCCGTTTGCACGAAGAACATCGTACTGTGCTGCAAAAATACCCTGAATTGCTCCCATCAGAGTTCCGCGTTCACCTGTAAGGTCACTGTAAACCTCTTTCTGGAATGTTGTTTCGAAAAGATAACCTGAGCCAACTCCGATACCAAGAGCAACCACTCTTTCCCATGCCTTACCTGTGGCATCCTGGAAGATAGCGTAACTTGAATTCAGACCTCTTCCTTCAAGGAACATTCTGCGAAGACTTGTACCAGAACCCTTAGGGGCAACAAGAATCACATCAACATCCTCGGGAGGAATAATTCCTGTTCTTTCCTTATATGTGATACCGAATCCGTGTGAAAAGTAAAGTGCTTTACCCGGAGTCAGATATTTTTTTACAGTAGGCCATACTGCTATCTGACCAGCATCAGACAACAGATATTGTATAATTGTACCTTTTTCAAGTGCTTCTTCAATAGGGAACAGGGTTTCGCCCGGCACCCAGCCGTCAGCAACTGCCTTATCCCAGGTAGGGCTCTCTTTTCTTTGACCAATGATAACGTTGAATCCGTTATCCTTCAGGTTCAATGCCTGTCCCGGTCCCTGTACTCCATAACCAATAACGGCAATGGTTTCATCTTTTAATACATCAAGTGCTTTACTTAAAGGAAATTCTTCTCTTGTTACAACATTTTCCTCTACTCCGCCAAAATTAATCTTAGCCATAATTTTCTATTGTTAAGTTTTGAATTATAATTTTTTCTCCCAATTTGATTTCAAAAACCACGCAAAAATAGTGATTTGTTTTTAATCTTTTATAATTTTTTCATTTTCAAGCTTATCAAGATAGCTTGACAACAGTTCTTTTTTCAGTTTGGTAACCGCTACCCGTCCCGAGCGTGTAAACTGTGTTACTCCGAACTGGCTCAGTTTCTCGAACAATTCCTGCGTTTCGCTTTTATGTCCGGTCTTTTCGATAACTGTATATTCTTTTGATATTTCAAGAATACGGGCATTGTGCTTACGAATCAGGCGCTCAACCTCATTACTCTCGAGTATTGCCTCGGTTGGCACTTTGTAAAGAGCTATTTCCTGATGTATAACCTCATCTTCAGTAAAAACAAATGACTTGACAACGTCAATTCTTTTATCGAGCTGTGTCTGTACCTTATCTATCAGCTCTTTTTCGGTTATCGCAACAATGGTAATTTTATGTATACCCGGAATAGCAGACTCGGAAGAGGTAATGCTCTCAATATTGACATTACGCCTTGTAAACACAGTTGACACCTGACTTAAAAGCCCGATATGGTTCTCTGAGTATATCGATATTGTAAATTCCTGTTTCATCGTTTTTTATGGTTTGCCCCCCTCATTCCAGGGAATGAAAGGGTATTGTATTTCGTACTTACTTTTTAATTTCTCCCCATTAGGGGAATAAAGAGGAGGCATTTACTCCAAACGTATATCCGAAACCGAAGCACCGGCAGGTACCATCGGGAAAACATTACCCTCCTTTTCCACTACCACCTCAATCAGGTAAGGTCCGTCTTGCTCAACCAGGTTCTTAATGGCGGCATCAAGTTTTTCTCTTGAATCGACCAGTTCCGAAGGCATATGATATCCTTTACAGATAGTCTGGAAGTCAGGATTTACAAGCTCGGTCATAGCATAGCGTTTATCGAAGAACAGCTCCTGCCACTGCCGTACCATACCAAGGAAACTATTGTTCAGAAGAACTACTTTAACCGGAATATTCGATTGGAAGATTGTACCCAGCTCCTGAATGGTCATCTGAAAACCACCATCACCGGCAAACAGTACAACCGGACGGTCTGGCTTTCCCATTTTGGCACCTATGGCAGCCGGAAGGCCAAATCCCATAGTTCCAAGTCCGCCTGAGGTAACAACACTGCGCGATTGTTTGAATTTAAAATATCTGGCAGCCATCATCTGATGCTGTCCCACATCGGTTACCATAATGGCATCATTACCGAATGCCTCTGATACCTTGTGTATAACCTCCCCCATCAGAATACCTTCTTCGGCAGGGTTTATCTGTTTGTTAATGATCTTTTGTGTCTCAACATTTATCAATGCCCTGAACTCCTGAAGCCACTCTTCGTGATTGTTGGGCGATATTTTTTCTGTCAAAAGAGGTAATGTGTCTTTCACATTCCCCAGAACAGGAACATCAGCATAAACATTTTTGTTAACCTCGGCAGGGTCAATATCCAGATGTATAACCTTGGCTTTTTTTGCATATTTGTCAAGGTTGCCCGTTACCCTGTCGTCGAAACGCATTCCAATGGCAATGATAAGGTCTGCATCATTGGTTTTTACATTAGGGGCATAATGTCCGTGCATTCCAAGCATACCAATATTCAAACGATGCTCGGTAGGAATAGCAGAAAGCCCCAGTAAGGTGTATGCAAACGGGATGTCGGCTTTCTCAAGAAACTCGAGTGCCTCTTTTTCCGCACCACCCAGAATCACACCCTGGCCTATAAGTGCCATTGGTTTTTTTGCAAGGTTTATTAAACGTGCTGCCTCATCAATCTGAGAATAATCTGTTTTGGGCAGAGGGCGGTAACTACGGATGAAATCTATCTTTTTGTACTCATACTCGAATTCTCCGAACTGTGCATCTTTTGTGATATCAAGCAAAACCGGTCCGGGACGGCCTGACTTTGCAATGTAAAAAGCTTTTGCAATAGCTTCAGGAATATCCGCAGCATTCTTTATCTGGTAATTCCATTTAGTAATGGGTTGTGTAATTCCCACTACATCCGTTTCCTGAAAAGCATCGGTTCCGAGAAGCGAGGATGCCACCTGGCCACTTATCACTACCAGCGGCGTCGAGTCAATCATAGCATCGGCTATTCCCGTTACAGCATTGGTTGCTCCAGGCCCTGATGTTACAATACTCACGCCTACTTTCCCGGTTACCCTCGCATACCCCTGGGCTGCGTGCAGAGCTCCCTGTTCGTGGCGTGTCAGAATGTGGTTAAGCTTGTCGTAATAATCGTGCATGGCGTCATACACCGGCATTATGGCACCTCCGGGATATCCGAAAAGCACATCAACACCTTCGTTTATTAACGACAGGATAACGGCTTCCGAGCCAGTTATCTTTTTCTTTTTGGTTCCTTCCGTCGTTTCCATAAGTTCAATTTAGCAAAATGAAGTTTCTCCCTACGGAGAGTTATTATCAAGTTTAGTTTTCCTGTTTCTGTTTTTAATCAATCAGTCTGACCGCACCTTTATCAGCTGAGCTGACCAGACTTGCATAAGCTTTCAGCGATTTGGACACATTTCTGTTTCTGTCTTTCGGCTTAAATGCCTTATCCCCTCTTGCTATCTCTTCCTGACGTCTGCTTTCAAGCTCTTCATCCGAGATGCAAAGTTCAATCGTACGGTTAGGAATGTCAATCTTTATTTCATCCCCGTTTCTTACAACAGCAATGTTTCCTCCTGCTGCAGCTTCAGGCGACACATGACCAATCGACAGACCGGATGTTCCACCTGAAAAACGACCGTCGGTAAGTAATGCACAATCTTTCCCAAGCTTTCTGGATTTAAGGTATGAGGTCGGATAAAGCATTTCCTGCATTCCAGGTCCTCCTTTGGGGCCTTCGTACCTAATTATTACAACATCACCGGCCTGAACTTCTCCCGACAAAATACCCTCTATACTGTCTTCCTGCGATTCGTAAACTCTGGCCTTTCCGGTAAATTTAAAAATAGACTCATCAACCCCGGCTGTTTTCACAATACAGCCGTCCTGAGCTATATTTCCGAAAAGAACTGCAAGTCCGCCATCCTGAGAGTATGCATTCTCAATATTCCTTATACATCCTTTTTCCCTGTCTTTATCAAGCTCCTTATAAACCGATTTTTGTGAACCCAGTTTAAGGTTACGAACTCCGGCCGGTGCACTTTTATAAGTATCCACTGCTTCGTCGGAGCAGGTGTCGCTCATAATGTCGTAATTCTTTATGGCTTCTTTCAACGACGGGAAATCCACCCGCGGTACGGATGTGTCAATCAGACCGCCACGGTCAAGCTCTGCCAGAATTCCCAGAATTCCACCTGCACGGTTCACATCTTCGATATGATAATGTGAGTTTGGAGCCACTTTACAAAGCACCGGAGTTTTACGCGAAAGCTCATCAATATCCTTCATTGTAAAATCAACACCTGCCTCGTGGGCAACAGCAAGAATGTGCAATACGGTGTTTGTTGAACCGCCCATTGCCACATCAAGAGTCATAGCATTACGGAAAGTTGCCTTTGTGGCAATAGAACGGGGAAGTACAGATGTATCGCCTTCGAAATAATATTTTTTAGTTATCTCAACTATTCTCTCAGCAGCTTTATCAAAAAGTTTTTTTCTGTTCACATGAGTGGCAACAATAGTTCCGTTTCCGGGAAGAGCCAGTCCAAGTGCCTCATTCAGACAATTCATTGAGTTTGCCGTAAACATTCCTGAGCAAGAGCCACAAGTAGGGCATGCATTCTTTTCTATTTCGTAAACTTCTTCATCCGAAACTGTATCATCAGCTGCTACCACCATTGCATCCACCAGGTCGAGTGCACGCCCGAGGGCTTTCCCAGCTTCCATGGGACCTCCGGAAACAAACACGGTAGGAATATTCAACCTCATTGCAGCCATAAGCATTCCGGGGGTTATCTTGTCACAGTTACTAATGCATACCATCGCATCGGCCTGATGTGCATTCACCACATACTCCACACTGTCGGCTATAATGTCGCGCGACGGCAAAGAGTAGAGCATACCGTCATGTCCCATGGCAATACCGTCATCAATGGCTATGGTGTTGAATTCGGCAGCAAAAAAGCCATGTGCCTCAACCGCTTTTTTTATTTCCTGACCAATGTTGTGCAAATGAACGTGTCCCGGAACAAACTGGGAAAAAGAGTTCACAATAGCAATTACCGGCTTACTGAAATGCTCTTCCTGCATTCCGTTTGCACGCCACAGACTTCTTGCTCCGGCCATCAACCGTCCTTGTGTTGTTGTAGCACTTCTTAATTTTATCTTCATTGTCTGATTTTTAAACATAAAAAAACCTTTCCCGTTTTTGGTGAGAAAGGTTCTTCATTATTTTTTCATTACCTATACCATTCTCACCTCATTGTTTGTGCAAGAGAATAAAAATACCGAGAATGTGTAGCAGGTAGTTGTTCATTTTTTATTTTATTTAACGAAACAAAGGTAGAGGTATAATTCAAAAATCCAAAAAACAATTAATAAAAAGTTAATTTTGCTGTTTGTTTTATACTTTTATGCCCACCTGTAGTTACTATTTATAAGATAAGAGCCAAAAATGGTTGTTTAAAAGTATCCCGTTTTGTTTTTTTATCTAATTTTATCATCAATATCTGCATTTCTATAATGAAGGCATTACCACATATAAATATAAGGTTATTGATTTTATTGCTGTTTTTGGTAACAGCACATAACCGTAGTGCTCTTTCAATTGAGAAGAAAAAACTGCTTAGCTTTACCGTAAATGACGGTCTTCCCAGGAATATGGTAACTTGTTTTGTTCAGGATAAATATGGTTACGGCTGGGTTGGGACAAGAAACGGACTTGCACGTTTCGACGGATACACATTCTTTCAGTATGATTCACTCAAAGGCTTGTTTATTAACTCCCTGGCCCTTGACAATAAAAACAATCTCTGGGCTGCATCTAATCATGGTCTTTTTTCTTACAACAGAATAACCGATGATTTCAGTCTGGTTGCCCAAGGATACATTCATGACATAAGCTATTACGACGGAACATTATATTACATGCTTGGCAAAAATGTAATGAGACTGACTGACAAAAATACTCCTGAAGTAGCTGTGAACATAAGAGTAAACATTTATGCAGTCAACAAAGAGGGTATCTGGTACAGCCCGACAACCGGTGGTCTGTATTTATACAACAGCAGCATGAAATTCTTCGACAGCATGAATATATCTTTTCTTCGTAGTGTCGGAGACAACCTTTTTGTTGCCAGTAACAATGGTAACCTATATGTAAAAAACAAAGAAAATAAGATTCAAAAAATTGACATTAAGAATCATCATAAGATTTTTGATGTAGTAAAAATAGACAATGAATACTGGATAGCAACTGACGGCAACGGTATATTTGTAACCGACAAAGACTTCAAATTCAAAAAACATATATATAATAAGGTAAATGACATATCAATTCTTCCCAGCAACAGCATTTATGACATCTTTGTGTCCGGAGATAATGTAATCTGGATTTGTTCTTTTGGTGCAGGGCTAGCCTGCCTGCTGCCCGAAAACATGCCGTTCTATAATCTCACCCCTCAAACAGGCAATCCAAATTCACTTGTAGCAAAAGAGGGTTATGCAATATACATTGACGGGTATAATTATTTACTGGGAACAAATTATGGATTTTCGGTATGGAACACTAAAAAAAATAAATTTAATAATTATAACATTGAGAAACTCACATCGGAGTTAAGAGGAACCAAAGTAAGAGCAATCACAAAAGACAGCCGGAAAAACTACTGGATAGCAACTTACGATGGTTTAATGGGGGAATATACCAGTGATTTTAGACTTTTGGAAACATTTCATCCATTGACCAAAACACCCGAAGAGATACAGGAAATTGTACAACTTTACAATATTGATAAGAATAATTTCCTTCTTTCTTCATATATACCCGACAAAGGACTTATATTATTCAATACAATTACAGGTAAAGCCCAAAACGTTCTTTACGACAAAGAAAAAGTAAAAAGAAGAATCTGGCAGGTAGCTTCTATTCGCAAGAACCATTCAGGACAGATTGTAGTTTTGATAAACCGCCTTGGTCTGTTTCAGTATATCCCGTCAAAAAACAAGATTTATGCCCTGACTCCCGAAATAAACGACAAACTGACAATGATCCTGAATGATTTTTACCATGATAAACAAGGTAACTACTGGATTGCCACAAAGATTGATGGTTTGTTAAAAATGTCACCCAAAGGAGAAATACTGGCCAAGTGGGACCAAAAAAACGGACTCCCTACCAATACCGTTTTAAGAATAGAGTCCCTCGATGACCATTTTCTATGGTTAAGTACCATTGACGGGCTGTGTAGGTTAAACATGAAAACAGGCAGCTTACAGATTTTCGATTCCAGACACGGATTAAGCACAAATGAATTTTCACCGCGCTCTTCACTTAAAACATCTGATAATAAAATAATTTTCGGATGCTCTGAAGGATTTGTAATAGTAGACCCATCAAAAGTTATAGTTGACACCAGCAAAACCAAGGTAATAATCTCAGATATTATTTTTCAAAATACCAGTATAAAAAAACTTCCTGGAGAACATTATCTGACAAAACCACTGGAAGAAACAGATAAGATCGTTCTTCCGTTTAAAAGAAACTCATTCACGATTAAATTTTTCACAAACGACAACGACCTGCCTAAGTACAATAATTTTGCATACCGCCTGAAAGGTCTGGAAAACAACTGGATTTATCTGGGAGAAGCCAACCATACAACTTATACCAATCTTTCACCGGGAGAATATGTTTTTGAAGTAAAAAGCACCAATAAAAGTAATGTATGGAACAACATTCCCACAAGATTAACAATAATTATTCTCCCTCCATGGTACCTTACATGGTGGGCATTTCTGCTATACATCACATTTATTCTTTCTGCAATATTTATCATCTTCAGGTACTATAAAAAGCGCCTGCAATGGAAACTTGAACTTGATTTAGCCAATTACAAAGCAAGCCAGGAACACGAACTCACAGAAAAAAAACTTACATTTTTCACAAACATATCACACGATCTTAAAACTGCAGCAACATTAATTTCGGCACCGGTTAATGATTTGCTTGAAATGGGAAACTGTAATGACGAGCAAAAGAAAAAACTGAAAGTTGTAAAACGAAATGCAGAACGTTTATATAAATTAAATGTCGATTTGCTTGAATTCAGAAAAATTTCTCAGAATCAGTTGCCGTTAAAAGTACGTGAAATAGATCTCAAACCATACATACAAAGTATTTTTGAAGCATTCAGTGAACAGTGCGAAAAGAAAGGAATAAACTATAATTTATACTATGATGTCGACGGACTCATCTGGGCCGACCCGAAGAAAATAGAGAAGATATTATGGAATCTCATATCTAATGCAGTTAAGTATACGGATAACGGTGGTAAAATAGACGTTTCAATTTCTACTGCAAGAGAAGAAGACGGAACTTACCTGCGGTTAGAAGTCAGTGATACAGGCAAAGGAATGTCAAAAGAATACCTGACAAAGATATTTGACAGGTTTTATCAGGTTGGCAAAAGCGAATCTTCCCTTTTTGGCGGAGTCGGAATAGGTTTGTTTATAGTAAAAGAACTTGCAATTCTTCACCATGGCAATGTAAGTGTAAACTCTGCCCCGTCGAAAGGAAGTGTTTTTACGGTTATAATGCCGGTTGAAAAGAAACATTTTAGTGAAGATGAAATCTCAACGGAAGAAGAAATCATTGACACTCCTGAACAAATCACTGTTTTGCCGGAAGATGAAGTACAGTACATAACTGATTCCGGAAAAGTAAAAAAATACAACCGCCAGAAGATTGTCATTGTAGAAGATAATCCGGAAATGCGTTCATACCTGTATGACCATTTCAGCATTGACAATACTGTATATGCTGCTGAAAACGGAAAACAAGGACTGGAAATAATTCAGCACAAAGAACCGGATATTGTAATTTCGGATGTAAAAATGCCGGAAATGACCGGATATGAATTATGTGACAAGGTAAAAAACAACTTCAGCACATCGCATATACCGGTAATATTACTTACAGGCAATACCACTTTAGACGATAAGCTCAAAGGTATGTATGCCGGTGCCGATGTTTACATTACAAAACCATTTGAAATAAAATATCTTGATGCTGTTGTTCAGTCCCTGCTGGCCAACAGACAAAAACTACGTGAAAAATTCCTGCGCCTGGAGCCTGTTGATGAACAAACAGATAAACTATCGGAAAAAGATCTGGAATTTGTAAACAGTTTAAAAGAATTTATAATTAACAACCTCTCTGAACAGGACCTGAATATCGAAACTCTGGTTAAACACTTTGCAATGAGCCGTTCCCAGCTTAACAGAAAAATTAAAGCACTAACAGGAATGACTCCCAATAATTACATAAAAACATTAAGGCTTAAGAAAGCTTACGAACTGTTACAGCAAAAAAACAGCCGGGTTTCCGACGTTGCTTACCAGACAGGATTTAGCGACCCCAACTATTTTACCATATGTTTTAAAAAAGAATTCGGAGAAAATCCGTCTCAGATTTCCGGATAGATAACCTGCCGTTTCTTCATGATTTATGGCCAAAACGTACTGTATATTACACTAATGCATTTCTTTTGAGCCTCTCAAACTCACCTTATAACATTGTTTGACATAATTTTAAAGATTTTAAACACATTTTTACAGGTTTGTAGGTATTTCAAACACATACATTTGTGTGAATGAAATTTATTTAACAACCAAAAATCAAACAATTATGAAGAAAATTTTACTTCTCACAATGCTTTTAACAAGTCTTGGACTTTTTAGTAAAGCACAGACCGTTTTATTTTCAGATGACTATGAATCATATACGGTTGGAACAAACATTGAAGATATTCAGCCTAATGGTGCTATCGGAAATTATGATTTCAGCAGAGTAGATGCGGGTGTAGTTGATGCAGACGGAAATCCCACTAACTGTGCAAAACTCACATATAACGGCTCTGCTTCCAGAGGAAGTTTATCGATTCCTTTAGATCCTGCTCTTCTTGAAAAAGGCTACACATATCAATTAACCGCAGACTTAAGAAATGGTTCTGTAGTAACAGATATGAGACTATACCTTGGTATTGAGTTTTATGATCTTGACGGAAACAGATACAGACTTAATGATGGTGATGTTACAGTAACGGACTGGACAAATGACACTACTAAATTTTCTTATGATGATACCTATCCCGACGGAGTTAGCGAATTAAGCCTGGTAGTCTGGATTAATGGTGTTTCTGAAGTGTATGACTGTTACGTTGATAACATCATTTTTGAGAAAATAGAAAACACTTCAACAAGAATCTCAGAAAAAGCATCATATGACCTTAACATTTCACCAAATCCTTCTGCCGGAATATTCCATGTAAACAGTGAAATGCCGGTTAAAGGATATCAGGTGTTCAATTCAGTAGGCCAGTTGGTAAAAGAAGCCAACGGAATAAACAGTTCAATGACAGACATTAATATGTCAGGTGCAAATAAAGGCGTATATCTTGTTAAGGTAACATATGAAACCGGAGAAGTTCAGATAGTAAGAGCCCTTTTAAAATAGATATATTTATCATTTTAATTCGGAGGTTGCCATAATGGCAACCTCTTTTTTTCTCTGTTTTATTTTAGATCGATTCTAATTCACACTTCTTTTTCTTATTGTTATCAGTTCATTTTCAGCTACATTAAAAAATATGGCTCAATTTTAAAGATTTTACACACTTTTTTACAGCATTGCACATCTTTGTATATATAGTTTTGACCTTGAAAATTATATCAAACATTAAATTTTTAAACTATGAAAAAACTGTTTTTAATCCTGTCACTGGTCATTGCTGCCTCCTGGTTATGGTCTTGTGACAATGATGACGAAGACCTGTCCGTAAAACATCTTCGTATATACACATTCGTCAGTCCGCCGGATTCGGCAGAGAACGTTGTCGTATTTACTGCTACGGCTATAAATGCAACTTCGTATTCCTGGGATTTTGGAATGGACTCGACTGCTACAGGAATGCAGGTTACTGCATATTACCCGAGAACCGATACTTTTTATGTTATAACCTGTACTGCCAAAGGTGCAGTAGATAAGATTTCGGTTACCGACACTGTTAGATGGAATTAAATCCAATGTATTAAAAAAAAATCAAAATTAAATTTTATGAAAAAAATAATATTAAGCATTGTATATCTATTGTTTTTCTCGGGTTTAATGTATGCACAAACCGTTGTCTCGGGAAAAGTAACAGATACAAGCGGAGAACCTCTTCCGGGAGTTAATGTGTTTATTACCGGTACTACCAACGGTACAATTACAAACTCGGCAGGTATATTCAATTTAAAGGTAGATGATGTTAAAAATACAGAACTTACTTTTTCATTTATCGGATTCGATAAAAAAACCGTAAAATTAAACGGAAACACCATTCTTAACGTTCAGCTTAAAGAATCTTCAACAGACCTTGACGAGGTTGTTATTTACAGTTATGGTAAATTAAAGAAGAGTGACCTTACCGGTAGTGTTTCTTCCGTTAAAATAGAGTCTAACACTCCGCCGTCTTCGACCATTGACCAGCTTCTACAAGGTAAAGCCGGTGGTGTTTCGGTTTCTACAGCATCAGCAGAACCCGGTGCCTCAATTAACGTGCGAATTCGCGGACTTAACTCCATTAGTGTTTCTAACCAGCCTTTGTATGTTATCGATGGTATTCCTATGGACGTTGGTATTGACACTCCAAACTCGATGGGAGCCGAAAATGACAAATCATACAGTCCGCTCATCGGCATCAATCCGAACGATATTGAATCAATTGAAATTCTTAAGGACGCATCTGCTACTGCCATTTATGGTTCACGTGGTGCCAATGGTGTCGTCCTTATTACTACAAAAGGAGGAAAAAAGAAAGGAACATCGGAAGTTACATTCAGTTCTTCAATTACAATCTCAAATGCTTCAGAAACAATTGATGTTCTGTCTCCGCAGGAATTTGCTGAATACAGAAACGAATTTGAACTTGTTGCTTCGGAAATAACCGGAGAAGTTCCCAGATTACCATATGATGGAATCAACGGTCCTCTTCCCCAGAATGTGGAAGGTTACAACTGGCAGGATGTTGTGTTAAGAACCGCTGTGTCGCAGGATTACAACATGTCGATGACCGGTTCGTCCGACAAGGCTTACTACTACCTTTCATTTGGTGCTTCTCTTGCCGAAGGAATTGTTCTGAACTCGTCACTCGACAGATATAACTTTAATGGTAAATACAACTGGGATGTTACAGATAAAATAAGATACAATCTTTCTGTTTCATTTTCTCATGCCGAAGGTCAGGGTACTTCTACAAGTGGTGATGCAGCCAACGTAACATACAGTGCTATAGGATGGATGCTTACAAAATCTCCTATTGTTGATGATTACACAGAAGACAATGAATATATTGATCCTGAAGAGCTGGAAACTGCCAACCCTCTGACTTTTGTAAATGAATATGTTTCTGAACCTGTTAGCAACTACTTCAGGGGCAGAATGAATATTGAGTACGATCTTTACAAATGGCTGACCATGGAAGTTAAATACGGGCTCAACTATACCAATAACAAAAGAGGACAGTACTGGCCTAAAACACTGCCTATGGTCGAAGATCAGGGACGTGCTGGTTATTCAACAAGTGATCAGTTAAGCTGGACTTTCGACGCTTTGGAACACTTTAAATTCAATATAAACAAGATACATAAGATAAACGGTGTTGTTGGTATTGAAATGAACAAAAAAGCAACGGAATCCTTCAAGGTCAGAGGCGACGGTTTTTCAGATGATGCATTGACCTATTACAACCTTGAATCTGCAAGTTTATTTACCCCTGCAGACCTCGACAGGATGGAAAGTCAGATGTTCTCGGTTATCGCCAGAGCCAACTACTCTTACAAAGGTAAATATCTCTTAACGGCAACAGCTCGTTACGATGGATCTTCAAGATTCAGTGATGATCAAAAATATGCATTTTTCCCATCGTTCTCTGCTGCATGGCGTGTAACAGAAGAAGATTTTATGAAAAACAATGAATACCTGAGTAACCTGAAACTGCGTTTAAGCTGGGGACAGGCAGGTAATCAGGGTCTTTCTCCTTATGCAACACTTTCAAGATACAATTCTGTTATTTATCCTCTCAACGGCGTTTCCACCAGTGGATATGCAGTAGCCGACTTCCAGAAGAATGTTACCTGGGAAACATCCGAACAGTTAAACTTTGGTTTTGACCTTGGTTTTTTCAACAACCGTTTAACAATGTCTCTTGATGTTTACAAGAAAATGTCAAAAGATATCCTTATAAAACGTAACATGCCACTGTCATCAGGTTATACTTCAGCATGGGATAACATGGGACAGATCAACAACAAGGGTTTAGATGTTGAAGGTTTGTTCAGAGTTATCGATCACAGATTCAAATGGGATTTCGGTGGTAACTTCTCAATTTACAGAAACGAAATCGTCAAGCTCGGATTACCGGAATCTGCTTATGGTTACGTACAATTCTGGGGTAAAACAATTTCCGGTTTCAATGTGCCTCTGAACACATATATTGAAGGAGAACCTATCGGTCAGTTCTGGGGTTACGTTACAGACGGATTATTCCAGACACAGGAAGAAATCGATGCTCTGGACCAAAACGCTCAGGAGCTGGCAGGAGAAACTTATTATCAGTTCGGTAAACCTATGTCTCCGGGTGACATTAAATACGTAGACCTTAACGGAGACGGCGTAGTAAACGAAATGGATAAAACGGTAATAGGTAATCCTAATCCGGATTTCACTTACGGAATAACAAACACTTTCTCTTATAAGAATTTCAGTCTGAACTTATTCTTTACCGGCGTTCAGGGTGTTGATGTTTTCAATGCAAACCTGCAAAAACTTACTATGGTTGGCCAGGCCAGCTCTAACGTTATTTCTCCTGCTTACCTTGACGCCTGGAGAGGTGAAGGAACCAGTGACTACTGGCCAAGAATAGTTAACGACTGGCAGCAAAATAAGCTTATTGAGAGTGACAGACTCGTGGAAGATGGAAGTTATTTCCGCCTTCAAACCGCCACATTCTCTTATAGCACACCTCTTAAACAAATAAGATGGATTTCAAATTTGAATCTTTCAGTAACCGGTGTTAACTTGTTCACAATAACTGATTATTCATGGTGGAACCCTGAGGCTAGTGCATACGGAAATGACAACATGGCAATCGGTATTGACCGTAACTCTTACCCTATGGCCCGTTCATTCATATTTGGCTTAAGGGTATCATTTAAATAATAAGAGTAAAAACATATATCATGAAAAACATAAAATATTTTATACTGATTATTCTTGGGGCTACTACACTTTTCTCTTGTAGTGACGGTTTTTTGAAAGAAAATGTTTACGACTTCAAGTCTAATAACAATTTTTTCCAGACACCCGATGATGCCGACCAGGCAATGATAGGAACCTATAAGTTTCTTGCTGATATGTACCGTCAGTCAATGATTGAAATGCTTACACAGAATTCAGGTGCTTTCAACAAACACAGACTATCCACTGTTTGGATTAGCGGAACATATACTTCAGCTACCAAAGAAATTTATCAGACATGGCAATATGCATTCCAACTGATTAACGGCTGCAACGATGTTATTGCAAATGTTGAAACAATGAGTAGTATCGATGATTCTACACGCAATATTATCATCGGAGAAGCAAGATTTTTACGCGGATGGACATATTTCGTTTTGGTAAGAATGTATCTTCAGTTACCAATTAAACTTGAACCTACAAGAAATGTGGAAGATGTAATGATTCCGCTGTCTCCTTCTGCCGATATTTACGAACAGGTTATCATTCCCGACCTTGAATTTGCCAAAGAAAACTGCCCTGTCAGGTGGAGTGCAGCAAACACAGGAAGAGCTACCAGCGGAGCTGCAGCTGCTGCCCTTGCAAAGGTTTATCTTACACTGGCCGGAAATGAGGATGGTTCTGAATACTGGGCAAAAGCAAGAGATGAAGCCAAATGGGTAATGGATAACGGCGGATACTCTCTTGTCAGTGATTTTGGTAAACTATGGGAAACAGGCGTGAAAAACACTGAAGAATCAATCTTCGAAGTACAATACATGCGAGGAGTTAATACAGGATCGGGATATGCTAAGATTTTCACTCCTGGAAAATCAGGCCTCGCAGCCAAAGGTGGCGGATGGGGGCGCTCAAGAATTACCCAGAAAAACTATGATGATTTTGCAAACGCATATCCGGGTGATTACCGTATTGAAAAATCGACTGTAACCATCGATGGCCTTTCAGGATTTATCGATATCAGAAAAGATAAATTCATTCCCGTTTATCCTACAAAAAAATACAACAAGAAAACCCAGGCATGGCCATATGTGGGTAAATGGATAGATCCTGAAGCTCCGGATAATTTTGCTGCCGATAATAATTTTATCGTCATAAGATATGCTGATGTTCTTTTAATTTATGCTGAAGCCGAAAATGAAGTAAACGGTCCTACTGCCGAAGCTTACGATGCTGTTGATATGATACTTGAAAGAGCCCGTAATGCAGACGGTACGCCACGTGAACAACCGGCAAACTGGGAAAGAACACTCACAAAAGAAGAGTTCAGAGATAAAGTATGGAACGAACGCCGTTTCGAACTTCTGGGAGAGCTGAAGCTATGGTTCGACCTGGTAAGAAAAGGCTGGGATAAGTTCAGGCAATTCAAAGAAGATGATAACGCCTACGGTTTCAAACCGGTACCTCATGGTGTATACGAAAAGAACATGTATTACCCGATTCCTTCTCTTGAAATATCAGCTAATGATGCTATTTCTGTAGAAGATCAAAATCCTGGATATTAATTTTTAAAATTCCCTTAACGGAGTGAAGGTGTGCACTGTGCATTACCTTCACTCTTCAATAAAAAAACATATTATGCGTAACTATAAGATATTTATTGCTGTTGTTCTCTTTTTATTACCTTTTGCCAGCTCTTGCAGTTCAGGACAAAAAAAAGATTCAAGCAAGCCAAATATAGTTTTAATATTTTCTGATGACCTTGGGTGGACCGGCTTAGGCAGCTTCGGCAGTAAATATTATGAAACACCAAATATCGACAAGCTGGCAGAAGGAGGAATGAAATTCACACAAGGATATGCAGCTGCTACTGTTTGTGCTCCTTCACGGGCAGCCCTCATGAGCGGCCAGTACAATTCAAGAAACGGAACCCTGCGTGTATCTGACGTCGTAAAACGCATAAAAAAACCATGGCTTTATAAAGCTATTCAACCTGAAAACCTTCCATTCTCTGAAGATATTGTCACCATGGCCGAAGCTTTGAAACAAGGTGGATATGAAACCGGAATGTTTGGGAAGTGGCATATAAAACCGGGAATGCCGGGAGTTCACGGATTCGATCACTGGATAGAAAGTTCCGGTAAACACTTCGGTTTTCACACATCACCTGAATATGATGTCCCCGATAGTGTTTATCTCTCCGATTTTATGGCTGATCATGCCATTGAATTTATTGAAAACAATAAGGATAAACCATTTTTCCTGTATCTGCCTGATTTCCTTGTGCATAAACCACACGAAGCCAAACAAAGACTTATATCAAAGTATGAAAAGAAACAACCGGTTGGCGGACATCATGATCCTACTTATGCAGCTATGACCGAAAGCCTTGACTTCACAGTAGGTAGAATCTATCATACTCTTGACAGTTTAGGACTTCTTGACAATACACTTATCGTTTTTACATCCGATAACGGAGCAATGGCAAGGACTAATCCTGACGGAACACTGAAGAAAAACAGTTATACCTCAAACCTTCCCCTTCGCGACGGGAAAGGACTTATGTACGAAGGAGGATTACGTGTTCCATACATTTTTTACTGGAAAGGAAAAATAAAACCCGGAACTGTTAATGACAACCCTATAACAGGAATCGATCTGTATCCTACATTTCTTGATATTGCAGGCATCCCTAAACCCGACGGTCAGATTCTTGACGGCGTGAGCATGGCAAAATGCCTGTTTAATCCATCGTACAAAATGCCCGACAGACCTCTTTTCTGGCATTATCCGAACTATGGCCCGGCATCGGTACGAAACGGAAAAGTTCACTATGCATATATTCCCACTGATGTTTTGAGACTTGGTGATTATAAATTAATCGAATTTTATCACGACAAAGTTGATCACGTGGAGCTGTATAATCTGAAAAACGATATAGGTGAACTACACGACCTGTCAAAAGAGATGCCTGAAAAAGTAAAAGAGATGCAGGAAATATTACATCGCTTACAAAAAGAGTCAAACGCCAGAATGCCGGTACCCAATCCGGAATACAACCCGGAACATAAATAACCTCAGGCAGTACTGCTTTTTTACGGTTTATTTTATGTTATGAACTAAAAAAAATGTTATGAGAACCTGTTTTATTCTGTTTGCATTATTCCTTATAAATGTCTTTACGCCTTTGATGGCTAATGACAAGGGAGATGAAAAACCGAACATTTTATTCATTGAGGTTGATGACCTGAACTATGAATATCTTGGTATTAACGGAGGAGTTAATAAAACACCCAACGTTGATGCTCTGGCGCAGTCAGGTGTATTCTTCAAAAATGCTGTTGCACAAGGAATGATGTGCGGCCCCTCAAGAAACTCACTCATAACAGGACTTTATCCTCACAATCTTGGATTTTATCAGAATGGTCAGATGAATGCTCTTCCCGAAGGTATCTGGACCCTTCCGCAAGGACTGAAGAAATCGGGATATTATACTGCATGGATTGGGAAATGCCATATTCGTCCGGGTGGTAAAAACAAGACTAAAGCAATGCAGGATAAAATAGGGTTTGACTTTGTCAGACAAACAGCAGGTAGAGCTGTCCTTTGCAGCCAGGTAAAAAAGAACAAGATCCACAAAAATGATTGGTATATTTCGTACCTTGATAGCATAGGCAAGCTTGATGTTTTTAAAAAATGTGAAGATCCTTCACCACTTGAAGAGGATGAATATCTTGACGGATTCTTTACTCAAACAGCTCTTAACTTCCTACAGGACTACAATGAACAAGAGCCATTTTTTCTGTGGGTGAACTATTCCGTTCCTCACGGACCTTATGACGTGAATGAAAAGTATCACACATACAGAAAAGAGGATATGCCCGGTGGAACATCAGTAAAGAACTACGTTGAGCCCGCCGGTCTGGTAAAAAAAACCAAAACAGTCAATGATGAAAATATAATCAGAGAGCATCAGGCAGGTCTTTGCGCCAATGTGTCTTTTATGGACAGACAGGTTGGCCGGTTGATAAAAAAGCTGAAAGAACTTGGCCTCTATGACAATACAGTTATAGTGTTCTTTTCGGATCAGGGTGTTATGATGGGTGATCATCACAGGTTTCATAAGGGAACACTTTACAGACAGATCACCAATCCGGCTCTTATTGTTGCCTGGCCTGAAGAAATGAAAAAGGGATTAGTGATAGATGCACCCGTTGAACTGACTGACCTTGTTAAAACATCGCTTGAGCTTGCTAATGCACCTGAAAGCGAACTACAAAAATGCAGTTACAGCTACAACCTGCTTCCTGCGCTTTTTAAAGGCAAATCCCCGGAACGAAAAGTCGCTATCGGAGAAATAGAAGGATATGTAATGGCTACCGACGGTAAATACCGCCTGATAAAAGGTAAAGATGCAACACTGCTTTTCGATGATGAAAATGACCCGAAAAACCTTGTTGATATTGCCAAAAACTATCCCGATATAGTGAAAAAGCTATCTGAAGAAATTGAAAACTGGTTTGAAAAAACAGGTGCTCCTTTGCCACCTAAAACATACTAAAAAAGATGTGTAAATTAAGAATTAAAATGATGAAGAAAGTTTTTATAATTCTGAATGTTCTGATATTGATAACAGTATCTTCATGTACAGGACAAACAGATAAGTCAGTAAAGAAAGAACAGCTACCAAATATTATAATACTCCTTGCTGATGATATGGGACAGGGAGACTTGTCCTGTTACAACCCTGAATCAAAAATCCCAACTCCGAATATTGACAAACTTGCATCGGAAGGTGTAATGTTTACCGATGCACATACCGGAGCTTCGGTTTGTACTCCTACACGTTACGGTATTATGACCGGCAGATACAGCTGGCGTTCAAAACTCAAAAGCAGAGTACTTACAGGTTATGACAGAAGCATGATTCCTGCCGACAGGGAAACATTAGCTTCTATGCTTAAGCAGAGCGGTTACAACACGGTTTTAATAGGGAAATGGCACATGGGACTTGACTGGACCACAAAAGAAGGTGAAAAAATCGAAGGTTTTCATAATGACATTGCCAAATCAGAAGCTAAAATAGATTTTACCAAACCTATAAAACTCGGACCTGTCAACCTGGGATTTGATTACTGGTACGGAATACCCGCGTCGTGGGATTTCCCTCCATACATTTTTATCGAAAACGATATGCTCACCGAACAACCTACACGTAAAGCTGGCGGATGGGTTGGTGAAATATATCCCGGTTATACCAAAGAAAATATCATAAAACACAAAAAAGAGGTCCCTGTTGCAATATGGCGTCCCGGAATAGCTGGTTCGTTCCAGCCGAAAGATGCCATAAATGTAGTCAAAGACAAAACTATTGATTACATCGAAAAATATAACAGCACAAAACCCCTGTTCCTGTATATCTCATTTACAGCTCCTCACACGCCTATTGTTCCGAACGATGAGTTCAGAGGCAAATCAAAATGTGGTATTTACGGTGATTTTTGTGTGGAACTTGATCATGCAGTAGGTAAAATATTAGATGCAATAAAAGAAAAAGGATTGTTCGATAACTCAATCATTATTTATACTGCTGATAACGGAACCAGTGTTAAAGGTTGCCCGGTTAATTACCAGAAAAAATATCATCACAGTCCAAGCTATATTTATAAAGGATACAAAGGACGTCTTGATGAAGGCGGACATCGGGTACCCTTTATTGCTACCTGGCCCGGACACATAAAACCCGGTACCGTAAATAAAAGTCTGATTTGCACAAACGACTTTTTTGCAACATTTGCAGATCTAACAGGAGCAAATATCCCTGATAATGCAGCAGAAGACAGCAACAGTTTTCTTGATGCTCTTAACGGAAAACAATTAGACAACAATAAAAGAGTTGTGGTTCACAGTGATTTTGCAGGTTTTTTCGGTATACGCAAAGGAGACTGGAAACTTACATTTCCCAGAGACTCTGATAAAATGGCACTTTACAACCTCGCTAAGGATCCCGGTGAAAAACATAATGTTATAGATGAACATCCGGAAAAAGTAAAAGAGCTTACCAATTTACTTACCAGATTAGTTAAAAACGGGCGTAGCACTCCTGGTGCTCCCCAAAAAAACGACGGTCCGGAAATATGGGAACAACTTTATTGGATGAAATAATTTAATAACAGAAATGCACAGCTTTTACGGAACAACCCGGAAGCAGTGCATTTCTGTGTTAAAAAAGTAAAACTCACAACAATGATCAAAAAATATACATTTTTAGCATTGCTGTTATCTTCTTTATTCTCAGCAATAGCCTTCCCTCAGGCAAAAGTCTTTTATAAAACCATTCCTGACCAATACAAAGAGTATATATATGCCAGACCTCAGGATGTTCAATGGTTCAGAGATGCAAAATTCGGAGTATTTGTCCACTGGGGACCTTACGTTCTGGCCGGAGTACCGGCCAGTTGGGGCAGGTTCGGACCGCGTCCGGGAGCAGGGAAGCAAGCAACAACAGGTATACCTAAGGATGAATATGATAACCTGTATAAAAAATTTAATCCCGTTGATTTTAATGCTGATGACTGGATAAAGATGGTAAAAGATGCAGGAGCAAAGTATTTTATTTTCACAACAAAGCATCATGACGGATTTTGTATGTTCGATGCACATAACACCGATTATAAAATAACCAACACTCCTTTCGGAAGAGATGTAGCAAAGGAAATTGCCGATGCCTGTCATAAATATGGAATTAAACTTTTCTGGTATTATTCACAGCCCGACTGGCATCATCCTGACTGTCTTACCGATAACAATGAACGTTACAGAAAGTACATGTACGAACATTTGCGCCAGCTTTTAACCGAATATGGTAAAGTAGACGGCCTTTTCTTCGACGGCCTGGGCACTAAATATTACGACTGGGATACCCCCCGGATGCTTAAAATGATACGAACACTTCAACCGGGAATAATCGTAAACCGCCGCTGGGGAGCAGGTATGCCGGGTATAAAATTTAACGGCGATTACGATACTCCTGAACAGCAAATAGGTGTATTCCAAATCGATCGCCCGTGGGAAACATGTGCTACTATTGCCGAAGCCTGGTCCTGGACCGGAGCCAAACATGTAAAAACATATAAAACAAATCAACGTCTCCTTATTCAATGCTCAATCTCAGGAGGAAACCTGGCTCTGAATACCGGACCCAAACCCGATGGAACCATAAATCCTCCCGAAAAGGAGATATACCTGAAAATAGGTGACTGGCTTGGCAAAAACGGTGAAAGCATTTATGCCACAACAGGAGGACCATACAAACCGGGCCCGTGGGGTGGTGCCACAAGAAAAAACAATAAAATATATCTGCATATACTTACTGAATTTGCACCAGGAACTTCTAAAGAAATAAAACTGCCGGCATTGAAACAAAAAGTTGTAAAATCATACTCTTTGACCGGTGCCGGAGTTAAGATAAAGCAAAATAATGAAAACCTTATTGTTTCTTTAACTGGAAATAACATCAATAACCTCGATAATATTATTGTACTGGAAACCGAAGGAAACACTTCTGATATTAAACCTGTCGGAACATTTTCAAAAAAAGACATTATTCCTGTTGTTGCAATCAGGGCATCATCCAATGCTAACAAAAAAAATAATACCGAAGCGTTGTTGAATAAATCAAAAGCAAACTTCGTGGAGGGCAAGCATTTTAAAGCATGGTGGTCGGCTAAAAAAGGTGATTCTGAACCGTGGTTGTCTATAGAGTTTGCTAAACCTGAAACATTTAATTACATCACCCTTGCCGAACAAATCCGTAACTGTGCTGTAAGAAACTTTGTTTTGGAATATGATAATAACGGAAAATGGGAAAAACTGTATCATGGGACACAGATAGGCATGGACTTCAGCGTAAAAGTACCGCAAACCACAACATCGAAAGTGCGCCTGAAGATATTAAAAACTGAAAAAGATTATGCCCCTGACATTTCAAAATTCAATGTGATAAAACTTTAGAATTAACGTATACACATCTGATGACTTAAAAGTCATCAGATGTGTAAAGAACTACTAAACTAAGTTCAACAACAATGACTCCTGACTTTTACCTGACAGTATAAAAACCAACAACATATGTTTGACACAATTTTTTGCTGCTTTGCAAAATGTAACAAACACACAACACATACCGATATGAAACACCAGATAAAATATTTGATTGCTACGGCATTCATGCTCATAACATTCACACTTCGAGCCCAGAAAGATGAATTCCAGCTTTACAAAGTGAACAAAAACGTTAAGGTTCCTACAGCAAGCAAAGAGGCTGTGGAGAACTGGAAAAACAAACGTTTTGGAATGTTCATACACTGGGGGCCAATCAGCCAGTTGGGAGCACAGCTTAGTCACAGCCGTAACAGCCCGAGCCATCACCCGGGTGGCAAACCTTACAAAGTGGCTAAAATAGAACCGGAAGTTTATGATGCACAATATAAAACATTCAATCCGGTAAATTACGATCCTGATAAGATTGTTTCGGTAGCAAAAAGTGCAGGTATGGAATATCTGGTATTCACGGCAAAACACCATGCAGGATTCAGCATGTTCGATTCTAAAGTTACCGATTATGATATTATGAGCAGCCCTTACGGGAAAGACATTCTGAAAATGCTTGAACAGGCATGTCGTCGCCAGGATTTCGGGTTTGGTTTTTATTATTCGCCACGCGACTGGCATCATCCCGATTGTGATTCGGAACATCATCATAAAAGATACATACGATTCTACAAATCCCAAATGCACGAACTTCTTACCAATTACGGTAAGATATTTGAAATCTGGTTCGACGGCCTTGGCCCCGGCGACTGGGGAAACACATCCGAAAAGATTATGAAAATGATACGAAAGTTGCAGCCTGATGCCATGGTTAACGACCGTGGTGGCGTAGGTGCCGACTTTTATACTCCTGAGCACACAGTCAGCTATTTCAACAACAAACAAAACTGGGAAGCCTGTCATACCACTACAGGTCAGTGGGGATACAACCCTAAAACAAAAGCAAAGTCTATCAACCGATTGATGGAAATACTTCTTTACACCTGGGGAGGCGATGGTAACATGTTACTCAATATAGGTCCTAAAGGAGATGGTTCCCTAAATCCGGAAGAGGAAAAAAGATTACAGCAAATAGCCCAATGGTGGCAGCAAAACGGAGAAACAAGTATCAGAAACTCCAGAGGCGGCCCTTATCTTCCCGGCGAATGGGGAGTAGCAACTCGCAAAGAAAATAAAATATATCTGCATATTTTCAGGTGGAATGATTGTGAAGACATGACTTTTCCTGCATTACCGGGTAAAGATGTTGTTTCAGCAAAATTACTCAACGGAAAAGATATGGAACTTAAGAAATCGGACGATAAGTTTACCGTATCCGTTCCAAAAGCAAACAGAGACAATATCGTTACTACCATTGAAATTACAATGAATGATAACATAATGGGTTCTGAACCATTGTTGGCACAAAAGCCCTTAACTCTGAATGCAAAATTAACAGCATCGGTAAATCAGGAAGAAATCCCGAATGTAACGGACCAGGATGCCATGACCAATTGGTCTGTTAAACTCCCTGATGAAAGTAAAGACAGTATTTACATAATTGCTGAATTTGATAAACCTGTTACAGTTACCAGTGTTGTTCTTGGCAGAGGAGAAGAGTGGTTCCCGCGTTTCAAACCTGAACTGCAAATACCAGATGGGGATAACGGCTGGAAAACAGTATACAAATGGAAACCTAAATTTGAGCCGGTAAAGGTTCTTAAAAAACCTGTCAATGCTTCAAAATTCCGTTTGTTGATAAATGGTACCAAAACTTTTTACCTGGCAGAGTTTGAGCTATACGGTAAAAAAAGCAAATGATTTGATTTTAGAGATTTTTAAGCGGATTATAATAGTAGAAAATGACGCCCGGAAATAACTTTGTTTTTTAACGAAGGAATAGTATTATGCAAAAACAAGGTTACATTCTTCTTTTCTTATTTCTTTCGGCAACGAATCTGCTGCATGCGCAAAAGATTAACGGTCCGTCCATCGACGACTATAACTGGTGGCGCAATGCACGTTTTGGTATTTTTATTCACTGGAATCCCTCAAGCATTCTGGCACTTAAAGGTGGAAGCTGGTACCGTGCCGGCAACAATAAGCTTAAAGGTTCAAACAAAACTACAGGGGAAATTCCGGAAGTAATAAAAAACGGAAGCTACCTGGAATACAAATACAAAAAAAGTGTACCTCAGGAAGTATACGATAACCTGTTCCATATTTTTAATCCGGTAAACTTCGATGCTGACGAGTGGGTGAAAACCTTTAAAGATGCAGGGGCAAAATATATTGTTTTTACTACTAAGCATCATGACGGTTTTTGCATGTTCGATACGAAGTACACCGACTACAATATCATGAATACTCCTTTCGGAAGGGATATAGCCAAAGAGATAGCAGAGGCATGCCATAAGAACGGAATAAATGTTTTATGGTACTATTCAAAAGCCGACTGGTATGATCCTCGTTACGATGCAAAAAATCCAATCCCATATCAGAATTATCTCATCAATCAGATAAAAGAGCTATTCAGTAATTATGGTGAAATAAAAGGTGTATGGTGGGACGGAGGTGATATTTATGTTGACGGTAAGGAAACGGCAAAAGCCATTTATGAATTGCAGCCTGGTGCTATTTATAATGGTCGCGGCCCCAACAAAGCACCCGGAATAAAATTCAGAACTCCGGAACAAAAGCTTGGTACATTCGATATGGAGCATCCCTGGGAAACCTGTGCTATAATGCAGGGTGAAGGCTGGTTTTATAACGGCGCAAAAAACATAAAATCGACAAATACATGCCTGAGGCTGTTAATAGATGCTTCAGGCGGTGACGGGAATCTGCTGCTCGACTTCGGCCCCAATGAGCTGGGAGAGATACCTCCTGAAATAAAAAAAACCTATCTGGAAATGGGTGACTGGCTTAAAAAGTACGGCGAAAGTATTTATGATTGTCGTGGAGGACCGTACAAACCGGGAAATTGGGGAGTATCAACCAGAAAAGAGAATAAAATATATCTGCACATAACACAAAGATGGCCGGGCGGAACAATGACACTCCCTCCCTTGCCTGCAGAAATAACATCAGCAAAAACACTCACGGGAGGCCAACCTGTTGTGATTCAAACTGAAAAAGGTGTTGAAATAAAACTTGACCCTGAATATCACAAACAACCCTCAACCATTATTGTACTCGGACTTAAAAATCCGGCAAAGGAAATTGCACCGGTTAAATGTGAAATTAGGAAACCTATAAATCGTGACCCTGATGTTTCTTGTTCAAGCACAGTCTCAGACGGAATAAGAGGAAATGCAAACTCTCCTTTTGAATCGGTTTATGAAACAGGTGAGATAAAGACTCATTACGGTGAAAAACCGCCTGAAGCAAAAGGAAAAAAGCACAAAGTTCCGGAAGATATTCTGAAAACAAAGCCCTGGCTGAAATTTCACAGAGGACATGTATGGCGGTACTGGATGGCCGGAGCTAAAAAAGAAGATCCACAACCATGGCTTGAGTTCAAAACAAAAACTCCCGTCACTTTTAACAGAGTTACACTGGTTGAAAAATACAGCAGAGTCAAATCATTCAAATTGCAATATTACGATAAGGACGGATGGAATACATTTTATGAAGGGAACGAACTAGGAAACTTCTCTTTACAGCTTCCTGAACTGCTTACAGCAAGCAGGGTCAGAATACTGATAACTGATTATAAAAGTGATGAGCCTAGTGAAGGACCCGCAATTCATCAGTTCGATATATTTAATTAAACAACTGAATATAATGATATTAAAATAATATAAAATATAAATAACCCGATTAAATCAAAATAATATGAAATCCATATATTTAACCAAACTGACAATTATTATTGCTTTAATGGCGTTCTTGTCAGCTTGTGCCTTTACCGACCCTGATACAACTGATATTTCCAATAATAAAAAACCAGAATTTAAAACCCCACTTGAACAGTGGCAATACGAACGTTTCGGAATGTTTGTCCACTGGGGAGTGTATTCTACAATGGGAGGTGTATGGAAAGGAGAAACATGTCATGGATATTATTCTGAACATTTAATGAGACATTTTCAGATTCCAGTTGAGGAGTATAAAAAAGAGGTAGCGGCCAAATTTAATCCGGTAAAGTTTAATGCCGAAGAGTGGGTGCGAATTCTTAAAGGAGCAGGGATGGGCTATATGGTTATAACAGCCAAACATCACGACGGGTTTGCAATGTTCGACTCTGACATTACCGATTACGATGTTGTGGATGGCACCCCTTGGCACCATGACCCTATGATGGATCTGAAAAAAGCTTGTAAAAAAGCCGGCGTTCTTTTTGGATTTTATTATTCTCATGCTCAGGACTGGGCCGATCCAAACGGCGAAAGAAATACCTGGGATTATAAAGGACAGCCAACTGAACGAAACTGGTGGAAAAAGGACACTTCATATTTCTCAAGGATAAGAAAATATTATTACGAGAAATCAATTCCTCAGCTTATTGAACTTATAAAAAAATATGATCCTGATATTATATGGTTTGATACTATGAACTGGGGGCCCGAAGATCTTAACAAAGCTGTTGTTGATACAGCATTGAAGTATAAGCCAGACCTGATTATTAACAGCCGCGGTGCTGGCAGTTACCGATCAACATATAAATCAACTAATGACAAACCCGTCGAGTTTCCGTACATAGACGGCCTGTGGGAAGCAATTCCTTCCACTAACGAATCATATGGATATCATAAATTTGACCATACACATCATTCGCCAGGTTATCTTATAGAACTCATAGTTAAAGCAGCTGCCAAAGGAGGTAATATGTTGCTTAACATCGGACCTAAAGGTGACGGTACTATTGATATTGTGGATCAGGGAATTCTCGGAGGAATAGGAGAATGGATGGATACAAACGAAGAAGCAATCAAGGGAACCGAAAGAAATCCTCTGACCGCCCAGTCATTTGGCGAAATAACCCGAAAAGGTAATATACTGTATTGCCATATCTTCCAATGGCCAAAAGACGGTAAATTCATCTTGTCAGGTATTAAATCGAAAGTAAAAAGAGCATGGCTTCTTACTAACCCTGAAAATAAATCATTACCCATTCGCAGAATTAATTTTAAAGATGTTGAAGTTACAATATCAACATACCCTCAGGAGAGACCAGTTGCTGTTCTTGCCGTGGAATTTGAAGATATAGTCCCCATTGGGAAAGAACGTCTTTTACTTACAAATATCGGTTTTAACAAACTACATGTTATCGATGCCAACCTGAAAGGTAAAGGACTAAGTTATGCGGGAGGAAACTGGCGAACCGATTTCCTGAAAAACTGGACAGATCCGGAGGCATCTGCCGAATGGATTGTCAGATGTAACAGGAAAGCAACTTTTGATATCTATATATCATACGATGCAACAAAAGAATCAGACGGAAACAAATACAAAGTTTCGGCAGGTGATAAAACATTTGTTAAAACAGTTATCGAAGGACAACATCGGGAACATCTGTACGTCGGACGTGTAACTCTTCCTAACGGAATACACAACATAAAAGTCACAGCTGCTGGTGATTTCAACAGCGATTTGTTCCTTCTGCGCGACATTAAACTTGTTGCCATAAATTAATTACAAGGAATTAAACATTCAGAAACGCACGGCTACTGTGATAACCGCAAAAGCAATGCTTTTCTGAAACAAACATGGGAAAACAATACATTATGAAATACATTATTACACTTACATTGCTGCTTTTACCGGTATTCCTGTCAGCCCAACAGGGACCTCCGGACAAGCCCCTGTCTCCGCAGAAATGGGTGGAAAAAATGAATTACGGAAGCTGGTGGATATTCAATATTCCGCCTGAAAAAGATAATGCTATTAAAGTTGCAAACTATTCGCCGCGTATCATTGATTCGCTTCAGGCACTGGGAATAAACGGAGGCAGACTGCACTGGCAGGCAAAGAATATGTTCGACAAAAACAATCATTTATACACAAGATCCCTCGATTTTGTGGAAAAAATGGTTGATGATTTTATGGAGCGTGATATGGCCATCTGCCTTCAGATAAGCTTTGGCGACAAAGACATGAGCCCTGAAATCAAACAACGATATTACAATGGCTGGAAAGAAGTTTCCGAAAGAATGAAAAATAAAAGTCACCTTCTGGCTATGTGTCCTGTAATTGAATTTCATGGATGGGAAAATGACACATACAACGGTAAACCCCTTACCAGGAAAATGTTACAGGATAGTCTGAATAGATTATATGACACCTTAACCGTTATATTCCGTGAAGATAATCCTACACGAATAATGTCATACAAACCCTGGGGTGCAGCAAAAAATGCAGAATTTGAAACTCTGGATTTCCCATTCGGAAACGATCCTGCATCAGACAGCGGTAAACCGTTTTATTATATTGCCTCATTTAGTGGCAGCTACGGGATAGGACACTGGGAAAAATGGTATCCTGGTATGCCTGCAGATGAATTACAGGCCCTGAAAGACGAAACAATGAATGGAGGCCGATCTCTGGTAACAAAAAAAGGGAAAAAACGGTTGTCGGGAATAAATGCTGCCCTTAAATTCCGTGAAAACACAGGTATTCCTTTCTGGTGCGACCACTGGGAGCCAAACTACTGGGGGAAAAGTAAAAAGAAGTCACAGGCAAAAGGAAAAAAGGTTTGGTCTATCAAACAAAACATTGCATACACTGAGTTCTTTATGGATACTCTTAAAGCTGTTGGGTCGGGCGGCGCAGGATTGCAGACCCGACGTTTCTGGAACGATAAAACAAACGACTTTTACCGCGAACATCCGGGCATGACTGAAAGTGAAGAAATGTCAGTGGAAGTAATAAAACTGTTCAGAAAGAAGGCTCGTGAAGCAAAAAATTAAAGGCCGACAGTAATTTGTGTTTTAATATCTGGGGATCAGTTAAGAAAATTTGGTATCATTAATGTCTGAAACCGAATTAATTAATAACGTGCATTGCACCAGAAATGTTTAACACAAATTAACACACAATTAAAATGAAAACTAAAAGAAAGACCAAACAATTGAAACAATTCCTGTTATCGGCAATCCTGATATTGTCTGTCTCTGTGCAGGTTTACGGACAAAATAAAACCTCCGGCAAACCCAATATCATCTTTATCCTCACCGACGACCTGTCATACTATGCAACAGGTTTCAACGGAAATAAAGAAATAAAAACACCGAATCTAGACAGACTTGCCGACATGGGCATTGTTTTCGATAACTACTATAACACTACAGCTATCTGTATGGCAAGCCGTGCTCAGATTATGACCGGTATGTATGAATACAAAACAGGCTGTAATTTTATGCATGGTTCACTTGGCAAAAATAAATTTGAAAAGTCGTATCCGATGCTTTTGAAAAAGGCAGGCTACGAAGTCTCATTTGCAGGCAAGTTTGGTTTTCCGGTTACTCCTCAGCCTGTTTCATCTTCAAATGAGAATTCTTACGATAAGCTTCCCGTAAACGATTTCGACGTATGGCGTGGAGGCGTGGGACAGACATTTTACGAAACGGCAAAAAACAAGTACATGAAAGATTATGCCGTCAAATATCCGCACTCTTCAAGAGCATATGGTGCCTGGGCTGTCGATTACCTTAAAAGCAAAAAAAACAGCAAAAAACCATTTTGTATGTCGATCAGCTTTAAAGCACCTCACATGCCACTCACCCCGGATCCTATGTTTGATGATGTATACAAAAATGCAAAATTCAGCTATCCTGAAAATTACGGACCTGAAAACGCACAGCATCTTGCCGAGCAGGCCAGAAACGGAAGACAATATTTAACATTATACTACAAATTTGGTTTTTACCCTGAAAAATATCAAAACACCTTAAGCAAATACTATCAACTGATATACGGAATGGATTATGCCGTAGGTATGATACTTGATGCTCTGAAAGAAACCGGACTTGATAAAAACACAATAATAATTTTCACATCGGATAACGGTAGTTTTCTTGGCTCACACGGAATGGCCGGAAAAGTTCTGCCATATGAAGAGGGTGCAAAAGCTCCTTTTATCATTTATGATCCTAATAATAAAAACATGGGCAAAAAGCTGCGAAGCGATGCTTTAATCTCGAACGTTGATGTTGCTCCAACCATTCTTTCCTTCGCAGGATGCAGGATCCCGTCGAATATGGACGGAAAAAGTATTTTACCCGTAATAAATAACCCTACAGCTGAAATTCGTGAGTTTCTGCCCCTGATGAACATGTGGGGAACAGCTCCCACTCATGCACTTGCCATCGTTACGAAAGATTATAAATATATATACTGGCCTTATGAAGGATATGGAATGAAAGCTACAGAAGAATTATTCAGCCTTAAAGAAGACCCGTATGAATTGAAAGAGATAATAGGAGAAAAAGATAAAGAGGTGATATTGAAAAAAATGAGAACCTTTTATGATGAACAGGTGGAAACAATAAAAAAAGAAGGTGTGGATTACAACAGGTATGGCTGGTACAAGGTGTTTTACGACAGGCATATTCCTTGGTCGGAAAAAGAACCTTTAATTATGAAACCGGCGATTAATGATTATCAGAGAGAACTGAAAAGATCGAAAGAGATACGCAGTAAAATATTTAATGATTAATACATTTTTTTAATGATCCGGTGCAGGAGGATTTAAACTTTTGAGGATTCTTTTCATAGAGAAAGATTGCAGGGAGCCCCTCTCTAAGGGGGCTTCCTGCAAACAATCAAAATGTAAAAACGCAAAAACATAAAGACACTTTAGAAATATAAATTTTAATACTGTTTGGGATGAGAAAAGCTTACTGGAAAACAACATTGTTTTTATTGTTAATTGTAAATACCGGATTATATTCTCAATTAACAGTAGCATCTGTATTTTCTGATAATATGATTTTACAGAGAGACAGAAAAGTCCCTGTTTGGGGAACTGCCGGAGCCGGAGAAAAAGTTACTGTGGTTTTTGGTGAACAAACCACTGAAACCATGGCGGATAACGATGGATATTGGAAAGCATATCTTACACCTATGCGTGCCAATACTGAAGCTAGAGAACTAAAAATATCAGCTTCCGGAGAAAATGTTTCTTTTAAAAATGTTATGGTAGGCGATGTTTGGCTCCTGGCCGGACAATCGAACATGAACCGCCCCGTTAGTTCGATGGGAAAAATCAACAAAGAAATTATCGAAAATGCCGATAACAGTATGGTGCGTTATCTTAAGGTTCCCAATGAAACAGCACTGACTCCGCAAAACAATATAAATGCCGTATGGGAAGTGTCTGATGAAAAAAGTATTAAATCATTAACTGCAATAGGAGCCGTTTTTGCACAAAAAATACAACCGGAACTGAACATCCCGGTAGGAATTATAAGTGTAAACATGGGAAGTACATCCGTGGAATGCTGGGTACCTGAAGAGATGCTTACAAAAGAACCTTTCCTTCAGTCGTATGAATTCTGGCAGAATACCATTAAAAACTGGGATAACGGAGCATACGAAAGATACCTGAGAATACAGATAAAATCAGCCCAGAAAAAACATAAAACACCTCCTACAAAAGAGACAATGGTTAAAATTACGGAAACCAGAACATTACCTTCCGGAGCTTACAATGCAATGCTTAATCCGCTGTTTCCGTTTGCATGTAAAGGTGTGGTCTGGCGGCAGGGAGAGGCAAACAGTTCAAGAGCCGTTCAATACAAAAAACTGCTTCCTTTGATGATAGAACACTGGAGAAAAAGATTTGAAAATGACGATATGCCGTTCGTGCAGATCAGTCTGCCTTCCTATTCAAGAAATGATGTACCCGGTAAAAGTGATGTTGCCGAATTAAGATATATCCAGCAACAAATAGCCGATGAAGTCAGAAACTGCTATTTTATTCCCATTATTGACCTGAATGATATTACAAAAAGCGGAAAAGCAACCATCCATCCACACAACAAATATCTGGCAGGAAACAGAACCGCTCGGTTTGTTCTCGGAAACATATACAAAACCGGTGAACACATCTATGTTCCCGAATATGAAAAATCAGCTATTAACGGAAATAAAATCACAATCAGTTTCAAAAATACCGGAGAAGGCCTCTTTACCGGAATACTTAAAGATTTAAAAGGTGAAGAAATAGAGAAAACTAACGAGCCGGTAAACAACTTTCTGATAGCTGGTAAAAACAAAAATTTTGTTCCTGCAAAAGCCCGAATTACCGGTAAAAACAGCATCGAAGTGTGGTGTGATAATGTGAAAAAACCCGTAGCCGTAAGATATGCATGGCAGGGACTTGTCACCGGAATAAACCTATACAACAGCTCGAAGTTTCCTGTTTCTACATTTCGTACCGATAACTGGAAACTATCCACTGAAAATAAATTTACACCAAAAATCGGTATTGTAAGACCATAAACATTATTAATAACACACATAATATTCAGGAATAAAAAGTTTAGTCGTATATGAAAAAAGTAATTTTTACCATTCTGTTTTTAACAACTATTAGTGCATTTGCTCAAACTTCACCACCAGATGCTCCAATAACTCCAAAGGAGTGGCTCAGAAATATGAACTATGGTTCATGGTGGTTGTTCACTCCGCCAAACGAAGGCGACAATTGGATATATACAGATAATTATTCGCCACGCATTCTTGACTCCCTTCAGGCTATGGGAATCAACGGCGGACGTCTTCACTGGCAGGCAGCTGATGATTTCGATGAAACACTGCACATACCTCAATACATCATCGATTTCTACGATGAAATAATTGATGATATGATGGAACGAAAAATGTCTGTATGCCTGCAGGTACATTTTACCGAAACAGACATGACAGAAGAAGTAAAACAACGAACATTTAACGGTTGGCGCCAGGTATGCGAAGCTTTTCAAAATAAAAGCCATTATCTAGCAATGTCACCTGTAATTGAATTCCACGGTTGGGGTAATTATTATATAGTTGATGGAGATACAGTCTGGTCTACCGATCCGGAATATGACTCCGATGTGAGGCAGGATAGCTTAAACTGGCTTTATGACACATTAACGGTTATATTCAGAGAAACCAATCCTGACAGAATAATATCTTACAAACCATGGGGAGCTGCCAGCAGAGGAGAGTTCGAGACTCTTGATTTCCCTTTTGGTAATGACCCCGGACCTCACTCAGGAGAACCTGTTTATTACATTGCATCAATGAGTGGAAGTTATGGTATGGGAGAATGGTTTAAATGGTCACCCGACATGCATCCAGACACTCTGAAAATGATAAAAGAGCAAACTATGCGGTCAGGCCTCACCAACATAACAAAAGATGTCGGAGTTCACCATGCCATAAATTATCGTGATACCAGCGGTATAGAGTTCTGGATAGACCACTGGGACCCGGCTTACTGGAAAAGATATTTTAATGATGACGGCACTGTTGCTAGTGATTCCGAACACTGGACTATCGACCAAAACATTGCTTATATCGAATTCTTTATGGATACACTGAAATCCATAGGTACTGCAGGTGCCGGAATGCAAACATCTAAATTCTGGAACGACAATAGTGATGATTTAATAAGATTGGGAGATTCTTTCTTTAAAGGAATTGCAGAATTTGATACCATGTCGGTAGAGATGATGAATCTGCTGAGAAGCAAAGTGGATGACGGTACATATGTGCTTAAAATAAATAACAGCCCTGATATAAAAGTGTATCCTAACCCGGCATCTTCATTTATTCAGATTGAAAAACCAGAAAACATAACTGCTGAACTTTATTCCATTGCAGGCTTAAAACTGGCAGATATCAGTAATGGGATACAGCAACTGAACTTCCCGGTAGGAACATACATCATTGTATTCAGAAACAGACAGAATGAAGTTGTTCACACCCGAAAACTCATTGTTCATTAAACAGGCTTTATATGAAAAGACTTTTACTCTTAATCCTTTTTTTTAATACTATAAACACTTTTGCCCAGGACACCCCACCCTCCGCTCCTTTAACACCGAAGGAATGGGTGAAAAACATGTCGTATGGCAGCTGGTGGTTGTTTACTATCCCACCCGACGGAGATAATAATATAACCATTGACGGCTATTCTACACGAATACTTGATTCTTTAATGACATTGGGAATCAATGGTGGCAGATTACACTGGGTAACCAGAGATGCCCTTATTTATGATGAAATAACGGGAGATACAATTCTGGATCCTGATGCCGTTGCCTTTGTTGGTCAGATGATTGATGATTTCACTTCAAGAGGTATGTCAATATGCCTTCAGGTGAGCTTTGAAGATAAAGGAGTTAAAACAATGCCTGAATATGTAAAACAACGACATTTTAACGGGTGGAGACAACTTTCGGAAGCGTATAAAAACAAAAGCTACCTGCTTGCTATGTGTCCTGTTATTGAGTTTCACGGATGGCAGTATTATATTGATGAAGACGGAGTATTGCAACCCAATGATCCTGAAATTTACCGCGACAGCTTAAACTGGTTGTACGATTCTCTTACTGTAATTTTCAGAGAAGATAATCCTTACCGCATCATGTCGTACAAACCATGGGGCTCCTCTAAACGCGGTGAAGTTGAAACACTTGCATTCCCTTTCGGCAATGACCCTTCGGCACATTCAGGCAAACCGTATTACTACATCGCATCAATGAGTGGAAGTTATGGTATGGGAGAGTGGTTTAAATGGAGCCCCGGTATGCATCCTGACACCCTGAAAATGATAAAAGAACAAACCATGAGAGCCGGACTAACCGACATTACAAAAGATGTGGGAATACATCATGCAATAAATTTCCGCGATACATCCGGGATTGACTTCTGGATAGACCACTGGGACCCGGCTTTCTGGAAACATCTTAACGATGGAGACTCGGCACGCTGGTCAATAGAACAAAATCTGGCTTACATAGAGTTCTTTATGGATACTCTGAAATCTTTAGGAGTTGCCGGTGCAGGAATGCAAACACGCAGATTCTGGAATGATAAAACAGACACCTGGATAGAAATAGGAGATGATGCAGATGACGGCGCTGACGGATACCTTGAAGCGGATACCATGTCGGTAAAAATGATAGAACTACTTCGGAATAAAGCCGGCAACGAAACATATATGGTTAAGGTGTTTGACAGCCCCGATATAAAAATTTATCCTAACCCGGCATCTTCATTTATTCAGATTGAAAAACCAGAAAACTTAACTGCTGAACTGTATTCAGTCACAGGTTCAAAAATAACTGATATAAAAAACGGAGTATTAGAACTTAACTTCCCAAGGGGAACATATCTGATAGTATTCAGGAATAAAAACAACAAAGTTATATCAACAAAGAAAATTATAATTCAATAATAAATATTAATACCATGAAAAAACTCGCTTTTTTAATTATTTTTTTTACATCTGTAAATGTTTTCGGGCAGGACAGCCTGCCTGATGAACCGATTACCCCTCAGGAGTGGATAAAGAATATGAATTACGGATCATGGTGGATTTTCACGCCTCCTAACGAAAGTGATAACTGGATTTATACCGATAATTACTCCCCCAGAATTCTTGATTCCCTTCAGGCTCTCGGTATCAACGGGGGACGTTTGCAATGGCAGGCTTCCGACGATTTTGATGAGACTCTTCATATACCTCAGTACATCATCGACTTTTACGACGAAATGATTGATGATATGATGGAGCGTCATATGTCAATATGCTTAATGGTTCACTTTACCGAAAAGGATATGAGTGAAGAGGTAAAACAGAGAACCTTTAACGGATGGCGCCAGGTTTGTGAAGCATTCCAATACAAAAGTCATTACCTGGCAATAAGCCCTGTCATTGAATTTCACGGATGGGAAGATTTTTATTTAGTGAACGGAGATACTGTCTGGTCTTCGGACCCTGATTACGACAAACAAGTACGTATAGATAGTTTAAACTGGCTGTATGATTCGTTGACTGTTATCTTCCGTGAATACAATCCGACAAGAATTATGTCATATAAACCGTATGCTTCTGCGCGCAGAGCCGACTTCGACGAATTAACATTCCCGTTTGGTAACGATCCTGGCCCACACTCCGGTGAACCTATTTATTACATGGCTTCGATGAGTGGAGGTTACGGATTAGGAGACTGGTTTAAATGGTCTGAAAATATGGATCCCGATACCCTGCAGATTATAAAAGAACAAACAATGCGGGCAGGTCTCGACGGTGACAGGGATGAAGGCCTTCATAAAGCAATTAACTACAGAGATACCTCTGATATACAATTTTGGGTTGATCACTGGGACCCGGCCTTCTGGAAAAGATATTTTGACGATGACGGAGGCGTTGCCAGTGACTCTGAACATTGGACAATTGAACAGAACCTCGCATACATCAAATTCTTTACCGACACATTAAAAGCAATTGGGACAGCTGGCGCCGGTATGCAAACAAATAAATTCTGGAACGATATAGATGATGACCTTATCAGGTTAGGAGATTCATATTATAAAGGATATGCTGTGTTCGACACAATGTCGGTTGAAATGATGAATTTATTGAAAAGCTTTAAAGAGGATATTACCACATCCGTTAAAAGAAATAACTACACACTTAATCTTACTGTTTATCCGAATCCGGCTACCGAATATTTTTATATAAATCTGCCCATTGATGCAAATGTAACCTTATACGATATGTCGGGAAATAAAATTTTGCAAACTAACAAAAGAGTTGTACAGCTCGACGATGTCAGTACCGGAATATACCTTGTATTGGTAAAAGACAATAATGGACAACCTTTAGGTATAAGCAGATTAACAGTTCGTCATTGACATTTTTTGAATCATTCTTTCTCCGGAAGGGGATTGTTTCGGGTACTACCATACGGAACAATCCCTTTCTTAATTAATCACATATCAAACCCGTATTAATCATCGAGAAACAAAAAGCAACCTGCCAGAATTCTTACCGTAACTTCTTAAGTTTCTCGACACAGAGTGTTTTTATACTTCTCTTAAATGTTGTATCTCCGATATATCCAGGACTCTGTCTTTAATTGCAAAAATCAATAAAACTACCAGAATTAAAATATATTTACTCCTTCCGGATATACATTTCAAGTGCAAAAAACACCTTTTGCCTTATTGATGATTCATCATCATTTATACTTGTTTTAATGTTTCGGTTACAGAAAATGATAAACTTTTCAAGTGAATCACCCTGGAATCCGGATATTTCGGCAATAAGTGCTCTGGTTAAAACCGAATCTGCTTTTTCTGAATAAATTAATTTAACCATTTTTCTTTTTGAACGCTCTCTCTTTCCGGCAAAATAGTTAACATAACTTACCGGATGAAAAAAAAACACTACTACCGGAGGTTTTTGTTTAAATACCGGTTTAACAGAAGCAGGTATTACATCCTTACTTTTATCGTACAATATAATATCTGATGGTAAATTCAGATTATCCGCATTAAAATTCTCAACTGCGGTCTTGTCTGCAGGATCAATGCTGAACAATGATCTTCGCAAATTAACATCAACATTGCTCAGCATTATAGATGAACGTTGAAGCTTAATGATTACATCATCAGTACTTTCGTATAATGCAGAGTCAATTTTAACCACACGTGATTCGAACCCCATCATTACAATCTTAATGCTGTCATTAGAAGGCAGTTCAATATAAAACCTGCCCAGAGAATCGGACGAGAACATAAGATGCAGGGAATAACTAGCCACATAAGCATAAGGAACCGGTTCATTTTTGTCTGATTCAACTATCCTGCCGCTTATCAGGACCAGGGAGTCCGACTGTGCTGAGATAACGCCGGTAAAGACAGTTAGAAAAAAAACAATTATAAAATACCACAGTTTAATTATACAAAACCTTTTTCTCATACCAACTCTGAAAATATACAGATTGTCTCCTTTATGATTTATTTAATACTTAATAATTTATGAGAAACATCAATTTATTAACCAAAAGGGAATATATACAGAAAAAAACATTTTAGCCGTTTTATTGTCCTTATTTAAAATTAATTAACAGCAATTAACTGATACTTCTTAATTTCTCTTTCCTGCTAATATATTTCTTACGGCAATGAGGAAAACTTCATTTTTCGTGTTATTTTTGCATCAGGATTTAAAAATTTAACAATATGACAGATTTAAAGTATAAGATAGAAAAGGCATGGGATGACAGGGAATTGTTGAACCAAAAAGAAACACAAGAGGCAATCAGAGAACTAATTGAGATGCTGGACAAAGGTAAAGTTAGAGTTGCCGAACCCAAAGGAGACGGAAAATGGCAGGTAAACGAGTGGGTGAAAAAAGGTGTTATCCTGTATTTTCCGATACAACAAATGGAAACCATTGAAGTCGGGCCTTTTGAGTACCACGATAAAATTGCATTAAAGAAAAACTATAAAGAGCTTGGGGTTCGTGTCGTTCCTCATGCTGTATCCCGCTATGGTTCATATCTTGCTCCCGGAGTAATTATGATGCCGTCATACGTAAATATCGGTGCTTATGTTGATTCTCACACAATGGTTGATACATGGGCCACTGTGGGCAGTTGTGCACAAATCGGTAAAAATGTGCACCTTAGCGGAGGTGTTGGAATAGGAGGTGTCCTGGAGCCTGTTCAGGCTGCTCCGGTAATAATAGAAGATAACGTTTTTGTTGGTTCCCGTTGTATTGTGGTTGAAGGGTGCCATGTCGGCAAAGAGGCTGTTCTTGGTGCAAATGTCGTGCTTACCGGATCTACAAAAATAATTGATGTTACAGGTGCTGAACCGAAAATCTACAAAGGATACGTGCCGCCCCGTTCTGTTATAATTCCGGGCTCATACACTAAGAAATTTCCGGCAGGAGATTATCAGGTCCCTGCTGCTCTGATAATTGGAACACGTAAAGAATCAACTGATAAAAAAACTTCTCTTAACGATGCATTAAGAGATTATGATGTTGCTGTATAAAAAAGCAATTACATAATCATTCAAAAAAACGGGCTCAGAAATGCAGCCCGTTTTTTTGTACAAAATCAAACCATATTGTACAAAAATAAACTACGCCAACATGAAGGGAAGCCACATATACAAAGGAAAAGAGAAAAACCAACACAATTAGTTACAAATAACAATTAGTTAATTTTTGAAAAAAAAACATAAACTATTTTAATCCTTTTTAGATAATAAGTAAACCTTAAGAAATTAAATAATACTGATATTTGCTAAACCTTAATAATAAAAACATTGTTTTATTACAAACGGAAATTATGTTTAATTAAAAATTATGATTATGAAAAAAACTTTACTTTTTACATCAATGTTTATTTTTGCTGCATTAAGCGGCTATGCACAAAAAAGTTATTCTGACGATTTTCAGAGTTACTCTGACGGTTATGATATTACATTGGAAGATGTTTATGATATAAACACTGACAAAACAGAATCAGCTACTGTAGTTGTAGATGCAGCAGATGCCAATAATCTTTGTATAGAAATGGTTGGTGTTCCCGACTCTACCGGTTTAACATTCAAAATTAAATCAGGTGATGCTTTCAGCGGATTTACAGCTGATGACAATGGTGACTATATTTATAAGGCCAGAATATATACCGAGTTAGCTGGTACTGCAAAACTTAATATCTATGGAACAACAGGCCTAGAAAATATAGTTGTGGGGTCAACCGATGCTACCGACTGGACAGAAGTAACTACAACCTTTACCGTTAATACAACTGAAGCTGTATATCCTACATTTGTTGTTTACTCATGGAAAAACCAAAAAGTATATATTGACGATGTTCAGATATATAAAGACGGTGCTACAGCAATAAGGGACATAAACAATGCAGATGTGAATGTTTATCCTAATCCTGCAGCTAATACTGTATTTTTAAACGGAACAGCAAACGTAGAGTCTGTAGAAATTTGTGATATTACCGGAAGAAAAGCAATGAATACAACATTACAAGCCGGTAATAAAATTGATGTAAGCGCACTTCAACAAGGCGTTTATTTAATCAAAGTATCAACTGATCAGGGAACAAAAGTCGTTAAGTTCATTAAGAAATAAGCTTTACTTTATTCATGATTACTTTAGAGACCGTTTAATAGCGGTCTCTTTTTATTTTCAAATGTTTTAAAGTAGTTTTGATATGTTTATTAAACTGCTTTCATCATGCGATATCTAAAGTTTCTTATTCCGTGGCTAATTGTTACATCCTGTAATCATGAGACTGACAACAATAAAGCAACCGACACAAATACAAAGGATACTTTAAAGGCCGGAATAATTTATGAGATGGTTACATGTAAAAGGGATACCTCTTTAAACTATTCTTTATATATCCCTGTAAATAATAAATCCTCACAAAAACCGTCTTCGGTAATATTCTTTTTCGATGCCCATAAAAGAGGATTGCTTCCGGTAAAAAAATACAAAAACCTGGCCGACAGATACGGAATAATTCTTGCCGGTTCCAATAATTCAGAAAACGGAAACAACATAAGAAATACACAACTCATTGTAAATAATTTCATAAAAGATGTAAAAAAGCGGTTCATGACAGATAATCCGGATATTATAGCCTCTGGTTTTTCTGGAGGGGCAAGAGTTGCAGTAATGGCAGCTATATCGGGACAGTACGGGATAAAAGGAGTTATAGGATGTGCTGCAGGTTTTCCTGAAATAAGAAAACCGGCAAATCTGAATTTTACATGGACCGGGGTAGTCGGAAACCAGGACTTTAATTTTCTGGAAATGGCTAACCTCAACAGGCAGCTTAAAGCTGCTGGATTTAACAGTCATCTTATTGTATTCGACGGCGAACATGAATGGCCTCCAGTAGAGGCATTTGACGACGCTCTGAACATTCAGTTTGGTGGCAACTCTGAAGAATTTCACGACAACAGAAATACCCAACAAGCTGAAAGAGTTGAACTGCAACAACAACAAATACTTGCAGGTTCGTTTCAGGCTAAAGACATTTCATGGTGGAATTCAACCATATCGTCACTAAAGAAAAAAAAGGATAAAGCAACGGATGAAGTTACCCGGCTTATGAGTGCCAGATTACTGAACTATCTTAGCATGATATCTTTTATTTATGCAAACAACGCTCTGGAACAGGAGAATCCGGAACTGGCAAAAAAATATCTTGAAATTTATGAAAAAGCCGATCCTGACAATCCGGATGTATATTTTTTTAAAGCTGAGTATTTTATGCTTACTGGCAAAAAAAACAAAGCCATTTCAATGTTAAAAAAATCTGCAGATGCCGGATTCTATGACATTGACAGATTAACAGAAAACAGATATTTCAAAAACATTAAAGACGAACCTGACTTCAAAAAAGCTGAAGAAAAAATCATTAGTAATAAAAAAGATTCATAGGTAGTATCCAATAAACTGTGTAAATAGATTAAACAACTTGTTCATCAGTGCCAGTACTGGCACTGATGAACAAGAAAAAAGAAATTATTACTTTTAATCTATAA
>JAADEM010000116.1 GCA_013153405.1 Chlorobiota bacterium
TACAACTAGTTGTTCTTCGGAAATTTTATGTCTTTCAACATCAGTTGTATTGAGGTCATACCGTTAAAGGTATTTTCATCAATGGTGTAACAAACCTCGAACGGCCCGTTGTTTTTTATTTTATCGAGCATATGCCCCATTGAGAAGCCAATTCCCTGCATAATAGCCGGCGAATGCTCTTCAATCAATTCCACTTTAAGATGCTCTTTGTCTTTACCCACCTGCTTACTGGTACCGTAGTCGAACACATTGCCGGTAACAAAAACAGGGTTCATATTTCCCGGTCCGAACGGTCTGAACTGTTTAAGTATCCTGTAAAATTTAGGAGTGATATCTTTCAGGTGAAGAGCCGAATCGATATCGATCTGAGGTATAAGCTGATCCGGTGTTATCATTTCCGAAACCACCTGCTCGAACCTTTCGATAAAAGCAGGCACATTTTCAATCTTAAGCGTAAGTCCGGCAGCATACATATGGCCACCGAAGTTTTCAAGCAGGTCACTGCAGGCATCAATGGCGCTATACAAATCAAAGCCATCGACAGAGCGGGCACTTCCCGTTGCAAAACCTTTTGATTCAGTAAGAATTATAGTTGGCCTGTAAAAGGACTCTATCAACCGCGATGCCACAATGCCAATCACACCTTTGTGCCAATCGGGATTGAACAGCACTGTTGTCTTTTTCTTCAGTTGCTCTTCATCGTTTATGATAAGTTCGTAAGCTTCGATGGTAATGTTCCTGTCCAGGTCTTTACGTGTTTCGTTCCTTACATTTATCTCGTTGCTCATCTCCTTGGCAAGATGTTCGTGCTCGCTGATGAGTAACTCAACCGCATCACGCCCGGATTCAATACGGCCGGCCGCATTTATTCGCGGTCCTATCTTAAAAACTATATCGCTGATATTTATTTCATCTTTATCTTCTAGTCCGGCAACTTTAATTATTGAACGTAAACCGGTACCCGGATTCTCATTCAGTTTTTTCAAACCATAATACGCCAGAATTCTGTTCTCACCCACAAGAGGAACAATATCGGATGCAATGCTGACAACAACCAGGTCGATCAGGTCCATCAGTTGCGACTCCCTGAAGTCCATATACCGGCAAAAACCCTGCATAAACTTGAATCCCACTCCGCATCCCGAAAGGTCCTTGTCGGGATAGTTACAATCGTCGCGCTTGGGGTCCAGAATTGCAACAGCTTCAGGCAGCTCGTCACCGGGAGTGTGATGGTCGCAAATAATAAAATCGATATGCTTTTCTTTAGCATACTTCATTTTCTCTACTGCCTTGATACCACAATCGAGGGCAATAACAAGTGAAGCTCCGGTTTCAGCCGCATAGTCAATACCTTTCAGGGAAATTCCGTATCCCTCGTTGTATCTGTCGGGAATATAAAAATCGAGATTTTCGTAATGCAGCTTAAGAAATGAATAAACAAGAGCAACTGAGGTTGTACCATCAACATCGTAATCGCCGTAAATAAGGATTTTCTCTTTTCTGCGGAAAGCCCTGTCGAGACGCTTTATTGCCTCTTCCATATCTTTCATCAGGAACGGGTTGTGGAGGTCGGTAAGCTTAGGGCGGAAAAATGCCTTTGCCTCCTCGTAGTTGGTCACGCCACGCTGAACCAACAGATTGGCAAGAACAGGATGAATGCGCAGCACCTCCTCCAAATGTTCTATCGTCTTTTCATCTCCCTTGGGCTTTATGCTCCATCTCTTTTCCATATTCCTGTTTCCCTGTCTATTCCTTAACGTTAGTTTACTGTTATTGTTTTCTGAAAGTTACTTTAAAAACCGATTCGATATGTTTTTTCAGCTCCTGTTTTATCTTCTCAAAATCCTGTTTCTCTCCAAGCTCTTTCTCCATCGATGTAACCCCTTTGTCTACAAAGCCGCAGGGGTTGATATGGTTAAAATACGAAAGATCGGTATTCACGTTGAACGCAAAACCGTGCATAGTAACATAACGGCTGGCTTTTACTCCTATTGCACAAATCTTTCTGGCCTTACCCGGCTTTTCAGCATCAAGCCAGACTCCGGTAGCACCTTCCATTCTTGTGCTTTCAATTCCGTAATCCTTAAGAAAACGGATTATTGACTCTTCAAGGTCGTAAATATACTCCCTTACTCCAAGTCCAAGCACTTCAAGGTCAAGAATAGGATACCCCACAATCTGCCCCGGTCCGTGATATGTTATGTCTCCGCCTCTGTTTGTTTTAAAATAGGAGGCATTTATTTTCTTCAGAAAATCATCGTTTATCAGAAGGTTGTTCTGTGCTCCGCTTTTACCAAGAGTGTAAACGTGAGGATGTTCACAAAAGATGAGACGGTTTACCACATCTTTTTTATCGTCACTGTGCTCACGGTTGTAGAGCTTGGTATCAATTATCTCATTGAAGCATTTCTCCTGATACTCCCAGGCCTTTTTATATTCAATTAATCCTATATCTTCAAAAATATACATTCAGACTATCTTTTTTCAAAATCAGAGTTATGCGATTATTCCGCCTGTTTCAGACTTACGTGTGCTTCGGCATTGTACGATGAGCGTACAAGCGGGGCACTCTCTACATATTTAAATCCCTTTTCAAGTCCGATCTGTTTGTATTCAGCAAACTTATCGGGATGCACATACTCCGAAACCGGAATATGCTTAGGTGTCGGCTGCAGATACTGCCCAAGCGTAAATATCGTTACGCCGGCCTCCAGCAGGTCGTCCATCACCTGTAACACCTCATCTTCCTGTTCTCCCAGTCCGAGCATAATGCCCGATTTTGCCACTGCACCTTTCGATGCAATATACTTTAAAACTCCCAGACTTACATCATACTTTGCTTTTGTGCGAATCTGCGGTGTAAGCCGTCTGACGGTTTCAAGGTTATGCGATATCACTTCGGGCTGCGCATCAATAATCATCTGAATAAGTTCTTCGTTTCCGTTGAAGTCGGGAATAAGAACCTCCATTGTAGTTCCGGGATTCAGCTCCTTAACCTTTCTGATAGTCTCCACCCATATGCCTGCTCCTCCATCGTCAAGGTCATCCCTGTCGACAGATGTGATAACTGCGTGTTTCACTTTCATTAATTTAACCGAACGGGCAATTTTTACCGGTTCATTTTTATCGGCAGGCAGCGGTTTACCGGTAGCAACATTACAAAACTTACAAGCCCTTGTACAAATATCACCAAGGATCATAAAAGTCGCAGTTCCTTTTGCCCAGCACTCAGCAGCATTGGGACACTTCCCGCTGGTACAAATAGTATGCAGGCCGTTATCTTTAACAACCTTGTTCATCCACTTATACTCTTCGGTTCCCGGCAGTTTTATTTTAAGCCAGTCGGGCTTCGATACTTTACGTCTGATTTTTACCATAAACAAAATAAAAACAGGCAATATTACTCAAAATAATCGGTTGTGACAACAGGAAAAAACAGAGTCTGGAGTTTTCATCACTGCTTTTTAAAACACGAATTTTACAGATTAACACTAATGTTTTTTACTGACAATTAGAGTTGAATGTTTTTACTTATCCAGAACAAAACCTTCTGTTTTTTTCTGAAATTTTTTAATAAAATCCTGAACAAACATTATCCCGTGAAGACAAACAGATTCAGAAATTTTTATACAAACTAAAGCTTTACAATGCCCCGATTATCCGGCACATACGACATCCCAAAAACAGAGGTAAACAGCAAGGTTGCACTATTGATTAGAAATTATACACATTGTTATATCCGCACACTGAATGTCCGGTCTTTCATTTCTTTCTGTTGTTTTTATTATCTTTGCAGCAATTTTTTCATACTCTCGTTAATTTTTATGACAAAAGAGACGGCCGGCTGAAGCAGGCAGATTTAAAACAACAGAAGAATGAACAATTTAGAATTAAGCGAACAGGAGATTATCAGGAGGAAAAGTCTTGAGGAATTAAGGAAACTGGGCATAGACCCCTACCCTGCCGAGGAGTATAAAACAACACATCATTCAACTGACATAAAAGAGCAGTTCAACGAAGAGGAAAATAACCTGCAGGATGTTGTTATTGCAGGACGGATAATGAGCCGCAGAATAATGGGGAAAGCTTCATTTGCTGAAATTCAGGACTCAGAAGGCCGTATTCAGATATATCTTAACCGCGATGAGCTTTGTCCGGGAGAGGATAAAACTCTTTACAATACCGTTTTCAAGAAACTGCTCGATATAGGTGATTTTATCGGGATTAAAGGTTCGGTATTTAAAACCCAGATGGGTGAAATTACCGTTGAAGCAAAAGAACTTACCGTTTTAAGTAAGTCGCTCAGACCTCTGCCTATTGTAAAAGAAAAAGACGGGAAAGTATATGATGCCTTTTCCGATCCCGAAATGCGTTACCGTCAGCGTTATGTCGACCTGGTAGTAAATCCGGAGGTAAGAGAAACGTTCAAAAAAAGGACCTTACTCATTCAGACTATCCGTAACTTTTTCAATAGTTTCGGATACCTTGAAGTGGAAACTCCAGTTCTTCAACCAATACCGGGTGGTGCAGCAGCAAGTCCGTTTGTCACTCATCATAATGCATTAAATATTCCGCTTTATCTGCGTATTGCCAATGAACTTTATCTAAAGCGCCTTATAGTAGGTGGATATGAGGGTGTTTATGAGTTCTCACGTAACTTCCGGAATGAAGGAATGGACCGTACTCATAATCCCGAATTTACTGCACTTGAGATTTACGTTGCTTACAAGGATTATAACTGGATGATGGACTTCACCGCTAAAATGGTGGAAGAAGTTGCAATGGCGCTTCATGGCAAAACCGAAGTTCAGGTAGGCGACAGAATTATTGATTTTAAAACACCATACCCTAAAGTAACAATGACAGATGCAATCAAAGAGCATACAGGATTTGATATTTCGGGTATGAATGAAGATCAGTTGCGTGAGGTTTGTGACAAGCTGGATATTGAGTATGATGATTCAATGGGTAAAGGAAAACTTATTGACGCAATATTCGGAGAAAAATGTGAACACCACTACATTCAGCCGACATTCATTACCGACTATCCGGTAGAAATGTCTCCGCTTTGTAAAAAGCATCGTGAAAATCCTGAACTTACAGAGCGTTTCGAACTTTTTGTAAATGGCCATGAACTTGCTAATGCCTATTCGGAGCTTAACGACCCGATAGACCAGCGCGAACGTTTTGAAGAGCAGGTCAAGCTTCTTGAAAAAGGTGATGATGAAGCAATGTATATTGATTACGATTTCCTTCGTGCTCTTGAATACGGAATGCCTCCGACATCAGGTATGGGTATCGGTATCGACCGTCTCACAATGCTCATGACAAACTCTCCATCAATACAGGATGTTTTATTCTTCCCTCAGATGAAACCGGAGAAAAAACCTGAGAAAGACGGGAAAGAAAAGTTCATTGAACTTGGAATTCCGGAAGCGTGGATTCCAGTAATTCAAAAAGCCGGATTCCTGACTGTGAAGGCATTAAAAGAAGCTAATCCGAATAAACTTCACCAGGACATATGTGGGCTGAATAAGAAATTTAAAATGGGGCTTAAGAATCCGTCCAAAGAAGATGTTGCAGGGTGGATTGCTTAGTGACAGCAGGATAAACAGCTAAAAATTTGTCTTTTAGCGTTAATTTTATTATTATCCGTTTTTAAAATTTTCAAACGTTATGGATGGAACATCAAAGGTAGGAATTATAGGCAGCGGAAGTTGGGCTACAGCTATAGCAAAAATGCTACTTAACAATGTACCATCCATCAACTGGCACTTCAGAAATGACAATTTCATCGATCAGTTCAGGAAGTACAAGCATAATCCCAACTATCTCACGAGTGTTGAGTTCAATATGGACAATATTTTCTTGTCCTCTGACATTAACGAAATAGTTGAAAAGTCGGACATTCTTGTATTTGCTATACCTTCAGCTTTCTTAAAAGATGTTTTGCAGCCCCTGAAGGTGCCGTTAAAAGACAAGTTTATTGTATCAGCCATAAAAGGCCTTGTTCCCGACGAAAACATGATTATAGGTGCATACATGAATAAAGTTTATGATGTACCTTCCGATTCTATAGGTATTATATCCGGCCCCTGTCATGCTGAAGAGGTTGCCCTGGAACGGTTATCTTACCTGACTATATCGTGTCAGGATCTGAGCAAAGCACAGAGCTTTGCCTCAATGCTGGCCTGTTCTTACATAAAGACCTCTATTTCAGATGACATTTACGGAACCGAATATGCCGCCGTGTTGAAAAACATTATGGCAATAGCATCCGGAATATGCCACGGATTGTTTTACGGTGATAATTTTCAGGCAGTTTTAATGTCAAATGCCATTCAGGAAATAAAACGTTTTGTAGATACCGTACATCCTATATCTCGCGACATAAAAAGTTCGGCATACCTAGGCGACTTACTGGTTACATCCTATTCTCAGTTTTCCCGTAACCGGCACTTTGGTGTTTTGCTTGGAAAAGGATATTCGGTAAAGTATGCTCAGATGGAGATGCTTATGATTGCCGAAGGATATTACGCTGTTAAAAGCATCAAAGAGATAAATAAGCAGTATAATGTTTATATGCCGATTACCGATGCTGTTTACAACATTATTTATGAAAAGATTTCTCCACCTATTGAAATTAGACTTCTTACCGGACAGCTTCATTAATATTACTGCCGGCTGATTTATACAGCCGGATACCTATTCCACATTAATATTTGAAAATTAAATAATCAAAATAATAACACATTATGGAACATTTAAAGATTGATATTTCAAAAGTTACAGGCTTCGTTTCGGAAGATACCATTCGGGGCTATGAAGATAAAGTAACCCAAAGCAATGAAGCATTGCACAATAAAACAGGTAAAGGTTCTGATTTTCTGGGTTGGCTCGATCTTCCTTCGTCCATTACGTCAGAACACCTCGCCGAAATAAAAGATACTGCTGAAAAAATCCGCTCTCTTGCCGACTATGTGGTTGTTACCGGTATCGGAGGTAGTTATCTCGGAGCAAAAGCGGTTATAGATGCCTTATCGAACAGTTTCGATTACCTGCAGAACAACAGAAAAAACCCTGTAATTCTTTATGCCGGCCAGAACATTGGTGAAGATTACAGCTACGAATTGCTTGAACTTTTAAAAGACAAATCATTTGCTGTTGTTGTGATCTCAAAATCGGGAACAACAACTGAACCTGCTATTGCTTTTCGCCTGCTGAAACAACTGATGGAGCAAAAATATTCACAGGATGAGATAAAAGAACGTATAGTTGCCATTACCGATGCAAAAAAAGGAGCCTTGAGAACACTTGCCGACAGAGAAGGATACAAAACATTCGTTATCCCGGATAATGTAGGAGGCCGCTATTCAGTTCTTACGCCTGTCGGATTACTTCCTATCTCCATTGCCGGTTTCGACATTGAAAAACTGGTAGAAGGTGCACGTTTTATGGAAGAGGAAACAAAGCCGGGTAAATCGTTTTACGAAAATCCTGCAGCTGTTTATGCAGCAACCCGCAATGCCCTTTACAACGATGGCAAAGCCATTGAAATACTTGTAAATTATCAGCCTAAACTTCACTATCTGTCAGAATGGTGGAAGCAGCTGTACGGCGAGAGCGAAGGAAAAGAAAATAAAGGTATATTCCCTGCGAGCGTTGATTTCACAACAGATCTTCATTCAATGGGCCAATGGATACAGGAAGGTGTAAGAAACATTTTTGAAACAGTTGTATCAATTGCAACTCCAAACAGCGAAGTTAAGATTCCTGAAGATCCGGACAATCTTGACAGCCTGAATTACCTTGCCGGAAAAAGAGTGGATGAAGTTAACAAAATGGCAGAACTCGGTACTCTTGTTGCTCACGTCGACGGGGGAGTTCCTAACATCAAACTCGAAATACCCAGCCTTAACGAATACTATCTGGGTGAACTTCTTTACTTCTTCGAAAAAGCCTGTGGAATAAGCGGCTACACCCTGGGCATCAATCCGTTCGACCAACCAGGTGTTGAAGCATACAAGAAAAACATGTTTGCATTACTTGGAAAACCCGGATTTGAAGAAGAAACGAAAAAAATAAGAGAACGACTTAAATAATCCGGAATATTATAAAAAGAGATTGTCCCCAAAGTTATCATTGAGACGGAATATTAATGCTTTGGGGACAGCTTTTTTAACCGAACAAATTACACTGTTATTTGCATAAATACATATGATTTCATCCGGAAATCGTATTTTTATAACTGATAAATTAACTTTGTTGTTTCACAAAATAGCTACTGCAAATATACTATCGGGCCCAGGCAATACATGTCCTGATTTAAAAACAACAGAAATAAATCTATCCCCCGGAAAATATCCCCCTTTTGTTTATTTTTTACAATTCTCCGGAATAAACACTCCAAATAAACAGTGGTACAGCCCTTTCTGTTACGAAGAGCAAAATATTTTGCCTATCTTTGTTTTAGATCATTAATTAAATTTAGTTTCAACAATTAAAAACGGCAAAAATGACAAAAAGATTTTCACCTTTCTTGTTAATAGCCTTGTTCCTGGCTACGACATTCAGTTGTTCAACTGAAAAAAAAGAGGCACAACAAACCAATCCGCTGATGAGAAATGAATCTAAAATAGATTCATTAATAAAACTCATGACCCTTGAAGAAAAAACAAAACTTTTGCACGCAAGTTCGTCCTTTACATCAGGAGGTGTTGAACGTCTTGGTATTCCTGAATTGGTTATGTCCGACGGTCCGCATGGAGTAAGAATGGAACATGGACGAGACTGGGAATTTGATAACATTACAACCGATTCGGCCACATATCTTCCAACCGGAATAACACTGGCATCAACATGGAATGAGAAGTTAGGATATAAATACGGGACTGTTCTCGGCAGCGAAGCCAATGAAAGGAAAAAAGATATTATTCTCGGACCGGGAGTTAATATTATCAGAAGCCCGCTTAACGGCCGCAATTTCGAGTATATGACCGAAGATCCTTTTCTTGCCGGAAAAATGGCCTCAGGATACATAAAAGGAGTACAGTCTCAGGGTATTGGCGCCTGTGTTAAACATTATACGGCTAACAACCAGGAAACAAAAAGAGGAAGCATAAATGCCGTCATAAGTGAAAGAGCTTTACAGGAAATATACCTCCCTGCCTTCAGACGCGCTATCAAAGAAGGTAATGTATATTCGATAATGCCTGCTTATAACAAAGTTAATGGTCAGTACTGCAGTGAAAATAAATATCTGATGGAAGATGTACTCAGAAAAGAGTTTAATTTTAAAGGTATTGCAATCAGTGACTGGGGAGCAGTACATTCAACCAAAGAAACTCTCCTTCACGGAGTTGATATAGAAATGGGAACAGAACTTGCTAACAAAACAAGGAAAAACCCGAATTACGACGAATTTTTCCTCGGAAATCCGGTTGTTAAACTGGTAAAAGAACATCCTGATTACGAAAAATTTGTAGATGAAAAAGTAAGACGAATACTTCGTGTAATGTTTGCTGTACATAAATTTGATAATAATCGTCCCGAAGGTGAAAGGAATACTAAAGAACATCATGAACTGGCACGTAAAGTTGCCGAGGAAGGTATTGTTCTTCTGAAAAATGAAAATAACATTCTTCCTTTAAACGACGACATTAAAACAATTGCAGTAATAGGTGACAACGCAACAGCACGTCATGCTATAAACGGAGGAAGTTCACAGGTAAAAGCACAATACGAAATTACTCCTCTGGAGGCAATAAAAAAAGAGCTGGGTGATAAGTACAAAATAATCTATGCCCGCGGCTACGAACCAAATAAAGAAAATGCTGTTATTCCTGAACTGGAAAAAGAAGCCCTTAATGCTGCAGCCAAAGCTGATGTCGTAATTTATGTAGGCGGATGGTTACACAATCTGCCCGGAAATCAATGGGGGAAATACAGATATGATGCAGAGGGAAAAGACAAAACCAGCTATGAATTCCCGTTTAAACAAAAGGAACTGATGAATAAACTTTCGGAAATAAAGCCGATGATAGCCGTTATATTCGGAGGAAGTTTTGCCCGTCACGACAAATGGGTGGATAATACAAAAGCCATTCTTTTTGCAGGATATCCCGGAATGGAAGGTGGAACTGCCATTGCAGAGATCTTATCAGGTAAGGTTAACCCATCGGGAAAACTCACATTCACCATTGCAAACAAACTTAATGACTATCCGTCGCATAAGCTGGGAGAATTCCCTGGCAACGGAAAAGATGTTTTATACCGCGAAGGTATATTTGTGGGTTACCGGTACTTCGACACATCGGGAAAAGATGTTATGTTCCCGTTCGGCCACGGACTTTCGTACACGACCTTCGACATTACCAACATAAAACCAGAAAATAAAGAGTTCAGTAAAAACGATACTGTCAGATTTACTGTAGATGTCACCAATACCGGTGAGCGCGACGGAGCTGAAGTTGTACAAGTGTATATTTATGACAAGTTCTCGGCAGTAAAGCGACCTGTTAAAGAACTTAAAGCATTCAAAAAGGTTTTCCTGAAAAAAGGAGAAACCAAAACGCTTTCATTTGAGCTAAGCAACGATGCCTTTTCATACTGGAATCCTTTAAAAAAATCCTGGGTTACAGAACCCGGTGATTTTGATATTCTGGTGGGAAGTTCCTCTACTGATATTAACCAGACAGCAACCGTAACTTATAAATAATGTTACGGGAGGTACAAAACATATAAATACAATAATAATATTACTCTTTAGAATTAAAAAGCCTGCCTGATGAAGGCGGGCTTTTTTTTGATGTAACAACAAACTTAATCTGTTTTATTCTTGTGTCGATATGAGGGGGCGGTAATATAAATAACCGGCTCTTGTAATTTATGCCAGGGCACGCTCAGGACACTCCAGGTTCTTTTCTTTTAACTCCTTTCTCACACTAAACTGCTTTGTTTTCTCAAAGTATTTAGTCATCACCAGTAATGAAATAATATCTTCTGTTGCCTTATTCTTAAACTGATCAACAAATTTATGGGCATTCTCAATTATCTTGTTTGCCTCATCCTGATGTTTTATGTAATAGTTGATTCTGGATTCGAGATCCGAATAATCATCTTTAATTTTAATGTAATGATAATCCGGCTTTAACAGTCCCTCCATAAACCAGGATTCATATTTGGGTTCAGGCATAACGGCAATAGAGTTTGAGGACATTACCCATTTCAGGTTACTTGCAACATCATTTCCTTCGAGACAAAGAATAAACTTATATTCAAGTTGCTCGTTAATAGTCATTCTTCCTACTTTCCATTCAGGATTAAGATCATTGTCATTAACCTTACCAATATTACATAACGGATGATTAAAGTATTTTTCAAGAAATTTAACCCGGTGAGTTTGTGACTTATGAACCTTACCTCTGCTGACAAGCATATCTTTTTTCTGTGAGAATTCTTTTTTGTCCTTCCCGACAAAAATAAAATGCCTTACTTTATTCCATTTAAGAATTACAGAATTAAAGTTCTTTTTACTGATAGGCCTGCTTTTAGTCAGTCCCGGTTCATCAGGAACATGTGTTATATCTCCAAATAAAAAATGGGCTTTAAAATCCTGGTCAAAGTAGCGGCTGTATTCATACAGATCGAAATAGTAGGTTTTATTAACGTTTTTCAGTGTAAGATCCGACAGCTTAATTGCAGCATCACTTAACTCTACCGGATTAGTAAGCTTGTTGTAATAATTTACCCGTTGTTCAATAATATCACAATCAGTAATGTCATTTAACCGCTCAATAAGTTTGTCCTGATAATACTTGACAGGAATCAATTGTCTCAAATAATTAATCAGATAATATTTTATTTTATTGTTTTTGTGTTTATACGACAATCTTTTCAGCTCCATCATTATAAATCATTAGGATAAAAACTCCGCACAAAACATGCCGGTTTTTAATTATACTTTTAATTTTTAAAGCTGTATACATCAAAATCCAGATAAAAGTTTCATAATAAACGTTTCATACGTCCGAAACATGCCTGCCGAAATAAAATTTTACTGTTGATTAAAATTATACGGTATGAACAAAACATAAAGGCCTGCTCTACTCTGAAGTAAGATATTGTTCTATTCTGGCTAAAAACACTTCGATATCAAACAACTCAACGGCACGGGCCCTGGCTTTTTGCCCCATTATTTTTCTTAATGATTTATCCGTTGCCAGCTCATAAACCTTATCTGCAAAAATATTAACATCAAACGGAGGTACAGTAAATCCGGTTTCATTATTAACTATCAGCTCCGGATTACAACTAATGTCAAAAGCCACTACAGGTTTGCCGCAAGACATTGCTTCAACAGTAACATAACCAAATCCTTCCCAGACAGATCCTAACAAAAAGACATCCACATCCTTAAGAAAATTATGCACATCATTTCGAAACCCTGATAATTCAACCTCACCAGTAAGATTGTTGGATTTAATCATTTGCTGGAGCTCATCATGCAACGAACCTTTGCCTGCAATCTTTAATTTAAATCCTAATCCGCGTTCTTTAAGACTTCTTGCAACCTCAATCAGGTATTTATGCCCTTTCTCATGCTCTAGTCGTGCAACATTACCTAAAACCACATTCCCTCCGGCATCTTTTTTTTCACAGCCTGAATACAATTTAGTATCAATACCATTATAAATAACAGTTATTTTACTTTCGGGAAACAGATTCGGATTCTTCAGGTTAATTGTTCGTTTCGTCTCTTCGGAATTTACCAGTATTTCATTTACCCATTTAGAAAAGATATAACGGTTATAAAAGGTGTTTTTTAGCGGAATAGCACTTCCTCTGCGATAGATTATTCTTTTAACTCCCGCCTTTTTTGCAGCATGTGCAGCCAGCTTAACATCCGACGACAGATTCATAACAACAGCACTGATACCTTCTGTTTTAAAAAGTTCTGTGAAGTAATTAACTTTAAAAGGATTTAAATACGACAGGTTACCAATATCTTTTGCAATATGCGGAATGCCGGCTTCTTTCGTTCTTTTATGCAATTCTCCACCTTTCTGACAAACCAATAATACATCATATCCTCTGTCGTGCAGATATTTTGACACCTCGAAATGCCATTTTTCTCCGCCGCCCCATGACCTGACAGTATTAAAAAAACATATTTTAATCCGGCTCATTAATATATCGTTTTGGCCAGGCTGACCTTAATGCTATTATTACAAATGTAACACTTAAAAAAGGATCTATAAAGTATCAAGAATTTCCTTCGCCGAGATATCAGAACACATAAAATGGCCTTCAGGACACTCTTTTTTACCTGTCATTCCACAAGGTTTACACGAAAGCTCTCTCTTTGTTTCAATCACCATTGAATTTTCCGACAAAGGTGTAAAACCAAGAATTGGCGAAGTGGACAAAAACAGAGCCCGAACCGGAGCATTTACTGCCGATGCAAGATGTAACGGAGCCGAATCGTTTGTAAAATTCATTTTTGCTCCTTTCATCAGCGCTGCCGACTCTAAAAAAGATAACTTGCCTGTAAGATTCTGAACATTATAATTCTTTACTTTTTCAAAAAGCTTCCTGCTTTTTTCCATTTCTCCGGGAGCCCCCAGAATATAAACCGCAGCATCAGAAGTCAGTTCTTTTATTAATTCCACCCACTTCTCCTGCGGATATTCTTTTGTTTTCAGAACAGAGTTAGGGGCAATGCAATAATATTTTTCAGGAGCCTGTATTTTTTTTGCATCTTCTTCAGTTATATACAACTTCGGACGTACCATTGAGTCATCGGTAAACTCTTCAATAAGCTCAAGATTTCTTTCTACCTCATGTTTTGTCTTCTTTTTGGTACTCATACCATGAGCTATCTTCCGGGTAAATAAAAAAGACATCGGATTCTCGGAAAATCCAACAGTCATCTTTGCTCCCGACAGTACAGTAATAGTTCCCGTTGTAGCATATCGTTGAAGATTTACAACCAGATCATACTCTCTTTTTCTTATTTCTTTAATAACAGCAGCCAGGTGAATATATTTTTTTTGACTTTTATCAAGAATAAGAACTCTATTAATATTCGGATTGTTTTTAAACAATGTTTCATTCCCCTTCCGAACAAGAAAATCCACCTCTGCTTCAGGAAAAAATATTTTCAGCTTTTCAACCACAGGAGTAGCTAGAATCACATCACCAATAAAAGCTGTTTGAATTATTAATATCTTCTTGAATTTATACATCAGCTAAATTGAATCTTTTTATTTCCAATTAAAATGCAAAAGTACACTTTTAATATGTTTATTCACATTGTTGTTCATTTCAAATGATTAATTATTCTAATTATCTTTGTGTTGATGCTAATTATTGAAAAGAGAAACAGTGCAGATATCGGCAGTAATAATTGTTAAAAATGCGGCTAAAACCATAGAAGCAACACTTGAAAGCTTAAAGTTATTCGATGAAGTAATTTTATACGATAACGGTTCCGAAGACAATACACTTAAAATAGCCTCAGGGTTCAAAAATGTAAAAACAGTAACCGGTAAATTCATAGGATTCGGGCCTACCAAGAATCTTGCTGCAACATTTGCCCGCAATGACTGGATTTTTTCAATCGATGCCGATGAGGTTGCTTCTCCCGGTCTGATCTCTGTGTTAGAGAATATTACACTAAATGATGACACAGTATACAGTATTGAAAGACACAATTATTACCGAAAAAAAAGAGTTCGTCATTCCGGTTGGGGAAAAGAAATTATTTTTCGTCTATACAACCGCAAATATTTTGGATTTAATAATAAAATGGTTCATGAAACCATTGACGTAAAAGGTGCAAAAAAAATACATATACCAGCCGAAATACGACACTACAGCTTTCATTCAATATCCGACTTCTTAAAAAAAATGGAGGTTTATTCCTCACTTTTTGCCGAATCAAAAAAAGGAAAAAAGAAAAGTTCTGTTTTCCGGGCCTTCTTAAGCAGTTTTACTGTTATTATAAATAAATATTTTTTCCATTTGGCATTTCTTGACGGATACAGAGGTGTTATAATAACATTTACAGCTGCCATAGGAAACTTTTATAAATATCTTAAACTTTATGAAGCAAACAAAAACGACAACATAAAATGCAGTCTGATAATAAACTCTTCCGGCGACATCAGAAAGTTACAGGTAGTCCTTAACTCTGTTTTTCATCAATCTATTTTCCCCGATGAAATAATTATTGTCAGCAACAATCATGATAAAGCCGACGATAACTTAATTTACGATATTATACAACGAAGTATAATTCACATCAATCATATAAAAATTAATAATTCTTTAAGTCTGTCAATGTTACAAAACGACATATTGCCCAAAGTTCGTTATGAGTATATTATAATGATTGACGGAGATTCCGTTTTACATCCGGAATTCATAAATGATCATTTGCAATGTGCATCTGAAAATAAATTTATACTTGGAACACATGTGAAATTGTCAGATAGTTACACTCAACAATTATTGAATAAAACCGATTCAAAATTTTATCGGGTTAAGACCAGAATAAATGTATTCAGAAGAATAGCTGCTATATCAAAAACAGCTTGTAAAAAAACAGCAAAAAACAACATAACAGAAAATAATGTATCCCTCTTTAAGAAAGACTTGTTAAAATTGGCCGAAACAGTGGATACTACCGGGGAAAATGCCGGATTCGCAGAAATGCTTAACAAAACAGATTTAAAAGGAATAAGGCTCAGGTTGGGCGGCATCATTTACCGCATGACCTAAAACTGAAATTTACAGATAAAAAAGGGTGCCTTAAAAAGAACCATGTATTGTTCTTATAAGACACCTATTTATATACAATTAAAATAAGATTTATTTCTTCTTGATTAAAGGCATTTCAGAGAATAATGATGCTCTGATAGTAACATCCACAAACCTGTCAATTTGTAAGAAACGAGTTGCCGCACCTATCCCAAATTCTTTTTTCATTATTTTATAATATTTTGCCTGAAGCGACAACATTTTTTTACGGCGTTTCAAATAATTTTTGTTAATCTGGTCCAATTGTTCGTCTGAAAGTTTATCACCTTCGTTCACCATCTTTTTATAATCCGAAATTGCAGAAGCCTGAACCTTATTAATCTCCTCTGCATATTTATCGTAAATAGGCCAGAACTTATTAAATTCTTCTGTAGTGAGGTTCATGTTCTGAACAAAAAACACTTTTCTCTCAGAATGTAGAATTGATTTTACTAATTCCAGCTCATCGTTAGTTACCTGAGAAAACGCTGTTGCTGTTGCCATTAAGAACCCTAATAATAAAAATACTTTTCTCATAAATTTATATTTTTCTGTTTGTTTATATTCTTTGCTAATATAAAACATTTTAAATGTAATAATGTTTTTCCCTTCATAAAATAAACAGTTCTATGCAGTCTTATCATTACTTAAAGATATCCGGTTTCGCACCAAACACACATTAAGCTTATTTAACAAATTTTATTATCTTTTTTGGATATGAGGAACATTATCATTATTATTGTAAAAAGAATACCTAAAGGTATCATTTATGCGTTTCAGTAAAACAACAGAATATTCTTTAAGAATACTAAGTTATATGGCTATTGAAAATAAGTTATATACAGCTGAAATGCTTAAAGATAATCTTGAAATCCCATATCGCTACCTAAGAAAACAATTAACAAAATTAGTGAAAGACGGTTTTCTTGTCAGTGTAAAAGGTAAAAGTGGCGGATACAAAATAGCAAAATCACTAAAGGATATCTCATTGCTCGACATTGTAGGTTCAACAGATGATATCCGGACACATAATATTTGTTTTTTCGGTTTCGACAATTGTGTATTCGGAGAAAAATG
>JAADEM010000139.1 GCA_013153405.1 Chlorobiota bacterium
AAACCTGAAAGATAAAGGCTTTTATATCTCTTCAAAAAAAATTGACGCCGCAACAGTATATGCAATAAAAAAAGGTAACAACGCATCAACATTTTATGTTTCTGCATATAACGGAATCATAACAGGTAGTTTTTCCGACTTATTAGTAGAAAGTGCAGTACTACAATTACAGAACGACATTAATCTTTTCTCAAATTCAGCTTTCAATAAAATTTATAAAACCAGCGGAAAAAATAATACTGCAAACCTTTATATAAATTTCGCAGCAATACCGAAATTCATTTCTGTAGTTTTCAGAAATCCTAAAGACATTCCTTCTGTTTTTAAATCAAATAATGCATTGTGGGCTGAACTGGATGTTGAAATAAAGTCGAAAGAGATTGAGATGAACGGCTTTATTGCAGGTGAAAAGAACAGTTTAATAAATGAACTTTTCTCCGGAATGAAGCCTGGTAAATCAACAATAAACCGGATTTTCCCTGCTAACACCAAGATTTACATGTCATACAAAATTCCGTCAGCAGATAAATTAAAGAAAAGGTTTCACAGCTATTTAAAAAAATCAGGAAATAATATCAGTTATGACAGAACAATTAACAACCTGAGAAAGAAATACAAGATCAATCCTGACGATGAACTTTTTTCTATTATGGATAATGAAATGGCGCTTGTATTTACCGATATAAATCAGAATGATCCTAATGTTAATTCATTTCTTGTTATAAAAACAAAAGGTCAGTCATTTTCACTTGATAGAATAACTAAAGCCCTTAAATCAGCCGGTTTAAAAACCACGCCTGTCGATATATACAAAATAGATTCCGAAACATCTTTTCCTGTTTACCGGGGAATGCCTGAAGGCATGATAAGTGCTGTTATGGGTTGGTTCTTCCCGGTAATTCCCGATAAATATTTCACTTTTTATGATAACTACTTAATATTTGCTAACAATATTAAGTCAATACATAATTTTCTGTATTCAAATGTATTGAAACAAACATTACCCAATAAAAAATATTTTACCGACTTCAAAGAAAAATTCTCTATCAAAGAAAACTTCTTCATTTACAGTGAGATTCCCGTTTTGCCTATGTATCTGAAAAAAATATTCAAACCAGATTACCTCGCTTTATCCAAAGTACAGAAAAAAGAACTTGAAAAGTTTTATGCCGGTGGTTTACAAATAACAACAACAGGAGGACTATTGTATGCGAACTTATATGCAAATTATCTGCCATCAAGAGAAAATGAACCTCAAACAATCTGGCAAAGCCTGCTCGACTCAACAGTTATAAACAAACCTGTTTTAGTCAAAAATCATTATACCAATGAGAAAGAATTAATGGTTCAGGATGCCAAATTTAACTTATACCTGATTAATAACTCCGGCAGATTATTGTGGAAAAAACCTCTCGATGGTAAAATTTTAGGAACAATTCAGCAAATCGACTACTATAAAAATTCAAAACTTCAATACATTTTCAATACTAAAAACAAAATATACCTGCTCGACAGAAATGGTAATAACGTAGATAAATATCCGTTATCCCTTCCGGTTAAGGCCACAAATGGCATTGCAGTGATGGATTATGATAAAAATAAAGATTACAGGTTGTTTCTGGCAACAGAAGACCGCAAAGTCAGACTATATGATAAAAGAGGTAATACCATTTCCGGTTGGGAATTTAACAAAACAGAAGGTACAGTAAAACAACCTGTTCAGCATTTCAGAAGCAATTCAAAAGACTACATTGTATTCAGCGATAACCATAAAATTTACATTCTTAACCGAAGAGGAGAAGAAAGAGTAAAACCTGGAAAACACATCAGTGCAGCTTCCAATTGCAGATTCTTCATAAAAGGTGTTAATACTTCAGAGTGTAAACTTATTACCACATCACCTGATGCTCAATTAATATTTATAGCTATTCCTTCGGGTAAAGTCAGAGTTCAGGAGCTTATAAATAAAACCGGAGAATTTGCATTTTCGTATTTTGAACAATATGGAAAATCAAGATTCGTTTACCTGCAACCGGATAAATTTGAGATATTTGATGAAAAAGGCCGTCAGGCAGGAAGTAAATCATTCAGTAATAAAATGTCTCTTACAATTGACCAATACAGGTTCTCTGCCAATGATATCAAACTGGGTATAAGAGAGAAGGACGGAGATCTGATTTACCTCATTAACTCAGACGGCTCAATATACAAAGGCTTCCCATTGAGAGGACGCTCTCGTTTTAGCATAGGATTCCTTAAATCTCCATCAACAAAATTTAATCTGGTTGTAGGCGGCGACAACAATTACATTTATAATTACAGAGTTGAATAAAGTACTAATAAACATAAGACACTTTTACAACCATGGTTTCGGTTGTCACTAATTTTAACAGTATTGTCAATACATTTTGCAATCCTGTGGAAAAAACAGGTATTTACAAACAAATGGCCTTACCTTTAATTAGGGGTTTAGCCCTTTTATTTATAACAACTTAATTATTCGCAGGTTTTTGGACGTTGAACGCTTTTCTAATTGTGATATCTTTTTGCATCTTCACAACCAAAGCTTCAGAAATCGTCATAAAACAGCATAAACAAATAACACATGAAGCTTCTACTTTATTTTATACTGTTTTTGACTACTATTCTCTCCTCTTGCAATTTAGACAAGAAGAGTATTAAAGTGGTTAGCTTCAATATACGTTATTCCAATAATTCTGATAGTAAATTCTCGTGGAAAAACAGAAAGCAATATGTAACTGATTTCCTGAAAAAAGAGAATTCTGACATAATAAGCTTTCAGGAAGTATTAAAACCTCAACTAGATTATTTAACTGATAACCTGAAAGAGTATTCGGTAATTTCAGCAGGAAGAGACGACGGTAAAGACAAAGGTGAACAATGCCCTATCTTTTTCAATTCCTCATTATTCGATCTGTTGGCAAAATCCCATTTCTGGTTATCAGAAACACCTGATAAACCCGGAAGTATCAGCTGGGGTGCAAAACTGCCAAGAATAGTAACATGGATAAAACTGCAAAACAGAAGAACAGGCCATGTCTTTTTTGTATTCAACACACACCTGAGCCACGTCAGTGAATATGCCAGAAATAAAAGTGTTCTTTTAATACTTGATAAAATAAAATCTATTGCCGATAATGTGCCGGTTATTGTCACCGGAGACTTTAATGCCACTCCTGATTCAGAACCATATATGCTTATGACAGGAAACTGGCATAACTATTTTTCATTCTCTGATTCTTACAAAATCAGCACTTTCCCATCAATTGATGACGGACTTACATTCAATGGTTTTAAAAAGAAAGAAGGGATAAGCAGAATTGATTACATTTTTGTAAACGGATATCTGGATGTAGTAAAATTCAGAACATTTAATAAACTTAATAATCCCGTATTTATTTCTGATCATTATCCGATAATGGCTGAAATGAAATTCAATATCGAAAGACTGGAACGAAACGGAAAAAACAAACCGCTACCTCGTTTTGCTCCAAAACCTGTTTTTGAAACATCTGTTATTGTTTTTGAAGACAGCCTGATTGTTCCGTTAAGAAGTGATATATTCAATTCAAAAATATTTTACACAACCGACGGTAGTATCCCTGACAAAACAAAAGGAAAACTGTATACCTCTCCTATACCAATCAATAAAACCACAACAATAACAGCAATAACCTCCGCCGATAATTTTTTATCCAGTGCTCCCGAAAAACGGGTCTTTAT
>JAADEM010000168.1 GCA_013153405.1 Chlorobiota bacterium
TGAAAATTGTTGCAAACAGGGAGGTGAAATACAGATTTATTGATATTCGTAATCCGCACCTATATGTAAAGGGGCATTTACAGGGTGCAATGAATATTCCATTGCACGATGCATTGAATCCCAAATATAAAGATGTATTCAATTCAGAAAATGTAACCAACATCATTTATGGAAAAGATAATGAAGATGTTGTTGATTTATATCTTATGTTTAGTGAAATCGGTTATAACGGAAACAAGTTTTTTAAAGGTGGTTATGTTTTTATTGCCAGCGGTGGGAAAGTGAAATTTAATCCCGATGATGAAAAACCGGCATATAACTTTGCCGAGAAATTAAAAGAGGTTGCCGGAGCTGCCGGAACTACAATTCAGGCTCCGAAGCCGACTGCTCCCAAGCCTGTAATAAGGCATAAGAAAAAAGAAGTAGAGGGAGGTTGCAGTTAAATTATCACATTTTGAAGTTCTGAAATATTCCTGCCGGTTTTGGTGCGGGAAAATAAAAAATAATTGAATCCACAAGAAGCTTATGTTTCTTGTGGATTTTTTGATTTATAGGTTCTTAGTGTATTACCCGAACTGATTCTACAGTGTAAGTTGTTAGTATTAAATAATTTAAGACCTCTTTGTCTTAATGCGAAATTGTTATTTTTTGCTTGTGATTTAAATTTTATTTTGCACATTTGTGCGATTCTGTGAAAAAATCAACAACCTTAAAAATTGTAGAATGTTAACGGTTAAAGAGTCTCAGCAAAGGTTTATAAGATTGTTACTGTTCTTTATAGTAATAACTTTACCTTGGATAGCAGGCGGTATATATATACATAATAATTATAATATTCCTGAAAGCGGAAATGTAAGATTGGTTAATTATAGAGTAGATACAGTACCAAAAGTAGATCATAGTAAGTTTAAAATTTTACAACAAAAGTTTGAAACACCGCAGCAGGTCACTGAAGCTTGTTTGAGTTGTCATAATAAAACCGATCATGAGGTTATGGCAACGTCACACTGGAAATGGACACGTCCGTATGTAACCGAAGATGGTGATACTATTGAACTGGGTAAAAAAAATATTATAAATAATTTTTGTATAGGAGTTTCTTCTAACGAGCCGCTTTGTACAAGTTGTCATGCAGGATATGGATGGAAGAATAAGAATTTTGACTTCTCGATAAGTAAAAATATTGATTGTATTGTATGTCATGACCAAACCGGTACATATAAAAAATTTCCGGGAAAGGCCGGATTACCGGTTGATAAAAAGACAGTGTTTAACGGAAAAACCTTTCTTCCTCCTGATTATAACAAAATAGCAACTAACGTTGGAATGCCGAAACGGCAAAACTGCGGAAGTTGTCATTATACCGGTGGCGGTGGAAACAATGTAAAACACGGAGATCTGGAACTTGCTTTGAACAAAACAAACCGCAAGGTTGATGTTCATATGGGAATTGACGGAGCAAACATGAGTTGTGTTGAATGTCATAAAACAAACGAACATAAAATATCGGGAAAACTTTACACTGTTTCTTCACAAAATAAAGACAGGGTTAGTTGCGAACAATGTCATACGCCGGCACCGCATAACAGTTCTATCCTGAACAGTCATACCGACAGAGTGGCCTGTCAGACTTGTCATATTCCTGAATATGCAAAAGTAAATCCCACCAAAATGTATTGGGACTGGTCTACTGCCGGCAAACGGAATCCTGATGGAAGTCTTATCGTTAAAAAAGACAGTCTGGGACATTTGAAGTATCATTCAAAAAAGGGAACTTTTGTGTATGAGACAAATGTTAAACCAGAATATGTCTGGTTTAACGGTAAAGCCCGTCATTATCTTATAGGAGAAAAAATAGATACATCTGAAGTCCTGGCTTTGAACAGGCTTCAGGGAAGCTATGCCGATAATTCATCAAAAATAATTCCGGTTAAAGTACACCGGGGCAAACAAATATACGATGCCGTAAACCGATACCTTATTGTTCCTCATCTGTTCGGTAAAGACAGTACTGCTTTCTGGAAGAATTTTGACTGGGATAAAGCGGCAAGGACCGGTATGGCAAGTATCGGCCTGCCTTACAGTGGAAAGTATTCGTTTATTTCCACCGAGATGTACTGGCCTGTTAATCATATGGTGGCACCAAGAGAAGAATCATTGTCATGTATCGAGTGTCATTCCAGAAACAGTCGCTTGTCAGCCATTAATGATTTTTATCTGCCCGGCAGGGATTATAACAGCTATCTTGATTTGGCCGGAAAATTAATGATTCTGCTTTCATTAATAGGTGTTGCAATACATGCCACATTGCGAATAGTTAAGTCTAATTAGTTACAGGTAAATCGATGAAAAGAAAAACATATATATATCGCAGATTTGAAAGGTTCTGGCACTGGAACCAGGCTCTTTTAATACTTTTCCTGGCACTTACCGGTTTTGAGATTCATAGTTCATATAGTCTGTTTGGATATCAGAGGGCGGTTGTGATGCATAATGTAGCAGCCTGGGCCCTGCTTGTTCTTATTGTTTTTGCCATATTCTGGCACTTTGTTACGGGAGAGTGGAAACAATATATTCCTACTACAAAATATATAAAGGCTCAGGTTGAATATTATATAACAGGAATTTTTAAAGGAGCTCCGCATCCTACCAATAAAACTGTTTATGATAAATTCAACCCATTACAAAGATTGATCTATCTGGGGCTGAAGCTTTTTGTTATACCTGTTCAGGTAGCTACAGGATTTATCTATCTGTTTTACATTTATCCTGATAATCCGGCACATAGTTTTGACCTTACCAATGTGGCTACAATACACACTTTGGGGGCATTTATGTTATTATCGTTTGTTATTGCACATGTTTATCTTACTACTACCGGAGAAACTCCGTTTTCCAGTATTAAAGCCATGATAACAGGCTGGGAAGTAGTTGATGTGGATGAAAATGAAGAGAGAATAAAACACCTTCATAAAGCGGTTGAGGATAGTGTTGCCGGATATTATCGTCTTGATAAAGAGGGGAAAATAACAGATGTGAACGATGCATGGCTTAAAATGTACAGGTGTAAAGACAAAAATAATATTATAGGAAAGCATTTTTCTGTTACCCGGGATGAAAAACATATTGCCGATTTGGAGAATCTAGTTAAAAGGGTTTTATCAGGAGAAACTATTACCGGCATGCCGGTGGTTAGAAAATGTTTTGACGGATCAACCGGAAAACATATTCTTTCTGCCAATCCTGTTGTTGAAAACGGTGAGATCGCCGGTGTAGAAGGCTTTGTGCTTGATATAGATGAGAAGGAAGGACTTTCGGATCATGTTTATTATACTGTTCGTAACAGTGCTGCCGGATATTACCGCCTCGATGAAAAAGGGAATCTTGCGGATGTAAACGATGCATGGTTGAAGTATTATAAGTATGACAGCAAAGATGAAGTTCTGGGGAAACATTTTTCTGTTACCAGAGAAGGCGAAGAGCTGAAAAAACTACAGGATATATTTGATAAGGTAATGTCGGGAGAGACAGTAACAGGTGTTATATCAGAAAGAAAATGTAAAGATGGTACAACAGGAAGACATATTCTTTCGGCAAATCCGATAACTGTAGGGAATAAAATTGTCGGAATGGAAGGTTTTATTCTGGATATTACAGAGCTTGAGAGTGATATGTGAGGTTGTCCACCATGTGGGAAAATTTAATGAAAGGAGACTCTTCCTGTTGCAATGTTATACATGGCAGCAACAATTTTAATATCTCCGTTTTCTTCCATATTTCTTAGGATTTCGCTCTCTTTTCTTATGGTTTCTATAGAGGTGAGAGTATTGTTATCAATAACTGCATTGATGTAATTGATGTTATCAATGGTTTTGGGGGTAATATTTTTTGTACGTTCAATGGCCGGTTTAATTTTATCGAGAGAATAAGTAAGATTACCGAGCTTAATTCCTTTTACAGCTGCATTTACGGCTCCGCAGCCGGTATGACCCATAACAACAAACAATTTTGTTCCTGCTACTTTGGCAGCATATTCCATGCCTCCTATAATATCCTGATTTACAACATTGCCGGGTGATCGAAAAGAGAAAAGTTCGCCTATTGTTTTATCGAAAATGCGTTCTACAGGTACCCGTGAGTCCATGCAGGCAAGAATTGCAGCAAGCGGGTATTGTGCTTCTTTGGTCAGCTCCAGAACATGATGTGTTTTTACATTGCGTAAATCATCGTTTACAAATCTTTCGTTGCCTTTTTTCAAAAGTTCTATTACCTGATCAGGGGTCAGGACTTCCTGTATATTCTTATGCAGAGACATATTGTTTTATTTATTATGGAATACAAATTTAATATTAAATAACTTACAGGGAAAATGATTAAGTTGCAGTACCGGTTTGAAATTTTTTAAGAATAACAGCAGTTTCTGCAGTTGTTTTTTCTGTGATAGGTAAGGTTAGTGCAGCCTTAAAAACAATCCCCGAAGCTGTTTTAGGGGGAATAATGGTGCTGCTTTTCGGCCTGATAGCAAGTGTTGGTATTAAAACACTTGTTGAGTCAAGAGTTGACCTTCACGATATACGAAATCAGGTAATTGCTACACTGATTTTAACCGTGGGGATAGGAGGAGCGATGATGAATGTTGGTGACTTTTCCTTTGAAGGTATAGGACTTGCATCTGTTGTTGGTGTAATTCTGAACCTTGAACCTTATACTTCATAAAACAAAATAAACTAACAAAACTGTAAAAGAAAAGAACACCTGTCTTGTTAAACAATGCAATAACACCGAAAAAACGGCCGGATGGTTAGAAGGCAGGTGATTAACTGAATTTAAGAGCCTGTGAATTTTCATATTACCTGCCCCGCTAACCTGTTCCGGATTATTCATTTTGCGCTTCTTCTATTTTTTTGTAAACTTTTTCGGTCAGTTTCTCATACGATTCAGCTTCCGGTCTGATTGGCGGAAGGAATTTTACTTTTATCTTTTTGAATGGTTTCGGAAATCTGGAGCCTTTGGGCAAAGCTTCGTATGCACCTTTTATTGATACAGGTACAATCGGGATTTTCAACTCTTTACTTAATATTGCAAAAGTCTTTTTGAAATTCCCCAGCTTTCCGTCTTTTGTTCTGGTTCCTTCAGGGAAAATGATGAGGTTCTTTTTTTGTTTCAACAGCTCTCCGAGTTTTTGTATCGACAGTTTAAGATCCTTGTTCAAATCCATAACGATTATGTTATGCCTGTGTGCAAGGAATTTAAGCCATCGTTTTTTCACATGTTTTTCTTTTGCATAAAAGTATGTGTTTTTAAGTTGTTTCCCTTTCATGAAAGCAGTTACAAACAGGCTGTCGAAAAAACTCTGATGGTTTGGCGCAATAATAAAAGGTCCATCGGGAATATTTTCTTTCCCTTCGCCTTTTATCCTGAAGTAAACAGAGAAAAACAGTTTCGAAGCCGACACAAATGCTCTTCCTGTAAACCATGATTTCGGAAGGTGCAGGTCTACCCTCTCTTTTAATATTTTTGTCCAGTTTATTTTTTCAACATCCATTTTACTTCTGGTTTTCGCAATATGCTCGCTTAGTTCTTGGAGTGTTTTGAAGGATGTCATTTCAGGAATATCCATATTCACACCAAAAGTAGACTGAATAAAAAACTGGAAACTGACTTTATCGAGTGAATCCATACCCAGATCCATCTCAATATGATCTGTTGGTTTTACTGTTATACCTTTTTCCTGTTCAATATAGTCCTTCAGTATTTTGTATTCTTTTAGCGATACTTCCTTAACAGGTTTTTCAGGTTTTTCCGATGTGGTCTTTGCCATTTCAGCAAGTTGAAACCGCCTTAGTTTACCAAGTCGGGTACGGGGGAGTTCTTCGTCACTTACTACAAATTGCATCACTTTTTTGTAAGGAGAAACAGTTTTATTGTATACATCCATCACCTCCCATTTAATTTTTTGCTCTATTGTTTCTCCGGGAGCAAGCTGAATTCCGGCAGCTGGTACAATAACGGCTTTCAACATGTCATTCTCCAGATAAACGCCTGCCTCTTTTATAAGTGTATCGAACTTTTCCAGTTTCTCTTCTATCTCAGCAGGATTGATATTTTTACCTGTGGACAGAACAATTATCTCTTTCTTACGTCCGGTAATGTGAAGAAAACCATCATTGTCGAGGTAGCCCAGGTCGCCGGTATACAGCCAACCGTCTTTCAGCACATCGGCAGTTTCCTCTGGACGATTGTAATACCCTTGCATTACATTGTCTCCGGAAGCTACAATCTCACCCTCACGGATCTCAATGTTAACACCCGGCAGAGCATGTCCGGGGCTGCCTACTTTTATTTTGTCGGGCCGGGTAAAAGTTATCATAGGTGCGGCTTCTGTCATTCCATAACCTTCCAGTACCTTGAATCCCAATGTGCGGAATCCGTATCCTGTTTCGGTATCCAGTGCTGCACCTCCGCTTATCATGTACTTTATAGAACCTCCGAACTTTTTGTGAACAGACTTAAACAGCGTTTTTGAGAAACCGTACGAATCAATTTTACGTGCCATGCCGAACATGCCAGTGGCAATTTTACTGGCAGCAATTTTTCCTTTAATGCCTTTGAAAATCGCAGAGTATAATCTTGGCACTCCGATTATCATCGTTACTTTGTTTTTCTGAAGTGTTTTAATGATATCTTCAGATGTCATTGACGGAGAAATTGCAATGGAAGCTCCGGTGTAAAGGGGAATTACCATTGTTCCCATTAGCGGGAATATATGATGCATAGGTAACAGCATAAGAATAATATCATCTTCGGTGTAAATAGGTATGTGTTTGTAAACACCGTCTATGTTAGCTTTCAGATTTTTAAAGCTAAGCATAACACCTTTGGGATTTCCTGTTGTTCCCGAAGTGTAAATTATTACAGCTGTTTTATCATCTGCTTCGTTTATATTGATTTTTGTTTCCGGAGTATCTGTGTTTTCATATTCATCAATAACAAAAACCCGGGTTTCATGGGATGCTTTTTTAAGTGCTTCTTCCATTATGTTTTTTGTATCACTGGATACAAAAATCACTTCCGGCTTACTGTCGTTAAGTATGTATGCAATATCATCAACCGATGACATAAAATCAATAGGAACAGCTATTGCATTATTGACCCATGCGGAATAAAAAGCATAAACCCATCCCGGTCTGTTTTCGGAAAAAATAACCACTTTGTCCGGTTTCGATTCTGTGTATAATCTTGAGAAAACGGAGATTTTTGAATGCAGTTCTCTGTATGTAACTTTCTCATTGCCGTTTATCAGGGCAACTTTGTCGCTGTTGTTGTGTATCATCAATTCTGTTTTTGCTTTGTTGGGTAACAAATATACAAAAGAAAAGGTTTAATGGCATAGTGTATGAAAGTTACCGGTGACGCAATCGGATTTCATATGTTTAACCCGACTTATGTAGTAGGAGCTATGTAATATTGAACTATCTGCCTGGCTTCCCCCAGTCGGACAGGCCTTCCTGCATTTAGTAAGGGGTAACCCCGATTTGGAAATACCATTGGGGTAATTTGCTAAAATGGATGTAGTTCTTTATTGCATAGTTTGGGTTTAATACGGAGTAAAATAAAAAAAGCCTCCGGAATAAGGAGGCTTTTGATTGTTTTAAATGTTACTATGGTTAATAGTTGGAAATCAGAATACCATTGGTTCTATTTCGCGTCTGCGATTCTTCAGTGTTTGTTGCCAGAAGCCGTAAAGGTCCATTGAGTAGGATCTGGCATTGCCTTCGGTTTGCACTAGTTTGTTACGGCGGGCGGCCACAAAAGATATTCCTTCACGATTGGCATTGCTTGCAAGAAAATCAAAACTGTTTAAATCAATGTCAACCAGATTTTTCACATTACCGCTGTAGTCAATTATTATATCTACCATGTTTAATGTGAGTTGTTCTATGATTTCTTTCAGATCTGAACGATAAAGCGATTCGTCGGTTAATGATATGCAAGCGTGTGAATAATTATTATTGTTGTTAAGAATATCTTCCAGTTGTTGCATGTCGGTTTTATTGTCTTTTGCATTTACAATGCTGTAATGTATATCGTTCTGAAGACATATCTCAACGGGCATAATACTTTCTTTTCCGGAGTCAAAGATTATTATATCCTTATTCAGCCCGACTACTGAAGTTATTATTGTTTCCAATGCAAACTTGCGCTCCCTGGTAAAAGGGATATACTCGTATCCGGTACGGTAAAAGTTATCAGGAGTGATCTTCTGCCTGTTAAAAACCTGTTCCAGTATCTCTTTCTCTACATTCTTGTCATTCAACAGATATCTTTGATGGTACAGCATGAGTCCCTTTTTTTATTGTTTTTACAAAAATATATTATGATTTTTCAACTCAGATTAATTCCTCTTTAAATGAAGGTTAATTCTTTGTTAAATATTAGACAATCAAGAAGGGTGATTCACTTACAAAAAATAAATTATTTTTTTGTTTAATAGTTTATAATTTTACAGGTGTGAAAAAGTACCTCGACATAATATTGCCTGTTCCTGTTCCAAAGCTGTTTACGTATGAATCCGGTGATTTTGCATCGTTAGTTGAAGTAGGTAAGCGTGTGGTTGTTTCGTTTGGCAAAAAGAAGCTGTATTCAGGAGTGATTGTTCGGATTCATAATGATAAACCAGATGGTTATGAAACAAAGCCTGTTTTGTCGGTTCTTGATGATGCCCCTGTCGTATTGCCGCAACAGTTCCGGTTCTGGACATGGATGGCTGAGTACTACATGTGTACAACAGGTGAGGTTTATAAAGCGGCTCTTCCTTCCGGCCTTAAGCTGGAGAGCGAATCGTATATCCAGATTAATGATGATTTTGAAGCAGAAAAACCGCTCGGGGATAAAGAGGGGAGAATAATGGATATTTTGTCAGGCAGAAAAAAATGTACTATTAATGAGCTTAATAACCTGTCGGGGTTGAGAAATTCTTTGCCGGTTGTTAAGAGGCTTCTGGATATGGGAGCAATATCAGTAAATGAAAAACTTCGCGAAGGATATAAACCACGGACAGAAAAGTATCTGGTATTATCATCAGGAATTAAAAATGAAGATGACCTGGATGTTACTCTGAATAAACTTTCCAGAGCACATAAGCAGGCGGCTGTTTTGATGGCTGTTGTGTCGGGAGCAGGTGGTGTGGAAAAGGCTCTGTCTGGTAAGCAGGTGTTAAGGGCAGATATAATGAAGCGTTTGAATGTTTCTTCTGCTATTGTTAATGAGCTGGTAAAAAAAGGAATACTTGAAATAAGGAATGTTGAGGTAAACAGGATAAATTACGGTACAGAAACATTAGTGTCACCTAAAACCCTGTCGTCGGAGCAAAAAAGAGCTTATGATGAGATAATAGAAAGTTTTAAGTCAAAGAATGTAACACTTTTACACGGCGTAACATCAAGTGGTAAAACAGAGCTTTACATACATTTGATAAACGAGTATCTGGAAAATGGCAAACAGGTATTGTATCTTCTTCCCGAAATAGCTCTGACTACTCAGATTACAACCCGTCTTAAGCGTCATTTTGGCGACAAGCTGGGAATTTATCATTCCAAATTTAGTGATGCTGAAAGAGTTGAGGTCTGGAATAATCTGCTGTCTGAGAAAGGGTACAGGATTATTCTGGGGGTAAGATCATCTTTATTTCTTCCATTCAGAAATCTGGGGCTGATAATAGTCGATGAAGAACATGAAACAAGTTATAAACAGTTTGATCCTGCTCCGAGATATCATGCCCGGGATTCGGCAATTATGCTTGCAGCCATGACGGGTGCAAAAACATTACTCGGTACAGGTACGCCTTCGTATGAAACATATTATAACTGTGAACAAAAAAAGTATGGACTTGTAGAGTTGTTTGAAAGGTTTACCGGGATTAAAATGCCGAGAATTGTTCCGGTAGATACAAAAGAAGCATACCGCAAAAAACAGATGAAAACACATTTTCATCCGGTGTTGCTTAATGAGATGAAAAAGGCTCTGGATAATGATATGCAGGTTATACTTTTTCAGAACCGAAGAGGATTTGCACCGTATATTGAATGCCGGCAATGTGCCTGGGTTCCGAGGTGTGAATATTGTGATGTCAGTCTTACTTTTCATAAGCATCTGAATCAACTGGTATGTCATTATTGCGGACACTCTGTTTTTATGCCTGAAGCTTGTCCCGCATGTGGTTCTTCCGAAATACACACCAAAGGTTTCGGCACGGAAAAAATCGAAGAGGAGATTAGCAGGTTGTTTCCGGATGCACCGGTTGCCCGTATGGATCTTGACACAACCAAATCGAGACGAGCATATGAAAATCTGATTGCAGATTTTGAAGAAAAAAGAATTAAGATTCTGATAGGAACACAAATGATAACCAAAGGGCTTGATTTCGATCATGTTAGTGTGGTTGGAATTCTGAATGCTGATAATATGCTTAACTATCCTGATTTCAGAGCTTATGAACGAAGTTATCAGATGATGGCACAGGTAAGCGGCAGGGCCGGCCGGAAAGGAGATCAGGGGTTGGTCATTTTACAGACCTCGGATCCGAACCATCCTGTCATTATCGATGTTATCCGACACGATTACCTGCACAATTACAAGTCACAACTTGAAGAGAGGCTTATGTTTAAATATCCACCGTTTTACAGGTTGATAAATGTTACAGTTAAGCATAAAGACAGGCATATTTGTGACCGCGGAGCTTTAATGCTCGGAAAAATACTTGAAAAACCACTGGGAGATCGTGTTCTTGGACCTCAGCCTCCTCCGGTTAATAGAATTCAGAATTTATACCTGAACAAACTGATGATAAAGGTGGAGAAAAAACTGAATATTAAAAAAGTAAAAGAAGTGCTGCAGAAATCGGTGAGTGCAATAAAAACGACAGAAGATATGAGATCGGTGATTTTTCATATTGATGTTGATCCTATGTGAAAACAGGAGATTTGGTTACCGGGAGGACTGTACCGTTAAAGGTAAATTTCATACAAAACTCAGCAAATTGTTTTATTCCTTGATAGGCGGACTTTTTTGTCTGAGCCAATCATTATAAAATATAGTAATGAGTTGAATTAATTTATGGCCGGAGGATCAAACGGATCTAAAGTTTCGCTTTGTAAAAACCGGAACAGATGTAATACCTTCTTCGATTAATTTGTGATTAAGAATGTTATCGGCGATTTTGTCTGTGAATATTGTGAAACCGGATTTTCGAAGGGTTTAACAGGTAAAACAGATACCTTTATTCTGAGAAATAGTTTAAAGGTTCTTGTCTCATTTTTTTTTATCTTTAACCAAAATTTAAAACAGCAAAGAAATGTCGGTATTTAATCCTGATGAGGTATTCGGTTCTTTCAAGGATTTTCATATTCTGGTTGTCGGTGATGTTATGATTGATGCATACATAAGCGGGAAAGTGTCGAGGATATCACCGGAGGCTCCTGTTCCGGTCATTTCGTTGTCGAAAAAAGAGAGTCGCCTTGGCGGTGCTGCAAATGTGGCATTAAATATCCAGGCACTTGGAGCCACTCCTGTTTTATGCAGTGTTACCGGAGATGATGAACACCGGAAGGTTTTTGAAAAACTATTGAAAAAGCGAAAGCTGATATCTGATGGGTTAATTTATTCGCCGGTAAGAAAAACAACGGTTAAAACACGGGTCATCAGTCAGAATCATCATTTGCTCAGAATTGATGAGGAAATACAGGAGCCGCTTAATAAAAGTCTGACCGATGCACTTCTGAACAGGATTAATGTACTGGTGCATGAGTATAATATTAATGCTGTAATTTTTGAGGATTACGACAAGGGAGTAATAACTCCGGAATTGATAAAAGAAGTTGTAAAGTTGACTAATGATAAAGGAATACCGACTTTGGTTGATCCCAAGAAACGCAATTTTATGTATTACGAAGGGGTAACATTTTTCAAACCTAATTTTAAAGAATTTATCGAGGGGGTTAAAACAGATTTGTCGAAATCGGATAGAGATGAGCTGGTACGGTTAGCAGATAATTTCCGTATAAAACAGGAAATAACCATGATGATGATTACTCTATCGGAGAATGGTATTTTTATAGTAGGAAATAATGGACATGAATTTATTCCGGCCGAGAAACGTGATATTTTTGATGTGTCTGGAGCCGGCGATACGGTAATAAGTGCCGGAGCTTTGTGTCTGGCAGCAGGCCTGCCTGAAAAAATAATTGCCAGAGTGGCAAACATGGCCGGAGGTCTTGTTTGTGAAGTGCCGGGAGTGGTTCCTGTTGATAAGGAGCATTTACTTGAAGAGTGTAAAGCAAAGAATGTATTTGAAATTTAAGTTGATATAATTTTTATTACCTGGGTAATTGTTGGCTTAATTTGAGTATTTTTACAACTTCTTGTTTTAAAGAGAAACATTTTGGAAGAATAGATTTTATAAAAGATTAACTTTGGAAAAAAGAAAAAAAATGCCATTTTGCGGCACTTAATCTAATCCAAAATAAATATTTAAGTATGGGAAAAATAATTGCGTTAGCAAACCAAAAAGGAGGAGTAGGCAAGACTACGACGGCAATTAACCTTGCAGCAAGTCTTGCTGTTCTTGAATATAAAGTTTTGATAGTTGATGCAGACCCTCAGGCCAATGCAACTTCGGGGCTGGGATTCGATCTGAAAAATATTGAAAACAGCATATACGAGTGTATAATAGACGGTATTGAGCCCAAAACCGCAATTATGGATACTGAAATTGACGGACTAAGCCTGCTTCCGTCTCATATCGATTTGGTAGGTGCCGAGATAGAGATGCTTAATATGCCGAATCGTGAAAAGGTCTTAAGGGATGTTTTGCATAAAGTGGAAGATGATTTTGATTTTGTATTTATTGATTGTTCTCCTTCGCTGGGGCTTATAACAGTGAATGCTCTTACAGGTGCCGATTCGGTAATAATTCCGGTGCAGTGCGAGTATTTTGCTCTTGAAGGACTGGGTAAACTTCTTAATACAATAAAAATTATTCAGACCCGTTTGAATACAGACCTGGAAATTGAAGGATTTCTGCTTACGATGTACGATTCAAGACTTAACCTGTCAAATCAGGTTGTGGAAGAGGTACAGCGTCATTTTCAGGATATGGTTTTTGAGACTCTTATTTCTCGTAACATTAAGCTTAGTGAGGCTCCAAGTTTTGGAAAGCCTGTGGTAATGTACGATGCAACGTCAAAAGGAGCCGTAAGTTATCTTAATCTGGCAAAAGAGCTTCTCAGAAAAAACAATATGGAGAAAAAATAAACCGGATACCGTACAATACAATATAACAATATGGCAAGAAAAAATGCATTGGGCAAGGGACTGGGAGCACTGATTGAGGATGCAGGTGATTTGGGTAAGAATGCCAAAGCATCAGCAGCTATAATTGAAGTGGATATTTCCGATATTGAGGCAAATCCGTGGCAACCAAGAACAACTTTTGATGAGGAAAAACTCGCCGAACTTGCTAAATCAATAAAAGAGATAGGTATTATACAGCCTCTTACTCTAAGAAAAACTAAACATGGTAAGTATCAGCTGATTGCCGGCGAAAGACGGTTCAGAGCATCTAAATTAGCAGGGCTCGACAAGGTTCCGGCATATGTTCGTATTGCAGATGACGATTCGATGCTTGAGATGGCTCTCGTTGAAAATATACAGCGGGAAGACCTTGATCCCATTGAAATAGCAATAAGCTATCAACGATTGATCGATGAGTGTAAACTCACACAGGAAAGCATGTCGGAAAGAGTGGGTAAAAAGCGCTCAACCATCTCAAATTATTTACGACTGTTAAGACTGCCTGCCGAGATTCAGCTCGGCCTTAGAAATAAGCAGATATCAATGGGGCATGCGAGAGCTCTTGTAAATATTGAGGACGCAAATGTGCAGATACAGCTTTACGAACGTATTGTGGCTGAAGACATGTCGGTGCGTAAGGTTGAACAAGAAGTGAAAGGTTTGAATACCAAGGATAAAGACAAGAAAGGTGAAGAGAAAAAAACAGATACCTCCAGCGAAGATTATACTGCATTGGAGAAACAGCTTTCGGAGCTTTTCAGTACCAATATCCGTTTTTCGCGAAGCAAAAGCGGAAAGGGTAAGATCGTGATTCCTTTCGGCTCGGATGATGAGCTGGAAAAGATCATCAATATTTTGGATAAAGCGAAGTAATAATTACTTGAATAGTCGGTATCGTGTTGAGGCGAAAAGGTTTTAGGTTATATGCACTGATTATGTTTTGCTGGCTGACTGCCTACAACACCTTTGCTCAGGGTACCGTTACTTTTACCGGTGATACTATCGTGCAGGTAAACAAAAAAACGGTAAAAGAGAAGAAACAGCGGGTACTTTCTCCTCATAAAGCTACACTTTTGTCTGCTGTACTTCCCGGAATGGGGCAGGCATACAACCACAAATACTGGAAAATACCCATACTGTATGCCGGTATCGGAGGTATAAGTTATGCCATAGGATTTAATTCCAAATGGTACCGGAAATACAAAGCAGCATATCGAGATTTTATAATTCAGGACCCGAACAATAAAAGTTACCTCGAATTTTTACCTCCCACATGGACAGAAGAAGATTTGTATGACCCTATGAATGCAAGTTGGTTCCAGAGTGCTTTAAGCAATAAAAAAGACTATTACAGACGATACCGGGACCTCAGTTTCATAGGAATGGCCATAGTATACGTCCTCAACCTTATGGATGCAAGTGTTGATGCACACCTTAGTACATTTGATATTAGCGATGACTTGTCGTTTAAATTAGATCCTGTTATAATAGATCCCACTCCGGCAAACAACTCAGGGGCGGGCATAAAGCTGAGTATTAATTTTTAAGAGAAGAAAGAAAGATGGAGAAGATTTGGAAAGTTTTGCCGTTAATGCTGATAATGGCATTCGGAAACGGGCGGGCAGAGAACAGGAAAGATACCACAACACTGAACTTTAACAACGATACCCTGATACTTGACAGTGTTATTGAGCCCCCGCCGGCGATGCTTGATAACCTTGACAGCTTATTGCATAAATGGTATGTTGGTAAAACTGCAACCAATATGGTACTTGATTCTGTTCCGGCAGTAAATGATTCACTGCTGAAACGGTTACCTGATTCTGTATATATTGAACGACTGGCTGATATTCAGTCTCCTATTCCTTTTGTTTTTAATAATAAGGTTCGTTCGTACATTGAACTGTATACTATTAAAAGGAGGGATCTTGTTCAGGGTATGTTGGGCCTGAAAGATTATTATTTTCCAGTATTTGAACAGGCTCTGGATGCCAGAAATATGCCTCTCGAACTAAAATATCTTCCTGTTATTGAATCGGCACTTAACCCGCGGGCTTTCAGTCGTGCCGGGGCTTCCGGGCTTTGGCAGTTTATGTATTATACCGGAAAGAGGTATGGGCTTGAAATAAACTCGTTCATTGATGAAAGAAGAGATCCGTATAAATCAACCCAGGCGGCAGTTCACTTTCTCGATGACCTCTACAATATTTATCACGACTGGCTGCTGGTTATTGCAGCCTATAACTGCGGACCGGGAAATGTGAATAAGGCTATCAGAAGAGCAGGAGGACATCGGGATTTCTGGAAGATTTATTATTACCTTCCCCGGGAAACCCGCGGATATGTTCCGGCTTTTATTGCAGCTGCTTATACTATGACTTATTCCGAAGAGCATCAGTTGTATCCTGTTCCGTCAGACTTGCCTGATGCCACTGATACTATAATGATTACCAAGCCTCTGCATTTAAAGCAGGTGTCGCAGCTGATGAATATAAATCTTGACTACCTGCGTGATCTTAATCCCCAGTACCGTAGAGATGTGATTCCGGCAGGTAAAAAAGCTTATCCATTGCGGCTGGGACATGAATTTGTTACCGACTTTGTTGATATGGAAGATTCTGTGTATAAATACGACAGGAATAAATATTTTCCGGAAGGGAAACTGGTGGTGAGTCCGACAAAAACATACTATCCTCCGGTAGTGCCCAAAGGATATGAAAAGGTGTATTATACGGTAAAACAGGGTGATGCGATAGGCCTTATTGCACAATGGTTTCATGTTAGAACTTCAGATCTGCGTTATTGGAATAATATCAGGCGTAACCTTATCAGGGTAGGCCAGAAGCTGGTTATATATGTTCCGAAAAACAAAGTTTCGAAATACAAGAAAGTGGATTCCATGACCTTTGCCCAGAAACAGGCAATGATAGGTAAAAAAGTATCAACAGCTTCGGTATCAAAAAAGAAAGAACCTGAAGACCCCAATTATATTTATTACACTGTTAAACGAGGTGATAATCTTTGGTCTATTGCAAAAAAGTTCAGTGGAGTTACCAATGAGAGTATAATGAAGCTTAACAATATAACCGACGTAAGAAAGATTGCACCCGGCCAACGGCTTAAAATAAAGAAAAAGTCGTAACCCTGTGATATAAAAACAGGTATAAGTTTAGTATATTCAACAAATAATAATGCCTGTAAATATATTTGTTTGCAGGGGTAATTGGTTATATGGGCAGACCCGGAAAAATATTTGCATATTATATCTCAATAGTGCTTGTTTTTGCAGGGCTGGAATATGTTATACCTGAAGATGTAGCAGCATATTTATCTCCCGGTACTTCAGTGGAGTTTAGTCCGGATACAGCCTTGCTTGCAGAAGAAGACAGTGCATTTCTTTCTGTTTTTCCGGTACAGGACAGTGCTTCTGTGATTATTTCAGATACTCTGTTACAGAATATAGATACGTTAGATAAAAAAACAAAGGTTAGCCTGCCTGTTGTTCCTTATCTGTATCTTAACGATATTGCTGTTTCGCATTTATGTAAATTTTTCAGAAAAGCATATAATGCCCGGAAAGACGGAATAACAGTCAGGGTGCTGCATATGGGTGACTCTCAGATAGAAGGCGACCGGATAACTCGTTATATAAGAGAGTCGTTTCAGCAACGTTTTGGAGGAACCGGTCCCGGATTGTTTTCAGTTGCCGATCCTTACAATATGAATCCTTCGGTTTGGCTTGTGAACTACGGAGAGTGGATCGTGTATGATATTTATAACCGAAGGCTAAATCTTGAAGGCAGGGAATACGGAATACTGGGAAGGGCTGTAAAGTTTGTTCCGGGAACAAACAGCGGTTTCCGGTTCAGAGCTTCTCCGTGGGCACAGAAAAAAGCCAAAAGTTTTTATAAAGTGCGGTTATTTTTGGGTGAACTTAAAGATACCCTGTACATGAAAGGGTATGAAGGAAATACGGAGATTATAAACGATACACTTGAGAAAAGCAAAGGATTGACCGAGATAAACTGGGAATTCAGTAACAGTATTCAGGGAATGAAATTCATGTTCAGATCAAAATCCTCTCCTGCTTTTCTGGGGTGCGCGCTCGATAGTTTGGCCGGAGTGGCAGTCGACAACATTGCTTTACGGGGACAATCCACACCGTGGCTTTTAAGAACAAACAGGGATCTTTACAAAACAATGGTTAATTACCTTGATGTGGGGTTAATAATTTTTCAGTTCGGCACCAATATGATACCAACCAGAACTTATGATTTTAATTTTTACAGAATAAAAATAGAACGTCAGCTCCGGATTTTACGGAAGCTTGCTCCTGATTGTGCCATAATAGTAGTAGGCACGGCCGATGCTGGTTATCTTGACAAAGGCAAACCGAAATCATACGACCATATTCCGGCACTTAACAAGGCTCAAAAGGAGGCTGCCCTGAACAGTGGTGCCGCATTTTTCGACCTTTATAATGCAATGGGCGGAGAAGGTACAATTGTGAAATGGGTTAACAGTGTTCCACCGTTGGCTATTACAGATTATATCCATTTTACCAGAGAAGGCGGAGAAAAAGTAGCAGGTATGATGCTGAAAAGTATTTATGCGCTGGCGGATACATTGTCGGAAAAAGGAGGGTGCCTGTATAAAGAGATTGATAAAACAATAAATGAAAATTCAGTGAAGGCGGATACGGTAAAACAGCTGCCGATAAAATAGATGGATGAACTTATTAACATATTGAAAAGTCAGAATGAGGCATTGTTCCTTTTTACCAACACTGCTTTCTGGATATTTTTCGGATTGGTACTGCTGGGGCATGCTTTTGTGTACAGATATAAATCTTTACGTATTGTTTTTCTGTTTCTTGTAAGCTTGTTTTTTTATTATAAAACAGGTGGTTATTTCTTTTCGTTGCTGCTCTTTTCTACCATAACCGATTATTTTATTGGTCTCGGACTCGGAAAATATGAGAAAAAGGCAATCCGGAAATTATTATTGATAACGAGTCTTGTGCTTAATTTATCTCTGCTTGCCTATTTTAAGTACCTGTTCTTTTTTGTTGATCTTATTAATAAATTTTTTGATGCTGGAATTACTCCTGTCGATTATCTTGCAGAGTTCGGTAACCGTATATTTAACGCATCTTTTGATATTTCAACCATTACACTGCCGGTAGGAATATCTTTTTTTACGTTCCAGACTTTAAGTTATTCCATTGATGTTTATCGCAGAAAGATTGAGCCGGTAAAAAACATCATTGATTTCGGATTTTATGTTTCATTTTTTCCGCAACTGGTAGCCGGTCCTATAGTACGGGCAAGCCAGTTTATTCCTCAGCTCATGAAACCGTTTCATGTTTCGGAAAGGGCTGTGTGGAAAGCAATTCTTTTGATTCTTGGTGGGCTGTTTAAAAAGATGGTTATTTCCGATTATCTTTCCGTAAATCTGGTAGATCGTGTTTTTGAAACTCCTGATATGTATTCCGGAGTTGAGATACTGACTGCAATATATGGTTATGCATTGCAGATTTATTGTGATTTTTCTGGCTATACCGACATAGCAATAGGGCTTGCCCTTTTGCTTGGTTTCAAACTGCCCCGGAATTTCAATTCGCCGTACAAAGCAACTTCAATAGTCAGTTTCTGGAGAAGGTGGCATATGTCTCTTTCTTTCTGGCTGCGTGATTACTTGTATATCCCTCTGGGTGGTAACCGCAAAGGAACAGTTAGAACTGGAATAAACATAATGATTACAATGTTATTGGGTGGATTGTGGCATGGTGCAAATATCCGATTTGTAATATGGGGTTTGTTGCATGGAGCAGGTCTGGTAATAAATAAATTAATTTCAGCAGTTACGGCAAAACTCAGAGTATCGGTGCCCAAATGGTTAGGTTGGATTGTAACTTTTCAATTCGTGGTTATAACCTGGGTTATATTTCGTGCACATTCGCTGGAGACCATTCATGTTATGGGATACAGAATATTAAATGCATTTCAGCCCGGCCTGTTTATTCAGTTTGTGAAAACAAATCCGTATATTTTTGGCTATATAATTCTTGGATATTTTATTCATTGGTTACCGGGAAATATGAAAAAAAGAGTGAAAAAATCATTCTACAAATCTCCGGTGGTAATTAAAATTCTGATCTCTGCACTGATATTGTACTTAATACATGTTTTTCATCAGGCCGATTTGCAGCCGTTTATTTATTTCAGGTTTTAATCATTGGAAGGCAAAGAAAGAACAGAACTGATTTTGTGAAACGAAACAGAAGAAGCATACTGTTGATTTTGGTGTGAAAACAATACTTCTTCTAATTAACCTAATGTTTTGCACTATCTGGTTTTATTGGTTATTTTTGAACTTAATCGTGAAGTTTATGAATAAAAAGGGGATTAAGGTATTATTGGTTTTATTCCTTTGGGTTGTTCCGGTTATTTCCCCGGCCCAGTATTATCATTTCGGCAGGTATTCGCTCGAAGAGGGTTTGCCTCAATCGGAGGTGATGACAATTGTGGAGGATGAACCAGGATACCTGTGGGTTGGAACCAATGGCGGGGGGCTGTGCCGGTTTAACGGGAAAAATTTTGATGTTTATACTACAAAAGACGGTCTTCTTGATAATATTATTTTCGGTCTGTTTCTTGATGATAATTATGATTTGTGGGTCGGCAGTCCGAAAGGTGTAATGAGATACGATGGAAAAAAATTTCATAAAATATTTAGCTCTGATACTGCAACATTTGTCGATGAAGTAAGGTTTTTTGAAACAGCCGGGGGTAATATCTGGGTGTTTGGAAATTTATCTGACGGAAAACAGGGATTCTTTAATGTCAGAAATGATACGGTTGTTAATGCATGTAAGATGTTTAACGAACTTACACCGGATAACAGGGTTTTGTATGTTACCAGTCTCAATAGTAATCATTTGATAGTAACAACAATTAACGGTTATTACGATCTTATTTCAGATAAACTTTCCCCTTCTGATATTCTTCCTGTTTCCGGTAAATATCTTTATGTGCCTCTTGAGTCGGACAGAAGCAATAATATATGGACCATAGCTCTGGATAAAAAGCATCCGGAACGAAAGTTAATGTTGTTTTCGGCTGATGGAAAATCAAAAGATATAGTATTGCCTGATAAGTTAAATGCAGGAGGAATAGCCAAAAGCTATCAGGATCGTGAAGGAGGAATATGGTTTAGTATATTAAACTACGGGCTGGTAAGATATCTTAACGGAGAGTGGAAGGTTTTTAATGAAAAAAACGGATTACCCATAGACAATGTGCGTGCTGTATATGAGGATGCAGAAGGAAACTTCTGGCTTGGAACTCTGGGGGCCGGTCTGGCACGGTATAGTGGCGATATGTTTATACTGTTCGACACGCGAAGCGGTATCTCGGATAATATTATCAATTCAATATATCAGGATTCAGAAGGGATTTATTATTTCGGAGGAAACAGCAGCGGGCTGAATGTTTACGACGGAAAAACAATCAGGGTTGTTTATAAGGACAAAGGGTCGGATGCCGGGTTTATTGGAGCCATTTATGAAGATGGCAGGAACAATCTTTTGCTTGGAACCATGACCGGGCTTTGCAGGTACGATGGGGAAAAAATTACCGATTGCTGGAGAGAGTACGGGTTCAGTTATCCCTATCCGGTCCTCGATATAAAGCCATACGGAGATACAATACTTTTTGCAACCTACGGAGCAGGCCTTGTTAAAAGTTATAAGGGGAAGGCTGAAGCATATAATAAAAAGACATCAGCGTTTAATGCCATTACGGTTTCCAACATATTTGTTGATTCGAAAAAAAGGGCATGGCTTATTACTGACAATGGAATATGGCAGTATGAGGCTGATTCCGTTATAAATATAAATGAAAAATACGGGCTTAATACTTCATACTTTACTCAGGCTGCCGAGGATAAAGCCGGAAATATCTGGTTTGCTGTTTTTACTGAAGGACTTTTGAGGTTTAACGGTGAAAAGTTTTCGGTAGTTGATATGTCTGACGGACTTACGTCCGATAATATTTATTCGGTAATTGCGGATAAAGAGGGAAATATATGGGCGGGGACACAAAACGGAGTGGATAAGCTGACTTTAAATCCCGATGGTGAGATTTTGTCGATAGATAATTTTGGGAAGTATGACGGTTTTGTTGGTATGGAAAATAACGGAGCTGCCAATTATTTGGATAGGGATGGAAATCTGTGGTTTGGAACAATAAAGGGAGCAATAAAATATAATCCCCGTAAACGCAGGATTAATTATCTGCCACCGCCTGTATATGTTTCGGGGATGGAGATAGCATTTAAGCAGGTATCATGGGATAAAGAACCTTACAAGTCAATGTATGATTCCATTATACCGTGGATAAATATGCCTGCAGGTTTAAAACTGCCTCATAATCTGAATCATATAAGTTTCTTTTTTGACGGGCTTTGTTACACCGTTCCCGAAAAGGTTAAGTTTAAGTGGAAACTTTATCCGGTTGAAAAAGATTATCTGCCCGAAACACAGTTGAACAGGGCAGTTTATGCATCATTGCCTCCGGGTAATTATACTTTTTATGTAAAGGCCTGTAACAATAGCGGAATATGGAATGAAGAACCGGCAGTATTTTCTTTTACTATTGAACCGGCCTGGTGGCAGACTGTGACAATTAAAATTATGGTACTCTTGTTGTTGACTTTGCTGGTGTATGTGATTTTCAGGATATGGGTGCAGCATAACAGGCTTGTTAAATCCGAGATGAAATCAATTCTTGAGGTTAAGTCAATAGAGATGCAAAAGAGAAAAGAAGAACTGAAACAGTGCAGACAGGAAATTGGAGTTTTGAAAAATGAGATTAAGGAAATAAATACACTTATCGATAAATATTCGGAAGGGCTCAGAAAAATTTCTTTGTTGGGTAGAGAAGCTTTATCGGGGAATGTTCCTGAAACAGTTTTTATGAACAGCTATTCCGATCTCAGCAGTGTTATGAGTGTACGTCTTTATGGAATAGCACTTTATAATGACGAGCAGAATACGTTGGATTTTAAATATCTGATAAATAATGGAGAGAGGGCGCCGTTTATCACCTTCCCGATGGATGATAAGGACAGGTTATCTGTTCATTCGTTTTTAAATACAAAAGAGATAATTATTGCAGATTTTGATGTTGAATATAAAAAGTATGTCAATGCACTGCGGCCAGTGCCCGGCGATATCGACTCCAGGTCGGTAATATTCATGCCACTTGTTTTTAATAAAAAGACTATCGGGGTTTTAACAGTTCAGTCTTCTGAAAAAGATGCTTACGGTGAACAAGATGTCACTTTTGTCAGAATTGTTGCTGAATTTTTGTCGGTTTCGGCCGGATCGGACATCATGAAATGAGAGAATCTTTGATGTTTTGTCTGCGTTGCATTATGGCAGGATTTTTGAATAAATTATGAGCAAATAAAAAAATAGAGTTATGTTTTCATTACCATTATTAATGATATTTATAGTGTTCGCTGTGCTAAGTATGGTTGTGAGCGGACGCTTGAAAAGTAAATTTGCAGAGTACTCACGTATTCCTGTTAATGGAGGCCTTACCGGTCGTGAAATTGCAGAAAGAATGCTTCGCGATAACGGTATTTATAATGTAGAGGTAAAATCGGTACCGGGCCAGCTTACCGATCATTATAATCCGGCAAATCATACCATAAACCTCAGTCCGGATGTTTACAGCGGAAGAAATGTTGCAGCCGCAGCAGTTGCAGCTCACGAAACAGGTCATGCGGTTCAGCATGCCCACAGTTATGCAATGCTTCAGCTCAGAACAGCACTTGTACCATTACAGAATGTGAGTGCAAAAATTATTAATTTTATGTTTATTGCAATGTTTTTCGGTGCTTTTATGATTGGTGGGTGGTTTTCATACGACTTTGCTCTGAAAGTGATAATTGCATGTTATGGAATATTCACCCTGTTTGCATTTATAACTCTTCCGGTTGAAATAGATGCCAGCAGAAGGGCTCTTGCATGGCTGGATACAAGCGGAGTGGTTAGCGGCCCGGCACATGATAAAGCAAAGGATGCCTTAAAATGGGCAGCATATACATATGTAGTCGCAGCTTTGTCGTCTCTGGCAACATTGCTGTATTACGTTATGATATTTTTAGGAAGACGTGATTGATAAACTGTTTTTAGGATATTAAAATTGGAGCGCGGCCTGGTGCCGCGTTTTTTATTCCGGATTAATTTTGGGTTATAAAACAAGACCCTCAATGTAAAATGCATACACACAGAAGTTTTGTTTGAATGATTTCTTGCCTTTAACTTATTGTGGGATTACATAGGTATGAAAACAAAATTAAACTTTGGTGTAAAATCATTTTTCCGTATTTTTACTTACTTATTAAAGGCATTCTGCTGAAAACGTTAATTTACACTATATGAAAAGAGTAAAGCTACTTGATAAGGAATTTGAACTGTCAATTCCTGAAGCTGACATTATAAAAGCCATAAAAAAGGTATCGGATGAGATAGATCGTGACCTTCGAGATAAAGATCCTTTACTTATTTGTGTTCTGAATGGGTCTTTTATGTTTGCATCTGATCTTATGAAAGAGATGTCGTTTAATTGTGAAATAAGTTTTGTAAAACTCTCTTCTTATGAGGGAACCAGTACTACCGGCAAAGTAAAAGAACTGATAGGACTTAATGAAGATATAAAAGGTCGTCATGTGGTAATTCTGGAAGATATTGTGGACTCAGGCATAACGGTAGAAAATATTGTAGAACAGCTAAAGAAACACGATCCGTTGGATGTGAGGGTGGCTACAATGCTTTTTAAACCCGAAGCGTACGAAAAAGACATGAAACTTGATTATATAGGATTAAAAATCCCGAACGATTTTATTGTCGGATACGGTCTTGATTATAATGGTTATGGCCGGAATCTGCGAAACATCTACACCGTAGTAGATGAATAACAATAACCAATGGAAAACCTAAACAATTTGAGAAATGATTAATATTGTAATTTTCGGTCCTCCGGGTTCAGGAAAAGGAACACAAAGTAAGAAAATAATTGAAAAATACGGATATACTCACATCTCGACAGGAGAGTTGTTGCGTCAGGAAATCGCATCAGGTTCGGAATTAGGACATCAGGTAGAGGCCATTATAAGCAAAGGAGAGTTAGTGTCTGATGAGCTGATTATTGATATATTAAGTAATGAACTTGACAGGCTGGGGAATGTGCCGGGAATTATATTTGACGGTTTTCCCAGAACATTGAATCAGGCATCGGAACTTAAAAACATGTTGAGTGACAGAGGTACTGCCATCTCGGCGTTGTTATTTCTTGATGTTCCGCACGAGGTGCTTATCGAACGCCTGTTGAAGCGTAAAAGTATAGACGGACGTGCCGACGATACAATGGAAGTAATTGAAAACAGGCTGAGGGTTTATCAGCAACAAACCGCTCCTGTTGTCGAATTTTATCGCAAACAGGGCAAGTTGCGTACAATTGACGGGACAGGCTCCGTTGATGAAATCTTTAACCGTATAGATAAGGTGTTACAGGAATTACAGTGAACCATAACGAGAAGTAATGTGGTCCCCGGTTAAAGCCGGGGATTTTTGTTTGTATCAATAACAATATCGGTAACAGGATTATATCGGATATTGTGACTATCTTTGCAACGGTTTTTTTATTAAGTAGAAAAGAGAGACATGGCTTCATCAAATTTTATTGATTACGTAAAAATATTTTGCCGTTCGGGAAAAGGAGGTGCCGGCTCAGCTCATTTGCGCCGTGAAAAGTTTATTCCCAAAGGAGGGCCAGATGGTGGTGATGGTGGCAGAGGAGGTCATGTGATTGTCCGTGGAAACCGTAACTACTGGACACTTCTTCACCTTAAATACAAACGCCACATTTTTGCCGGAAACGGGGAGTCCGGAGGAGCACAGCGTTCAACAGGTGCTATGGGTGAAGATAAAATAATTGAAGTGCCGCTTGGTACCGTTGTTAAAAATGCCGAAACCGGAGAATTCCTTTTTGAGGTGACAAAAGACAATGAGGAGTATATCCTTGCTAAAGGCGGACGCGGCGGGCTTGGAAACGATCACTTTAAATCGGCAACAAACCAGACTCCAAGGTATGCTCAGCCGGGTGAACCGGGAACTGAAATTGCTGCAATACTTGAACTTAAGCTGCTTGCAGATGTCGGACTTGTAGGCTTCCCTAATGCCGGGAAATCAACACTTCTTTCTGTTGTGTCGGCTGCAAAGCCTGAAATTGCCGATTATCCTTTTACGACCCTTGTGCCGAATCTTGGGATGGTGAGCTATCGCGATAACCGCTCTTTCGTTATGGCCGATATCCCGGGAATAATAAAAGGAGCAAGCCAGGGGAAAGGGTTGGGACTCAGATTCCTTCGCCATATTGAGCGTAACTCTATATTGCTTTTCCTTGTTCCTGCCGATGCCGATGACATAAAAAAAGAATATGAAATTCTTGTACATGAGCTCGGCAGCTACAATCCTGAATTACTCGATAAAAGACGAGTGCTGGCCATCTCCAAATCTGACCTGCTTGACGATGAACTGATTGAAGAGATAAAACAAGATCTGCCCGATATACCTTATGTTTTCATATCATCTATTGCTAATATAGGTATCACTGAGCTTAAGGACCTTTTGTGGAAAGAGATGCACAAGGAAGAGTGAGATGAACCTGAAAGAAGAATACGAGGCCGGTAAAGAGAAGTGGAGCCGGAAACTTGAAAACCTGAAGACGAAAATCAGGTTGACAGGTTGGGGGCGTTTGTTTGTTTTTCTTTCGGGAGCAATACTTCCGTTTGTTTTTTTCGAAAGTTTTTCGACAGGTTTTTTTGTTACCATGGTGTTTTTTGCCTTGGTTTTTGTTTTTCTGGTGAAGTATGCTGTTAAACTCGGAGCCAACAAACAGTTTGCTTCCCGTATGCTGGAAGTGAATATTATTGAATTGGAAGTGTTGGACTTTAAGTTCAGGCACCTGCCTGCTGGTAATGAGTTTATTGCGCCGGAACACGATTTCTCAGGCGATCTGGATATTTTTGGTAAAGGTTCCGTATTTCAATACATCAATCGTACATCCACAAAAGTGGGATATGAGAAACTTGCCCGTAAACTTGCAAATCCTCTTTTGACTGCCGGAGAAATAAAAAAGGCTCAGTATGTGGTAAGAGAGCTGGCAGGTAAAAAAGCTTTCAGGCAACAGTTTTATGCTCTCGGCAAGATGATGAAAGAGGATGATAAAACAGTTGCATTACTGAAGAATATAACAAAAGTTGATTTGTCATTTTACGGCACAAAAGAGAAGATTCTTTCTGTATTATTTCCGTTATTGTCGCTTTTGATATTAATATTGTTCATGACAGGATTATTGCCTGTCAGGGTTGTAGTTTGGTTATTTTTTACGGGATTAATAATATCGGGATTATATTTCAGGAGAATAACCCGTATTCATAAACAGATTTCAAAACTTGGTAGCTTGCTTGGCAGTTATTCGCGCCTGATTACTCTTGTTGAGAGAGAAGTGTTTGAGTCGGAGTCGCTTTTAATTCTGGCAGGTGAATTAACACAGGCGGATAAAAAGGTGTCGGAGATTATTAAACAGTTGAGCCGTAATATCAACTATCTGGACCAGCGGATGAATATGTTTACCGGACCATTACTTAATGGGTTTTTTCTTTGGGATTTAGTTGTTACCGGTTCGTTGGTTAAATGGTTTGGTAAATATAAGAATAGTATAAAACAGTGGTTTGACATTGTTCATGAGCTCGATGCATATAACAGTCTGGCAGGTTTTGCATATAATCATCCGGAATTTACATTCCCTGAATTTTCAGAAGACACTCCGGTTAGTTCAAAAGGCCTGGGGCATCCGTTAATTCCTCCTGCCGAACGAGTAGATAATGATTTTACACTGGATAAAGATGCCGGAATTGCAATAATTACAGGAGCCAATATGGCGGGTAAAAGCACATTTCTCAGAACAGTAGGAGTTAATATGATATTGGCAGGCTCGGGAACAATGGTTTGTGCCGATAAGTTCACATACCGGCCGCAACGTCTCATAACCAGCATGAGAACTTTTGATTCGCTGGATAAACATGAATCCTATTTTTTCTCTGAACTGAAAAGGTTAAAATACATTGTTGATGAACTGCGTAGAGGAGAAAAAATATTTTTCATTCTTGATGAAATATTAAAAGGAACCAATTCTCATGATAAAACCAAAGGGTCAATAGCATTAACCGAAAAACTTATGGAGTTAGGTGCTGCAGGTATAATTGCAACTCATGACCTGGAACTTGGGAAACTCGAAGAGAAACATCCCGGCAGAATCGTAAATAAATGTTTTGAGGTTGAGTTTGATAATGGAAAACTTATTTTTGACTATACCCTTCGCAATGGAATAACACACAGCCATAATGCAACATACCTGATGAGAAATATGGGACTGATTTAATAAATATGAATCTTTTTCTGTTTATTTCATGTTTTTGTTTGTTAAACCCGATTATTGTCCGTAACATTGCAAAGTCAAATTAAAAACGTTATTACTCTTCGAAAGAAACTGCATTTACAGCTTCAAGTATAAGAACCGGGAAAAAGGTTACCGAAATTAACCGCTCAAAAAGAAAATCCAACACTTATAATTACAGAAGACCAACGCCTGATTTATCAGAACAAAAGGCATTTTACCATTTGTTGTTTTTGATCACTGACCAAAAAGAATTTATTTTTTAATTTTTATAGAAATGAACATTTACGTAGGAAACCTTAATTACAAGGTAAACGAAGAAGATCTTAAAGATATCTTCGAAGAGTATGGTGCAGTATCATCATCAAAAATCATTATGGACAAGTACAGCGGAAGAAGCAAGGGCTTCGGTTTCGTAACTATGGAAGACAGTAATGAAGCTAATAAAGCTATTGAAGAACTTAATGGTGCAACTCTTGAAAACAGAGTGATGGTCGTTAATGAGGCCAGGCCAAGAACTAACAGATATTAAACAACAAACACAGTACAATGACTAAAGGAACAGTAAAATGGTACAATGAAACCAAAGGTTATGGTTTTATTGAATCTGAAAACGGAGATGACATTTTTGTTCATCGCACAGGAATCGTTAATTCATACGAAGGTCTTCAAACAGACCAAAAAGTTGAATTTGACGTAAAACAAGGAGACAAAGGATTAAATGCTATCAATGTTAAATCAGCTGAATAACATTAATCCTCAATTATAAAAAAAGCTGCCTGATTTACTCAGGCAGCTTTTTTGTTTTATTTGATTTCTGATCAATAATTTTGCAACGCCGACCTTAAACTGTCAAATCTGTCTTTGTAATCTTTTATTGCCAGTTTTATAACTTCTTTTGCTTCATCAGCATCGTATACGTGCGTTATTTCGGATTCGTGACTCAATCCCGGCATATCTTTGTAAGTTAAAAAATAGTGCTTAAGCCTTTCTATCACCAGGTCGGGCAATTCGGTTACGCTTTTAAAACCGCCGTACACCACATCATTTTTTAGTACCGAGATAATTTTGTCATCAGCAGCATCACCATCCAGCATTCTGAATCCGCCAATAGGAATTGCCATAGCAAGAATGTCACCATGCGGGACTTCTTTTTCGGTCAGGATAAGGATATCCAAAGGGTCTCCGTCGCCGTGAATTCCTTCTCTGCCTATTTTATCGCTGCAAAACTTACCAATCTCTTTCCCGCAGAATGTTTGTGGAATAAATCCGTATAGAGCGGGTACTACATTAGAGTATTTTTGCGGACGGTCGATACGAAGGTAACCACTGGGTTTATCTACTTCGTATTTTATAGTATCTGTTGGCACAACTTCGATAAAGCACATAACTTCGTTTGGTACATTGTCGCCGATGTCTACGCCGTGCCATGGGTGAGACTTGTAGCGTAATCCCATCAACCGCCCGATAGGATCCATAATACTGTTTATAGCCATAATTTCTTTTTTTCAGATTTATAATTAGGGATTATTAAAGGTAACAAATTCTTTTACAAAAAGGTTGTCCCCGGAAAATAAATAATGGCATTGTTTATGGTAATCGTCGTTGCAGTAACGAAGGTTACAATTGGTAAAGCTAATGGAGTAAAGGGAGGTAATTGGTTATATTATCGGTTCGCTGCAATAATTCCGCCTGCCACACGACTTGCAGAACTTTCCCATCCACACCTCATCGAATTGTTTCATAATGCTTTCAATCATTTCGGCATCCGAAGTCACAATACCGGCTTCAAAATTCCTGCGATCAGGACTTTTCATCCCAAGGCCTGCACCTGTCAGGTTTGCCGAACCGGTGTAAGCCAGTTGCCCGTCGATAATGATATGCTTGAAATGAACCCGCGGGCAGAGCTGCCGTTCCATTGCCTCCCACAACCCGGGATACTTATCAAAACTGCTTCTAAAATTCGGCCCCGGTTCTTTAGCATGTAACAACCGGATCTCAACACCGCGCTTTAGCAATTCATTCAGAACAGATAAAAACGAGACAACGTTTCCCCGTCGTTTCACATGCAGGTCTTTAATGTCAGCAGTACCTATCCAGACAAACCGTTTTGCTTTTGCTACCGGTTCAATTACTTCTGAGTAGAGCTGTGAGTTGGTGATGAATTTCGTGGGCATTTTGATTTTAATCAGATTTGTTCATTTATTACCGGCAGGTTTAATTTTTATGCTAAGTCGAAACGAGAATCTCACAATCCGTATATGGTTTATTGCGCATCCACAATATTAGCGGTATTTATCAAATAAAGTATTGCACATGCTCTGGCATCGGATAATGCTTCATGATGGTTAAGTTCAATATTATCAACCTCACAACAATCAGCAAGATTTCCATTTGGATATCAATTATTTCCCCGGCAAATCTTCATCGTACACTCCCTCTGAGGCGATAGTTGCAATTCGGAATAATCAAGGCCATGATGTTCCATTGTTTGTTGTAACACACCCCTGTCGAAATTTTCATTGTGTGCCACAACTGTTTTGCCTTGTAGGCACTTTTTTATCTCGGGATAAACCATTTCAAAAGTGGGGGCACTCTTGGTGTCTTCTTCTGTTATGCCGTGAACATTGACGTTATGCCAATTATATTCATTTCCCAGTGGCTTTATCAAGGAGTAATATTCGTCAATTATTTTATCGTCTTCTACAGTTACTATTCCAATCGCACAGGCAGTATTCCTTCTGCCTGTTGCTGTTTCAAAATCTATAGCTACAAAATTTGCCATAGTTAGTTCAGGTTTAGCTGAACCTTTAGTTCTGTGAAATACATTTCAGCTTCATCAATGCATTTATTGATGAACTCATTCTGGCCATTTTCGGTAGTCAGTTTTACGAGATCTTCGCCTGGTAGATCTTTTATCGTTCCCTTGTTTTTGGGAAAGTCCCTTAATAATTTTCAACACAAAGGTTCTCCCCATTTTGTAAAATAATCATTTAGCTGAACTCTCCATTCTTTTAGCTTCTGCGTTTTATCTCCATGAATAACTTTGTTGTTCTCATCCTTTACGTAGGAACACACAGCAAAACCATCTTTGTCAATAATGAACTTAGGACTTATCGTCCAATTGTTGATGATCCTCACTGACTCGACTTTTTTCGATTGTGTTTCGTTTAATTTTTGTAGTATATCCGTTTCAATCTCGTTCTTAAGTTGTTCTGATGCAGAAGCTATTTTTTTTACATCATCAATAAGTTCCGGATTTGTTTTTAAAAGATCTATTATTTCGTCTTTCTCTATATTACTCATAGCCTGACTTGTTAATTGTTTTATTAAATAAATATATTGTTCAATTGTTTCTCTCAAAATAGGGTTATTGACAGATTCACGCTTACAAAGTTCTAGCCATTCAGTTATGTTTGTTTTATATGATAAATTGTGGTAATCTATTCCACTTTTTTTATCACCTGCACTGTATTCGCTTGCATCATTACCATATAAAGTAAGATATATCAACGTGTAATCATTGTAATTTCTCTTGCCATAATTGTAATATCGTAACAGTTGATTTCTTTGATCTTCTGCATAAATTTTATTTTCTATGATTATTGCAGTGCTTTTCGGGTTTTCAACAATAATATCAATATAACCACCTTCGGTGAATTCTTCATTTATTCTACCTGTGTATCTTTCGGTTTCTACTCTTACATCGTTGTCAACATCAAAAGCAAAGTCTTTTCCGTTAATATTCTCAGTAAGCATTTTTACAAAAAGTTTCAGGAAGATATTACCCTGACCGTGTGAGCCATTCGGGTTAAGAAGTTCAGCAATAAAGGCGGAGTGTGTGCGCACTTCGTTTATTGATAACCCAAGAACATTGAATACATTGAAATTCTGTCCTGTAATTTTGGCAATCTCTTCATGCTTTTTCGTTATCGCCGATACATTTTCAAGTAAGTGCTTTATTTTTAAGATTGATTGATTCATATTGTATTGAGTTTAATCATCAATTCCATCCGGATACATCATATTCAGCATATCTTTTTCGGAAACGATACCATATTCATCATGAATTAGCTCTAACTCTTTTTTTAGTTTATTGAGTTCCATACAGTCATTTCGTTTGTAACAATGCTCTAACATTTCATCAACAGCATTATCTGCATCGAAAAATTTCTGATTTATTTCACAGTCATCTTCATCAAGTTCCCAAAGTGCTGCAACCATAGTTTTTAATTCTTCCAGTTCGAACATTTTGGTTATTTTTTTAATTTAAATAATATTACGTAAGGTATTTTTGTTTGTTTCAGATTTCTAAGGTTAGTTCCCCATCAGATTTGTAGTCTGTTCATGTAGTTTTTGTTTCGATTTTTCCAAAGCATCTTTTAGTTTAAGGTCTTTATTCTGAAGCAACAAATTTTCATCAAAACAGATGAAGTTTGCCATATCTGAAAATTCATTTTTGACCGCGATTGCATTTTTATATTTCCTTTCACCTTTGAATTTAAAAGGAACTATACCGACAAATTTCATATTCTGTTTAGGCAAGTCAAGTGAGGCAACTTTTTTACTTGCTCAGTCAAGCTCCCGGTTAGTTCTGATATGTCGGCTATCAGTATTGTGAGAACATCTTCTTTTATAAAATTTGCAACAGCATTTGTAAAAATGGTTGAAGTTTTGCTTTCATCATTGTCAGAAATATCTATAAACTTCCATCTGGTAGTTTTCAGGTATTTAGGTGCAACCGAAATGTTTGAGATGACAGCCGGGTTTATTTCAATTTTTTTTACTGTGGTTTCATCGTTTATATTTTTAAAAATGTCACTTTTAAAAAGGTGATCAACTGTATCCCAAAATGACAGCGAACTTAAATTACAAAAGCAAACACGAGTTATATGCTTTTTTGCAAGTGTCATGTCGTGTATCATTTGGTAGGAGTTCTTGCCTACTGCAATAAGGTTGTATTTGGTTTTATCATCCATACGTGTTGTGTTTTTTGTAAAGATGGGATATGCAAACGTCATAACGTGACGTCGCGTCTGACACGAACGGGTATCAAATGGATAATTTTAAAATATTGAGTTCTATCTGCGGTAATGCTTTAAAGTTGCTTCAAGTCTCCACTTTATCTCTTCGGCAAGTTCTGCAGGTTGTAATACCTCAACCTCAAAAGAGTGGCTTAGTAGTTCCATTATCAGATCGTATGTTATTTTCATTTGGTATTCAAACACAGCGTAGTCATCACCCTGTTCAATCATTTTCTGGGTGTGATGGAGCGGCAGTGTCTGAAAATACTTTGTTTTTGTGTCGTACGTTTTTATTCTGATGGTTTCGACCTCTTTATCCTGACGCACTACTATTCCGAAATAGTCATCAAAATAGTTATCGAAGTTATCATAATTGTCAAATGATTCCCGGAGCACTGAGATGTTGGAGATTCTGTCGAATGCAAAAACTTTGATGCTTTTGTCTTTTTCATCAGCAGCCAGCAGGTACATCCTTCGTTTAAATTCTTTAACCATTATTGGAATGACTTTTCTTACGGAAGGGCTGTTTTCGTAGAACTTTTGATAAAGAAATTCCGCCTTTTTTTTATTCTTTATTGCATTAAGCAATCCATAAAGGTGTTCATATCCGGTGTTTACAGTCTCAAGCTGTAACAGGTCTCCAAAGGATGCCACTCTGGTAATATGCAGGACTTCCAGCATACGGTTGAATACAATGCCTTCATGAGAAACTGACGACAGTATATATCCGCCCCGGCTTTTCGAATACTCTATATCAAAACCGTTTTTACGCAATGTTTCAATATCCCGTTCCACACTCCGTTCGGATATGCCTGTTCTTTCTTTGGTCGCATCCCATATCTCTTCTTCCATTTTATCTTCAAGAAATTCAATTATCTCTTTTTTCTTTACGTAAGTGTGTCTTTTGAGAAATTCAATTATCAATGATAATCTTTTTACCTGGTTTGAAAATTTCATATTCTTTGATTTAAATGTTTAAACTACCTTTGCTTTTATATCTTTAAAGATAAAAAACTCCTGCGCCATATTGTGGCGTAGTGCATTTAAAAACATAAAAACTTTGAAAAATGACCAATCTTTATGATTTAATGCACACCAGACGAAGCATACGAAAGTTTTCTACCAAGCCGGTAGAAAAAGAGAAGATCGACAGAATTCTGAAAGCAGCTCTGCTTGCTCCTTCCGGCAAACGAACATATCCGGCAGAATTTATTGTTGTTGACGACAGGAAGACTTTAGAGGCAATTGCTTCATCAAAAACTCATGGTGCAGCATTTATCAAAGAAGCTCCATTAGCAATAGTTATTGTTGCCGATACTTCAAAATATGATGTGTGGATAGAGGATTCGGCAATTGCTGCCGCTTTTATTCTGCTTGCAGCTGAGAATGAAGGTCTGGGTGCATGCTGGTCGCAATTAAGACAACGCACAACTGCTGATGGAAAAACTGCAACTCAAAATCTAAAAAACATTCTGAATTTAAAACCGGAACATGAATTACTTTCCGTAATTGCCATTGGCTACAAAGCTGAAAAAAAACCGCCTCACACTGATGAGAGTATTGATACCGGCAGGGTATACCACAACAGATTTGCATAAACATACAAATTTAACTCTCCTGCATAAAGCAAAAGAGTTAAATTTGGTTTGCAACCATTTACAAGAACTTTACCCTTAGCATAATTCAAACAACATTGAAACTTAATTATTACTGAACCTCAATAAGTCCGGAGTTCTTTCAAGTAACTCAAATGCTTTTGTTTGAAGAAGCTCACGCTCATCATACTTCAGCATCACGTAGTTGTGGCTTGCAAAATCGGTTACGCCGTTTACCATTTCCCAATAGTTCAGAGGGGTTGAGATGCGTCTTTTGTCTGTTTCTTCATTTAGTTTGTTATTTGTACTAAGGGCCAGTTCAACTTCATTTTTTCTGAACAGGGTATCAAGGGCCGATTTGTTTCTTCCCATATACTTTTTCACCATCCGTATTACCGATTCATATTCGTGCAATGATGCATTAGCTTTTTTCACCTTAGCTACCTTATCGGCATATTTCAGATTAAAGCGATTGTCGTTGAGTTGTTTTAACGACTTCAGAATGGTCATTGATGAGTTTATAGTAGAAAGCTTTTTATTGTTTCGGTTGAATACGTTCATTCTGATCTGGTTTGTACAGCTTAATCTGTTCATCACTTTGGTCAGCCCGAATGCCTCTCCATAGATGTATCGCATGCCAATATTGGGGATAAATGTCTCTTCCGGCAGACCTTTGATATCAATTGCTTTGTCTTCTTTTAATAGAAGAGAGATATCACCTCTGCTTATGTTAAATTCAGTATCACTGTAGTTTTTATATATATTATCCAGTGCTTCAAAGATCGTTTTGTAGGTGATAATCTCTGATTTGCTGAAACGGAATAGGTTTGCTTTTTCCCTGTCGCCAATTACATTTCCGAGAATTGGAGGGTTGCGTTTGAAATAGTTATTGAAAGATTTGTTAAGTATCAGGTTAACCTCTGTGGCATTAAGATTGCGTCCCAGTTGATATATACTTGCGGGGCTAATTCCTATCTCGTCAGCAAGCTGCGTTATAAAATCAAATTCGGCATTAAAGATTTTTCCGTTCAGGTCGATAGTGTTGTTATCGATAATATGAACTTTGCTGATGTTGACACGTTTGAAAACCGGCTCTTTCTCCAAAGCCCTCTCTTTTTTGACTAAATATGTTTCCATGGGATTTAAGTATTAAATATTTCATCAAATTGATTACTGTTGACTTTTTGGTATTCTTCATCTTTTGACAGGGCACTCATTGTTTCCATGTCCGATTTGTATCGTCCAAGGTTGTATTCCACACCTCTTTCGCCGATAGAGTAATACAAACGGATATTGGTTTTGCCATCGCGATTTTTAGTGAATGTCATATATTTAAGGAACTCGTTGTCCTCGTCCTGTTTCATTTCCAGCATTCCGTCCACCATATACTTGATGTAAGCCGAGCCCGCGAAATTATCCGACTTGGTCATATGCATTGTGCATAGAAAAGCAGTGTTAAGATTTTTTTTATTATTGCCAAGCCGGCAGTTGTCCATCATTTTAATGATGTTCACTTCTGCTTTTGTTTTTGGCATCTTTTCATACACTGACATGAGGTTTACGAGTTGCTGAAAACTGTCGATAAGTATGAGGTGCCATCCTTCATTTAGTACGTTGTTCAGTTGTTCCGTTATATTTTTGTCTACTTCGAATGTGAAAATAGGAATGTCGGCAAAGTTTAACCGGCGCGAGTAGCGGTAGAGGTGTATTTTGTTCATCTCAACCGAGATAAAAAGTACCCTCTTGTCGGGCCCTTTGATGCGTACCGATTTCAGGATGTCGATACAAACGGTGGTTTTCCCTATTCCTGATTTTCCGGGTATCATTGTGATGGTAGAAGGCATAATACCTTTTTTCTCCGAGAATAATTCGTCCATTACAGTATAGGTCCTTAGTGGCATTTGCAGGTTCTGGTCTTTTTCAAGATCACTGATCGTAAATGTTCCCATATGTTTTGATTTTAGTTATTTGCCTTACTTTGCTTGCAAGTTAATTGGCTTGTACGCCAAAACCCGGCGGGGTGAAGATGTTTTTTACTTTTTACATCTAAGGGTATGTGTCCCCGAAACCGCTATTAAAGAAAATTCCCCTTTCATTAATGATTTTATTTGCCAGTATGATCGACCAAAATCGACCCTTGAAAAATGCGGTAGTCTTATTGTGTTGATTTTCATTAGTGATCAATTATTGTTTATAATTATGTGAATAACCTTTACTGTTTTTGGCCCTTATTTGAGCGATGATTTTATATTTTTGTTGTCTAACTTGACGGCAAGTTAGAGTACTCATTTCACATTCCGGAAAGTTGGCAACGTTGTTGATTTTTAAGTGCGATATCGGATTACAGAATTAATAAAAACAGGCATGGCAGACATTCAGTTCACACACCTTCACGTTCACTCCCAGTACTCCATCCTTGACGGGGCAGCAAGCATAAGCGGACTTGTGAAGAAAGCCAAGGAGACCGGTATGACGGCATTGGCTCTGACCGATCATGGATCAATGTTCGGAATAAAGGAGTTTTGGGATACCTGTAAAAAAGAAGGTATAAAACCGATACTTGGGTGTGAAACATATGTTGCCCGCCGTACACTTCACGATAAAGACAAAAAAAACAAACTTGATAATTCAGGAGAGCATCTTATTCTGCTTGCCAAAAATAAGACAGGATACAGAAATCTCCTGAAGCTGGTTTCCATTGCTAATACCGAAGGGTTTTATTACAAGCCCAGGATTGACAAAAACGTACTTGAACAGTATCATGAAGGACTCATTGTTTCTTCAGCTTGTCTTGGAGGCGAAGTGCCTCAGAAAATAATGAAAGGCGACATTGAAGGAGCGAAAGAAACAATCCGCTGGTTTAAAAATCTTTTCGGAGATGATTATTATCTTGAAGTGATGTATCACCCTACTGATGATCCGAGAGTGAAAGATGATGTGCCGGAGAATCAGAAAAAGGTAAACAAAGTAGTTCTTGAGCTGGCAAAGGAGCTTGATGTAAAAGTCATTGCCACTAATGATGTTCACTTTCTGAATGAAGAGGATGCCGATGCTCATGATATTCTGATATGTCTGAATACAGGAAAGGATTACGACGACGATAAACGGATGCGCTATACAAAGCAGGAATGGCTCAAAACTCCTGAAGAGATGTTCAGGTTGTTCGGCGATATTCCTGAAGTCCTTTCAAATACAATGGAAATAGCAGATAAGGTTGAGGAGTTTGAGTTAAACTCAAAACCTATCATGCCGGACTTCCCGCTGCCTGAAGGTTTTGATAATGAGGGTGACTATCTTCGTTATCTCACATTAGAGGGAGCAAAAAAACGTTATGGAGACCCGATTCCGCAGGAAGCGCTTGAGCGTATAAATTTTGAACTCGATACAATTATCGGAATGGGATTTCCGGGATATTTTCTTATTACACAGGATTTTATCAACTGGGCAAAAAATAACGGAGTACTGGTTGGTCCGGGACGCGGATCTGCAGCAGGTTCTGCAGTTGCTTATTGTACCGGAATAACCAATATTGACCCGATAAAACATGATTTGCTGTTTGAGCGTTTCCTGAATCCCGATCGTATATCGATGCCTGATATTGATATTGACTTTGATGATGACGGAAGACAGGATGTACTTGATTATGTTACCGAAAAATACGGGAAAGATAAAGTTGCCCATATATGTACTTTCGGAACAATGGCAACCAAGAGTTCGATAAAAGATGTAGCCAGGGTTTTGCGCCTTGACTTATCAGAGTCGAACAGACTGGCCAAGCTTGTACCGGAAGCTCCAAAAATGAGTTTTACCAAGGCATATAAGGAATCGCCTGAACTGGTTAAGGAAAAAGAATCTCCCAATCAGCTGATCCGGAAAACAATTACATTTGCTGAGTCACTGGAAGGATCGGTACGTCAGACTGGTGTTCATGCATGTGGCATATTGATAGGAAAGGATTCTCTGGACAGGCATCTTCCCGTGATGCCCACAAAAGGAGAGGAACTTCTGACAACACAGTATGACGGACGATTTGTGGAGGCAATAGGATTGCTTAAAATGGACTTTCTGGGATTAAAGACGTTGTCAATATTAAAAGAAACTATTGATAATATCAGAATCTCGAAAGGGATAGACATTAACCTGGAGGATATACCAGGTGATGATGCCAAAACATTTGAACTTTTCAGTGAAGGGCATACAACAGCCATTTTCCAGTTTGAATCACCCGGAATGAAAAAGTACCTTAAGGAACTTAAACCTAACCGGTTTGAGGATCTTGTGGCCATGAATGCCTTATATCGTCCCGGGCCAATGGATTATATCCCTTCTTTTATTGCACGAAAACACGGTAGGGAAAAGATTGAGTATGATCATCCTCTGATGGAAAAATACCTGAAAGATACCTACGGTATTACTGTTTATCAGGAGCAGGTTATGCTTTTATCAAGAACTCTGGGAGGTTTTACACGGGGACAGTCCGACTCGTTGCGTAAAGCAATGGGAAAGAAGAAGCACGATCTGATGGCCGAACTTAAGGTGGAATTTACCAAAGGTTGTCTTGCCAATGAGGAGTTCATAAAAGGGTGTGAAGAGGTAAAAAAGAAGCCGGAAGAACTTATTGAGAAGATATGGAAAGACTGGGAGGCTTTTGCAAGTTATGCATTTAATAAGTCACATTCGGTATGTTATGCCCATATTGCATATCAGACAGGATATTTTAAAGCGCATTACCCTGCCGAGTTTATGGCCGGGGTACTCAGTCGTAACCTGAATGATATTAACAAGATAGCCACATTTATGGAAGAGTGCCGTAATATGGGGCTAAGGGTTTTAGGTCCGGATGTAAATGAGAGTTATAAAAAATTTACAGTAAATAAAAAAGGAGCTATCAGATTCGGCATGGCCGGAATAAAAGGGGTTGGAGAAGGTGCTGTTGAAGCAATTATTGAAGAAAGGGAGAAAAACGGACCGTTTAAAGATATTTATGATTTTGTTGAGCGTTTGCCCCTCACTACGGTAAATAAGAAAAACCTTGAGGCTCTGGCATATTCCGGAGCTCTTGATAATCTGGGTGAACATCACAGAGCCCAGCTTTTTGCTCCGTTAAAGAATGAAGAAACAAGTTTTATCGAAAATCTGATACGTTACGGTAATAAATTCCAGTCAGATCAGGCAAATCAACAGGCTTCGCTATTCGGAGCACTTTCGGGAGGAATAGAGATTAAACGCCCCACTCTTCCGGTTTGTGAACCGTTTTCCCAGCTCGAAGAGTTAAATAAAGAAAAAGAGTATATCGGGCTTTATCTTTCTGCTCATCCGCTCGATAATTTTAAAATGGTGCTGAAACATTTTACCAACACAACGCTGAAAGAACTTGAACATCTTGAGAGGCTCGAAGGTAAAGAGATTTTGGTGGGAGGAATGATAACAAATGTGAGGGAAGGATTGACCAAAAACCAGAAACAGTTTGCCATTATTACACTTGAGGATTATACCGGTTCTTTTGAATTTGCATTCTTCGGAAGGGATTATGAATCCTTTGCATATAAACTTAAAAAGGATTTAAGAGTAAGGATTAAGGGTAAGGTTCAGCGCAGAACGTATAAAAAAGATACCGAAAAGGAGTATCCGTTAGAGGTAAAAGTGATAAGCATTACCGACCTTGCCGATTTAAGTGAAAATGTAAAGGAGATAAAGCTTAAAATACCCCTGAGAGAAATCTCGGACAGGCTAATAGACGATTTATATAATCTGCCTGAGGAAGAAAATGGAATGGCAGTTCTTAAGGTAACAGTGTATGATGAGGAGAAAAAACTTTATGTTAATATGCTCTCAAGGAAATTCAGACTGGCATTAACCTCAAAGCTTGACGAACTTCTTGAGGAGTATCCGGATATAAAAATGCACGTGAATTAATCTGTGGTAAATTGCAGAGCTTCAGACTACCAAACAAAAATCTGAAAAATAGAGCGAACGCAATTTATTTTTAATAACTTTGCGCTGCAATAGAGAAAAGAGTATAAATAAAATAAAACAGATAATTATGGTAATTGACGTAACAGACGACAAATTTGAGGAAGTAATTGTAAACTCCGAGGTGCCTGCTATAGTTGATTTTTGGGCAGAGTGGTGCGGACCATGCAGAATGGTGTCACCTATAGTAAAAGAACTTTCAGAAGAATACGGTGATAAGATTTTAGTTGCAAAAATGGATGTTGACAGCAACCCTAATACTGCAGTTAAATACGGTATTCGTAATATCCCTACTATTTTGTTCTTTAAGAACGGCGAAGTGGTGGATAAGCAGGTGGGTGCTGTTCCTAAGGCAGTATTGGCATCAAAACTTGATGCTTTACTGTAAAATATTCTGTATAAGAAATTTTGAGAGCTGCTTCTTTCCGAAGCGGCTTTTTTTTATCTTCACAAAAAATTATACCATGAAACAGTTTATTATCTTTCTTTTCGCAGTTGCCCTTGTGGTTCCGGGGGGGTGTACATTTTCAGGAAATACTAAAACAGTTAGTGCAAAAGTCAAAAAAAATGACAGTATCAGAATCATTAAAAAACATTTTAATGATAATCCCTCATCTCCCGTAGAATGGGTTATACCCATGAAAAAGAATGCAACCGGACAGATTGTAAAAAATGGTGTTGCCGTAAGGTTTCTTAAATCGGGCAGGAAAGTTGAAGAAATACCGTATGTTATGGGCAAAAAAGAGGGTACACGCCTCAAATATCATTCAACCGGAAAAGTGTATAAGGAGCAGCCCTATAAAAATGATAAGCTGAACGGTATTTGTAAACGATATGACAGACAGGGAAATCTTACAGCTGTTTATCCTTACAAAAACAGTATGCCTGGCACTGGCCTTAAAGAGTATACTAATTTAGGAAAACTGCGTCCCGATCCTGTAATTTCTGTAACAAGAAAAGATGAAATAAAAACAAACGGTAAATATAAACTGATTCTGACACTGACCGGAGAGGGGGCTAAAAGAATAAAATCAGTAAAATTTTACAGGGGGAACCTGATAGAAGGTAAATATTTTCATGAAAATCTGATGCCGGCCAGGATGATATCATCTAAAAAAGGAGAAATTGTTTTTGAACTTTCACCCGGTACAGTACTCAATTCTACTGTGAATATTATAGCCGATGCACGAACTTACACGGGTTTACACCTGATATTACAAAAGCCGGTTAAGATATCGGTAAGAGGAATTTAAAAACCAATACTGTATAAAAGAAAAGGGGATGTCCAAAAAGTCGTCATTCCGAACGGAGTGAAGGAATCTCAAAACTCACAAGCTTTGAAAGTCAAGAGATTGCTTCGTCGTTTCTTCTCGCAATGACGTGGGTAATTTACTTTTTGGACATCCTCTTTTTTTTTGCTTATCCCGACTTATGCAGTAGAAGCATGATTTGGGTTCTTCATGCTTTAGGGCCGAGAATTTTTTCTATCTCGTCGTGCCCGATGACTTCTTTTTCAAGTAGTACTGATGCCATCTTTTCAAGATAATCTTTTTTATCCCGTAACAGCTCTTTTGCATCTTCGTAGCATTTGTCAATTATCTGTTTTACCTCTTCGTCTATCATTTTTTCAAGGTATTCGGAACGGCGCTCAATACCCTGCTGACCGCCAAGGAATCCCGGACTGGAGTGATTGACAAGTGAAATATTCGGAAGTTTTTCACTCATACCGTAAACGGTTATCATATTTTTAGCTAACTGGGCAACCTTCTCAAGATCATTGGAGGCTCCTGTAGAGACTTCTCCGATAATGATCTCTTCTGCAGCACGGCCTCCCAGTAAACCTTTTATTTTGCCCAGAAGTTCAGATTTTGACATTAAGTAACGATCTTCAAGGGGCATTTGCAATGTATATCCAAGGGCTCCTATACCTCTGGGTACGATTGATACTTTTTGTACTTCGTCGGCACCTTCGGTAAAATACCCGACAATAGCATGTCCCGATTCGTGGTAAGCCACAATTTTTCGTTCATGTTCATTTATCAGTTTGTTCTTTTTCTCCAGACCGGCAATGACTCTTTCTATTGCCTCTTCAAAATCTGACATTTTTATTTTGTCATGATTTTTACGTACAGCAAGAATTGCAGCTTCGTTACAAACGTTTGCAATTTCAGCTCCGGCAAAACCTGGGGTCTGTGAGGCAAGACGGTGAAGATCGACATCCTTGTCCAGTTTAAGATTTTTAGTATGAACTTTAAAAATTGCTTCACGTCCGTTAAGGTCCGGTTTGTCAACCAGTACCTGACGATCGAAACGACCGGGACGGAGTAGTGCAGCATCAAGAACTTCGGGACGATTGGTAGCTCCCATAATGATTACACCGATACCAGCATCAAAACCGTCCATTTCGACCAGAAGCTGGTTAAGAGTGTTTTCACGTTCGTCGTAACCGCCTGCCACTGCACCTGAGGCTCTGCTTTTTCCTATGGCATCAATTTCGTCGATGAAAATTATGCAGGGGGCCTGATTTTTTGCTTCTTTGAACAGATCACGAACTCTGGCGGCTCCCACACCTACAAACATTTCGACAAAGTCGGAACCGCTCAGGCTGAAAAACGGGACACCGGCTTCACCTGCCACTGCTTTTGCCAGAAGTGTTTTTCCTGTTCCGGGAGGACCCACGAGCAATACTCCTTTAGGCAGTTTACCCCCAAGGGTTGTGTATTTGTCCGGATTCTTAAGGAAATCAACCAGCTCTTTTACCTCTTCTACAGCTTCGTCTACACCTGCTACATCATCGAATTTAACAGGGTTGTCAGGTGTTTCGGCAAGAATTTTTGCTTTGTTCTTACCAATGCTCAACATAGGATTTCCGGGGCCCATTCTTTTATAAATAAATCCCCATATTGCCATGAAAAATATGATGGGAAGTATCCAGTCGAGAAAGAAATTTTTAATGGCATTTGATTCATATTTACCTACAACTTTTACATTGTTTCTCAGCAGGCGCTGAAGTAATTCATCATCCTGAGTATTAGGTAGTCGCATAACGGTAAACTGTCGTGCGAGTTGTTCTTCAATTTCTTTTATTCTTAACCTCCAGGGTGCAACGGGGCCTTTGGTTAATTTGTGTTCAGCTGTGTTTTGTGTTGTGTCTTTTAACTCTCCCACAATCTTCTCTTGTAATATCAGAACTTTATCGACTTTACCAGAATCCACTTTCTGCACAAAGCTGTCGTATGTCAGAATTTTGTTTCCGGTATTTCCGGCAGGGAAAAAAAGCATTTGAATAAAGGATATCAGAAAAAACATCCCAAGAAAATAATAGATCGAAAACTTGTTATTCTTTTTCATGTAGAGTAGTGTTATTCGTTAAGTGTCTAATGGTTATTTCCTAAAATTAATAAATATTTCAGTTATAACATGCCGGTATATTTTATTTATCATCTTTTTTAAACAACAAACCCCCGCTTTTTGCGAGGGCCTGGGTGTGTTATTCAGAATTATTAATATCTGTAATGTTCGGGTTTAAAGGGCCCTTCAGGTTTTACTCCAATATATTCGGCCTGTTCGGGAGAGAGTTTTGTCAGCTTTACACCCAGTTTGCCAAGATGCAGGCGTGCTACCTCCTCATCAAGCTCTTTGGGCAGAGTATAAACCCCTATTTTGTAATCTTTCTGCCATAATTCAAGTTGTGCCAGAGTTTGATTAGTGAAAGAGTTACTCATTACAAAACTCGGGTGTCCTGTTGCATTTCCAAGATTAACCAAACGTCCGCGTGAAAGCAGGATCAGTTCGTGTCCGTCGGGGAACGTGAACTTATCGACCTGAGGCTTAATGTTGGTTTCTTTGATACCCGGATATTTTTCAAGTTTATCAACCTGAATTTCATTATCGAAGTGACCAATGTTACAGACAATTGCCTGGTCTTTCATTTTTTCCATATGCTCGATGGTGATAACGTCTCTGTTTCCGGTCGCAGTAACATAAATATCACCTTCGGGCAGAGCATCTTCAACTGTAGTTACTTCATAGCCTTCCATTGAGGCTTGTAAAGCACAAATAGGATCAATCTCGGTAACAATAACTCTTGCACCGAAACCACGCATACTTTGTGCACATCCTTTACCCACATCACCATAACCACAAACCACAACCGTTTTGCCGGCAACCATAACATCTGTACCTCGTTTAATACCGTCTGCAAGACTTTCACGACATCCATACAGGTTGTCAAATTTGGATTTGGTAACCGAGTCGTTCACATTTATTGCAGGGAACAAAAGTTCTCCGTTTTCCATCATCTGGTACAAACGATGAACTCCTGTTGTGGTTTCTTCGCTGATACCTTTAAGAGATGCGGCAACGTTCTGCCATCGTTTATTGTCAATCTCAAACTCTTTTTTCAGGCGAGCCATCAGTTCACGTACATCGTCGGGTTCGTTGCTGTAGTCTGTATCCAGGATAGAAGGATCTTTTTCAGCCTTTGCTCCATGTATAATCATCATTGTAGCATCGCCGCCGTCGTCAACAATAAGATCCGGACCTTTCCCATTGCCGAAATCAAGTGCACGTTCGGTACACCACCAGTATTCCTCAAGAGTTTCACCTTTCCATGCAAATACTCCCACTCCTGTTTTCGCAATTGCGGCAGCAGCATGATCCTGAGTGCTGTATATGTTACAGCTACACCATCTGACCTGTGCGCCCAGTTCTACTAACGTTTCTATTAATACAGCTGTCTGAATGGTCATATGCAGAGAACCCATAATGCGGGCTCCTTTAAGCGGTTTTTCTTTGCCGTATTTCTCACGAAGAGCCATCAATCCGGGCATCTCTTTCTCGGCAAGCTCAATCTCTTTCCTTCCAAAATCGGCAAGCTCAATGTCTTTTACCTTGTACGGAAGGTCCTTGGTTAATTCTTTACCCATTATTATAATTTTTTAATAGTATGCAAAAGTATAGAAATGGTTATGATACTGCAAAAATAATTCATAATCTTTAATTTGCATCTACCATTTCTCTGATTACTTTTTCGTCTTTACGGAGTTGTTCTGTTAATTGTTTTATATTTTCAAACCTGATTTCATCTCTTATTCTATGAATGAATTCAACAGTTATTTCTTCCGAATAAATATCACGGTAGAAATCGAAAATATGAACTTCGATTGAGAGTTGTTGCATTTCGTTTTTCAGAGTAGGTCTGTATCCGATATTCAACATTCCTCCGTGTTTTTCTCCGATAATATTAACATAACAGGCATAAACCCCTTCCGGGGGTATTAATTTATGTTTGTCCTGGACTTCGATATTGGCTGTCGGATAGCCGAGTTTTCTTCCTAATTTCATTCCTCCTTTTACTCTTCCTGTCAGCAGGTAGTTATAACTTAACAGACGGTTGGCATTTTTTATATCACCTTTTGTTAATAGTTTTCGTATTACTGATGAACTTATATGGTCACCGTCTTTTTCCACAGCTTCTATTTTTGATATGGAAAATTTATATTCGGCTGCATATTTTTTGTACTCTTTAAAATCGCTTAATCTGTCTTTGCCGAATCTGTGATCGTAACCTACTATAAGATGTTTCAGCCTGATGCCATCAACCAGAATATTTTTAATGAACTCTCTGGCTGTAAGCGAGGCCAGTTCTTTTGTAAAAGGGATAAGTATCAGGTGGTCAATACCGGTTTCGCTGAAAAGTCGGGTTTTCTCTTCAAGTGTAGTAAGAAAGCGCAGGTTTCGGGCATCTTTGTTTAACACAATTCTGGGATGAGGCCAGAAAGAGATTACAACAGATTCTCCTTTTGATTCTTTAGCTTTTTTAATAACATGATTTAAAAGAACACGATGTCCGGCATGTAGTCCGTCAAACATTCCTATTGTTACAACAGGATTTACAGCACTGAAATTCGAAAGTCCGGAATATATTTTCACTTGATAACTGTTTTGAACAATGCAAATGTAATAAAAAGATGGCCATAAAATTAAATACAAAAAAACGGCAGAGATAGCTCCCTGCCGTTTTTTTATTATATAAATGTAGTTTTATTTAGAACATCACTTTAAATGTGAATGAGAATGTACGCTTAAAGCCCCAGAATCCCATAAAGTTTTCTTTACTGTGATGGTATTCTCCGTTTGAGTCTTTAGTTGCGTTATCCCAACCTTCAGATGCATATTCGATGTTCATTATGTTATATGCATTGGCAAGGAAGTATGAGTTAAGGTTACCAAGCTTAAATTTATATTTGAACATTCCGTTAACCAATCCGAAAGTAGGAAGTTTGTATGACTGCTCTCTGTCGTTAGGGTCAGTTCTGCGTTCCGGATCGAATCGTGCATAAAGATCAGCATTGAATTTGTAATCAAATCCTAAAGTGATCTTCTTGGTAATATCCCAATTACCCAGAAATCCGAATTGAGTCTGAGGAGCATCAGCAACTTTCAGGTCCTTGATGTATGCATTGTAAGTTCCGATATAGTCATGGGTGTCGTCATCGTACACATCGAATGCAACATCGTCAGTATAATGCCAGTCTCCGATTGAAGCAAATCCACCGATTTCAAAGTTTTCAAGAAGCTTGTATTTTGCTTCAATTTCGATACCGGTGTGAAGTTCGCTGATTCCCTGGAAGTAAATTGTAGAAGAATATGTAGTACTTCTGTAATATCCTTTAGCCCACTTGTCAGACCAATCGGTGTAATATCCGTTAATTTTAGCCTGGAATCTTCTTGTACGGAATCCGTAACCTAATTCAAAAGCTGTAACTTTCTCGTTGGCAAGGTTAGGATTAACTTCGTTACTGTAATTTACATATACGAAGTTATGATACGGAGCTCTTGAGTAGTAACCTGCATTGAAATAGATGTTGTGGTGTTCGTTTATGTTGTAATTGGCACCGGTCTTCATGTTAAAACCACCTTGTGAAACCTGCTCAGCATCCAGATCACCTCTTCCGAGAGCATAGTTGTATCTGTCTGTTCTGTTGTACCAGGTATTTGAACCGGTAGCAGCCACAAAAGCAGTAAGAGGACCGAATGTTCCTTCCAATTGAGCAAAAACTCCGCTGTATGTTACTTTTCCGTCATTGTCGTAAGCAATTCTGTCTCCAACCATTGCATGAGGATTAAGGGCATCTTCCCAGTAATCACCACCTAAGAGGTCTCTTACTTCGCGATAGTGCTCACCCTTGTAGTGTCTTGCGTCAAGGCCGGCGATTAAGTTGAATTTGGATGACATATCATACTTGAATGTAGAGATAACTCCATACCAGAAGTGGTTGTTCATAGAGTTTCTCATTATCAGGTATGAACCGGTAGAGCTGGTGTCGTTCATTTGAACTGCATAATCCCAGTTTCTTTGTCCCAGCGGATCGGAAGGTGCACCATATTTAATCGGATAACGACCTAAGATACCAGAACCACCACCTGAACCAACACTAACGTAAGCTGAAGTGGCAAGGAACATATCTTCATTAATAGTCCAGTACCAGTTAAGAGCTATTTGTGGTTTGTGGTAGAAGTTGTTACGCTCATTGTACATTTCTCCACCTAACCAACCCCAGTTCGGATTGTATTTGATACCGTTTTGATCAACCTGATCAAATGTTTGAGCTGAATATTTTGAGTTGTCACGTTGTCCGTGTTTTTGCGGAGCACCGATTATGGTAAGTTGTAAGCGATGGTTGTCGCCAAGTTTCTGGCTCAGTGCCATGTAATATGACCATGCATCAATGTAGGTAGCATCAACATAACCGGGTCCGTAAGTTCTTGAACCTACAAATGTAAATGCTGTTCCTTTTTCGCCTTCACCGGTATTCAGTGTGGTCATGAATTTTTTGGTTCCGTATGAGTTGATGGTTGTAAGCAATGAACCTCCTTCTTTAGAATTAGCATTGTCGGTTACAATGTTCATGGTACCACCAACTGAGTTAATGGCAAGTTTAGAAGCACCAAGACCTCTCTGAACCTGCATTGAAGAAACAGCGTCTCCCAGTCCGGCCCAGTTTGACCAGTATACCCATCCGTTTTCCATGTCATTAACTGGTACACCATTGATCATAACAGCAATATTTCTTTGGTCGAAACCTCTGATGTTAATTCTTGAGTCGCCATAACCACCGGCTCCTTTTGTAGCATATACCGCCGGAGTTCTGTTCAATACCTCAGGCAACTCCTGTGTACCGATGTTGTCTTCAATTTCAACTCTTTTCATTGTGGAAAGTGCAACAGGAGTTTTGCGATCGACAGCATAAGAGGCAATTACATTTACACCCTGAAGACCAACCTGCTCAGACTTCATTTCAATATTGCCTAGATCCACTGTTTCACCATCTTTAACAGAGATCTTCTTTTCCAGAGTTCTGTAACCAATGAACTTAAAAACTACGGTGTGATCCCCGGCATCAATCACCAGGTTGAATGAACCGTCAAGGTTTGTTACAGTTCCGTTGGTTGTTCCTTTTTCACTTGCTGTGGCTCCTACAAGTCTCTCTTTTGTCTGGGTATCAATAATTGTACCTTTAATAGTTCCCTGTGCAAAGGAAACTGCATAGATGCCAAATGCCATTACCAGCAATGTGGCTAATCTTAATAGTTGCATTTTCTTTTTTTTCATTTGATTAATTTTGATTAGATTAATAAATAAATTAGGTTTTTGCGGTCTGTAATTCTGTTTCTTGCTTAGTAAATAAAGCCGATATTTCAGGTTTATGAGTTTCCCCCCCCCTAATTCAGGTTTCGAAATTATTGTTTTATTCACATTTTACTGATCAGGAGTAAAAAATTCATAAAATCTTAACATTAATTTCATAGAAATTTAACGTTTAAAAACACTAATGTAAGAATATTTAAAAAAACTAAAAAAA
>JAADEM010000067.1 GCA_013153405.1 Chlorobiota bacterium
ATCCGTCGGTAGACGGGTGAAGCAATCTTAACACAGTTGAGATCGCTTCTTCGCTCGCGCTCATCGCGATGACGCTGATATTCCGTCATTTATTCATTATGCCCCAAAATTTGGGGTGAAATCTCGGAATGACGACTTTTTGGACATCCTCTTTTTTTATTTTACCCATACGGTTTAAAGCGGAAGAGTAAAGTAAAACACAGAACCTTTTCCTTCTTCCGACTCAACCCATATACGACCATTCAATGCCTCAATCAGGTTTTTTGTAATAGTAAGTCCCAGCCCGTTACCTGCATACAGGACCTTCCCGGTATCTCCTTTTTTATAAAATCGGTTAAATATCTTTTGCAGATTTTCTTCACTTATACCAATACCGGTATCTTTAACAAAAAACACAACTTCGTTATTATTCTTCTTGTATCCTATCTCAACAACTCCTTCATGAGTGAACTTCTGAGCATTACCTATCAGGTTGTTCAGTATCTGCTGTAACCTGTAATAATCGGTATAAATTACAATTTTATCATCAACATCATTATTGAATATAAGCCTCAACCCTTTTTTTTCAGCCAATACTCCGGATTCTGAAAAGTTCACGTAGGTATCTTCCATTATTTTCTTAACATCTACGTTGGAATACTTGAGCTTAAGTTGCCCGGATTCTATCATAGATATGTCTATGATATCATTCAGCAATGTAAGCAAAGAATCACTGTTTGTCTTTACCATATTGGCATACATTCTACGTTCATCCTCCGAAAGGCCCGACGAAGCAAGAAGCTCTGAAAAACCAATAATGGCATTCATCGGAGTACGTATTTCGTGTGACATATTTGACAAAAAGGCTGTTTTCAATTTATCTGATTCTTCTGCCTGAATCTTTGCCTGCTCAAGTTCTGTTGTTCTTTCCTTTACTTTTTCTTCAAGCTCTAATGCAAATCTTTCGATTTTCTCTTTTTGCTTTGCAATCTCAATTGTTCTATTTTTCACAAGCCGTTCAAGCTTCTCTTTTTCTTTTTTATACTTATATGTACGATACCTGTAAAACAGATATACCAATAATATCAGTAATATAATTTCGGCTACTATAACCCATGTTTTTCTCCAAAAAGGTGGTTTAATAATAATTTTCACTGATTTTACATTGTTGCATAAAATACCATCACCGTTTGTCGATTTTACTTCTAAATTATATTTACCTGCAGGTAAATTGGCAAAAGTCACAAAGTTCCTCTCGCCTAAACTAATCCACTCTTCCGACATTGGCATCAGGCGATAATAATATTCTATTCTTTCCGGGTTGGAGTAATCAAGTGCAGAAAACCGAATGCTAAAAATTTTTTCTTCGGGGGCAAAGGCTATTGCTGATGCAGATATGATATTTTTCACAAACTTCACATTTTCTGAATTAATGGTGTCCTCCATCGTTATTTCCTCACCCATTATTGAAATACCGGTTAAATATATAGGAGGTCTAAAATCAGATTTATGAATACTGTCAGGATAAAATCCCGTAATCCCGGCAACACCACCAAATAAAAAATAACCATCACTGCATTTTAATGCCGCAGTATTGAATTCATTACTCTGCAATCCGTCTTGTTCAAAATATTTATCAATTACCTTAAAAGTATTTTTATCAATCACTACCAAACCTTTATTTGAAGAGGCCCATATCGTATTTTTATTTTCAAGAAAACGATAAATATAAGGATTCGGCAGGCCTTCTTTTATTCCGATATTTTTCACAATCTTTCCTTTATTACTGTCGAAAACGGATATCCCTTTACTCGTGGCAAGCAAAAATTTATCATCCCCGACTTCATACATTGATGATATATCATTCGAAAGAATACCGTCCCTCCCTTCCGGGAAACGATATGTAATGAATTTATCAGAAGCCGGCTCATATAGACAGAAACCATTCACCGTAGTCAGCCATATTCTGCTTTTACTGTCTTTATACAAACTCCACACCTGAGAATGGTTTATTGACCCCTCTGAACCATCTGCAATATAATTGTAGAAAGTATTTGTCTTAGTGTCAAGACGACTAACTCCATTAACGGTAGCAAGCCAGATATAACCGTTATCATCTTTTATAATACTGTTTACATCATCAAAAACAAGGCTGTTTTCATCATTTGACTTTCGGTAAAGAGTACTTTCCTTTGTTCTTGTATCGTACCTTATAGCACCAACCGAGGTTGCTATCCACATATAACGCCCGTCTTCCAAAAACATGTTCCATACCGCTCCTCCACTAACATGCTCTCCCGGAAGATCATAATTAACATCTTCAAACGAATTATCCTCCCTGTTCCATACCGAAAGTCCTCTTTCAGATCCTATCCATATTTTTCCTTCTACATCCTCTACAAGCTCAAAAACCGAATTATCGGGAATACTTGGCCTGTTAGGAACACTATAAACAGTAGTAAACGGTTTACCCCGTAAATCAATATAAATAGCACCACGATTATTACCTCCAACCCATATATTCCCTCTGTTGTCACAATATATTCCATGCAACCGGTTATCAGGGAACGATCGCTCATCTAACGGATTATTTCTGAATTCTGTTATTTTCCCTTCTTTTGAAATACGAAACAATCCGTATAGTGCCGACGTTATCCAGTAATCACCATTCTTATCTTTCGCAATTTTATTAACCGATTTCCCGTTCAACTTATATTCACGAAACTCTTCTTTTTCCGTATCAAACAGAAATAATCCAAATTTCGTAGACAGCAGCATAGTACAGTCGTCAAACTCTTTAATGTCCCTTATATAGTTTCTTGCCATGAAATATTTACCGGAAATACGATTCTCGAAACGACTGAATTTACCTGTTTTCTGGTCTAACCTGAAAAGGCCATCTCCAAGTGTTCCTATCCAAAGTTCATTTTCCTTATCCCCATCAACATACAAAGCCAAAGCATTTATCCTAGACAGCTTTCCGTCTATTAATGGGAAAGGATAATTTACGAATGTACCTTTTGAAATATTAAATCTTGATATTCCGGCATTGGTTGCTATCCATAGTGTAGTATCATTAACATACAATAGATTATTTATATAATTATCCATTAATGATGAAGAATCTGAAGCCATATAATATTTAAATCTGTATGTCTGCAGATCAAGAACATTGAGCCCTCCTCCGTATGTTCCTATAAACAAATTGCCATTTTTATCTCCGGTAAGAGTATTAATTGTTCCATGTGATATTGATCTGATTGTATCAACACCTACCTGAGCCATATATGTTGTTACTGTTTTTCCATCGTATCTGTTCAATCCGTCAAAAGTTCCAAACCACATAAAACCGTACTCATCCTGATAAATTGAATAAACAGAAGACTGGGAAAGGCCATCTCTCAAACTTACCGTTCGAAATTTATATTTTGACACCTGACCATTTAAAAACAGAAAAACAAAAGAAAAACATACAACAAACCAAATTCTTTTCAAAACTTAGTGCATTTTAATTATTAGTGAATAATTGATTAAATAAACCTAAACAAATCAGACGGGCATTGTAAAATAAAAAACGGACCCCTTACCCTCTTCTGATTCGACCCAGATATGACCTTTCAGGGCTTCAGTAAGACTTTTTGTGATAGTCAGCCCAAGGCCATTTCCATTATATAAATATTTTCCCTTTTCCGGCTTATAAAACCTGTCGAAAACACGCTCCAGATATTCTGGTTTTATTCCGATACCTGTATCTTTAACATAAAACAACAGTTCATCTCCTTTAATTTCACAACCTATTTCAATCTCTCCCTTTTCTGTAAACTTTACCGCATTTCCAATCAGGTTATTAAGTATTTGCCTTAACCGGTACCCGTCTGTTTCTATCTCAACATCGTCCTTACATTTAAAATTTAATTTCATGTTGAGCCCCGGTTTATCCATGAACTGCGATGAGCCTATAAAGGTAACATAAACTTCGTTTAATAACTCTTTTATATTAACTTTTGAATAGATTAACTTCAGCTGGCCCGATTCAATCATTGATATATCAATAATATCATTCAATAAAGCAAGTAAAGAGTCACCATTATTTTTCACAATACCGGCATACATTTCCCGTTCCTCATCTGACAAATCTTTAGCCGACAACAACTCAGAAAACCCTAGAATTGCATTCATCGGAGTACGTATCTCATGCGACATATTTGATAAAAATGCAGATTTTAGTTTATCCGACTCCTCTGCTTTTTGTTTTGCTTTACGCAGCTCCTCTGTTCTTTCCTCAACCTTTCTCTCCAAATCAAGGGCAAACTCTTCCAGTTTCTCCTTCTGTTTTTCTATCTGTCTGCTCTTTCGTTTAATCTCTGATGTTCGCTGTTCAACAACTTTCTCAAGTTTTTTCTTGTCTTTATTAAGCTTGTAAGTGCGTAGCTTAAGGAATAAATATATAATTAACAAAACAAATAAAACCTCAAGAAAATAAAACCATGTTCGTTTCCATAACGGAGGAATAACAACAACATTTATAGCTTTTGTATTATTACAGACAATTCCGTCACCATTGGTCGATTTAACCTCGAGCCGGTAATCACCGGGATTAAGTTTTATAAACGTAACAAAGTTTTTATCTTCCAGAGGTACCCATTTTGATGAAACCGGCAACAATCGATAAAAATATTTTATCCCATGCGGATTATTATAATCAATTGCTGCAAACCTGAATGAGTACATTTTTTCTTTCGGATCCAGATATACGTTTTTAAGTTTAATTATATTAACATTAGAGGTGAGATTTTCTTTAAATGCCGGATCTTTAACTGTTACATCATTACCAGATACAATAAGCCCTGTAAAGTATATTTCCGGAACATATTGCGACCTGCGAATACTATCCGGATAAAATCCGGTTACGCCCTTTACTCCACCAAAAAGAAAATATCCGTCATGAAGTTTTTTTGAACACGGATTAAATTCATTACACTGAAGACCATCTTTTTTATAGTAAGTATCTGTAACCCTTAATGTATTTTTATCAATTACAGCAATACCTTTATTTGTCGACACCCAAAAATTGTCTTTCCATTCCAGCATTCTGTATATATACAGATCCTGTAATCCGTTATCTTTTCCAATATACTCAACACGATCTTTTTTAATATCACATACATAAATTCCATTGTTAGTACCTATCCAAAACCTTCCTTTGTCATCTTCGGTCATATACAAAGGCCTTTTAATTACTATTTCTGTAGTATCATTTATAAAAGTACGATGCCTTATAAAATTATCCTTTTCGTAATTATACTGACATATTCCCACAGGAGTTACCACCCATAATCTGTCTTTTGAATCATTAAATATCTGCGATATATATGAGCTTGAGAGTGTATTATAATCATTGGGTTTAGCCTTATAATTTATAAATTCATTTTTACTCTCAACATATCTGCTTAAACCGTTTGCTGTACCAATCCATAAATTCTCTTTTACCTTAGTAACATAAATAACGTGATTATTCACCAAACTGTTTTCATTCTTGGGATCTGCTTTCAAAACATACTGTTTTCCGGTGACAACATCATGTTTTATTAACCCATCGGAGGTACTCAGCCACATTGTTCTGTCACCATCCTTATATATGTTCCATACCGGTGCCTCAATAAACTCTTCACCAACTTCGGCCAATGATATGTTTTCAAATGTATTATTACGCCTGTTCCATACCGATAGGCCTTTGGAAGTACCAAACCAAACATTATGATTAACATCTTCTTCAATACCATAAACAGAACTGTAGGTTAAACCAGGCTTACCGGGCACATAATATATATGTTTAAACGGCTTACGGTTCAGGTTTACAGATATTACCCCGTCAGAAAGCGAACCAAACCACAGGAATCCCCCTCCGGCATAAGCACCAAGTAAGTTGTCGGTAGGTAACGATTGGGCATCATATGGATTATGCAACATGTTTGTAATCCCGCCCTCAGGAGTTATCCGATAAAGGCCATGATAAAAAGATGTTGCCCAAAAATCACCCTTACTATCTTTTACTACCTCATAAAACGGATAACGATCTACTATCTGTTCATACCTTTTACTATTCCTATTAAACAGATAAAGACCATACTCCGTTGCTATCAATAACCTTTCATCATCAAATTTAATAATATCCCTGACTATATTCTTTTTTGATTCATCATCTCCATCCTTGCAGTCATTTCTAATGTATTCAAACGTTCCATTTTCAGGATTAAATTTCATCAACCCTTTACCCCATGTACCTACCCATAAACTACTACCGTCAAAATACAATGAAAGTAACCTGAAACCTGATGTATTCTCAATAAAATCCTTATCTAATTTGTAATTTGTAATTTTCCCTGTTTCAGGGTTAAACCTGGAAACACCCATGTCGGTTGCCAGCCAAACGGTTACCGTATCAACATAAAGAACAGAGTGTATAAAATCACTCTGTAAGGAATTGGGGTCATCTGAATGCACATAACTTTTAAAGGTGTTTGTTTTAATGTCATAAACATTTAATCCTCCCTGATAAACAGCAACGTATAATTTCTCATCCTCTCCTTCATCGATACCGGTAATGATTCCGCTACTGATGGTACTACCCGGATAATTTTCCGAAGTCATAACAGTAATATTCCGACCGTCATACCTGTTTAATCCCTGAACACAACCAAACCACATAAAACCATAGCTATCCTGAAAAACCGTTAGCACTCTCGACATCGACAGCCCGTCTTCTACAGTTAAATGTCTGTAGTTTATGTCTGTCACCTGCGAAAAAACAGTATTTGACAGCAATACAAAAATAAATATCAATAATTTTATCCGCCTCACCATCTCAAAATAAATATTCACACCATTAATATACTTCGTCACTTAGGAATTGTAAAGAAAAAAGTTGTTCCTTTTCCCAGTTCCGACTCAACCCATATTTCACCATTAAGAGCTTCGATAAGATTTTTTGTTATGGTTAAACCAAGACCATTTCCTCCGTATAGCGTTTTTTCATCTTTACCAAGTTTGTAAAATCTGTTAAATATCTTAAGCTGCATATCTTTACTGATTCCTATTCCGGTATCCTTTACATAAAACTTAATTCTGTCGTCCATTTCTTCACATCCCAGCTCAACAGTTCCTTCATCAGTAAATTTAAGTGCATTATTAAGTAAGTTATTCACTATCTGCCTGAATCTGTTTACATCGACATTAACTTTTAACTTTTTGTTAATCCCGGCGGACAAAACCAGCTCAACATTATTTTTTTCCAGATATATTTTTGAATTTCTGAATGAAATAAAAATATCATTTACAACCTTACAAACATTTACCAGACTGAAATGCAGGCGCAACTGCCCCGATTCTATCATTGATATGTCAATTATATCGTTGAGCAGGCTAAGTAATGCATCCCCGTTTGCTTTAACCATACGGGCAAATGTTTTTCTATCCTTATCGTCAAACCCGGAAGTAAGCAATAGTTCCGAAAAACCCATGATTGCATTCATCGGAGTACGTATTTCATGCGACATATTTGAAAGAAATGCGGACTTCAGTCTGTCAGACTCCTCCGCCTTAAGTTTAGCCTTTTCCAATTCCCGTGTACGTTCCCGCACTTTATGTTCAAGCTCGGCAGCAAAATCCTGAAGCTGTTCCTTTTGCCGGGCTATCTCATCCCGCTGTCTGTTTGCTATATTCCGTTGTGCCTGAATTTCCTTTGTGCGAATATCCACAAGGTCTTCCAAGCGCTTTTTCTCCCTTTTTATCCTTGACAGTCTCAATTTAATTATCAGAGATATCAATAACAATAAAATAACCGTCATGAAAGAAATGAATTTCCATTCCATCCAGAAAGGAGGGAAAATCACCAGTTCAACGGTTCTTGTATTATTACAGAGTTTACCATCCCCGTTAGTTGATTTAACCTGGAACATATAACTTCCGGAATTAAGATTTATGAAATTCACAAAATCCCGTTTACCTATATATATCCATTTTTTTGAAATAGGCAGAATACGATAATAGTAATTCACCCTGTCTCCATAATTATACTCAAGAGCTGAAAACCTCAGTGTGAACATTTTCTCATCAGGAGTGAATGTTATTTTACTTGCCGAGGTTAAACTTCTTATAAAACGTGTCCGTCCCCATACATCTTTATTCTCGGGAACAACATCTTTTCCGTAAAGTGCTAAACCTGTAAAATATACCGGAGGGCACAAATCAGATTTATGTATTTTCTCAGGATAAAATCCGGTTATACCTTCTATTCCGCCAAAAAGGAAAAAACCGTCACGAAGTTTTAATGCCGCACCTGTGTTGAATTCTTTTCCCAAAATACCGTCAGTCGGAGTATAAACTGATTTTATTTCATAACTCTTTTTATCAATCACTACCAAACCGTTATTTGTAGAAGCCCATATCGTACTATCGGTTTGTAAAAGGTCGTAAGCATGCTCATCAAAAAATTCACCTTCATGTGTTACAAAACCTTTCACTTCTGCATTATCAGGATCGAATATAAAAATCCCGCGGTGTGAAGTTATCCATAAATCACCTTCGGGTGTTTCCAGTATGGCAGACAAACTGTTCGAAAGAACATTCTCATTACTGAACCTGTAAACCTCAAACTTTCCTGTTTTAAAGTCATAACGATTAAGACCGTTATCAGTACAAAACCACAAACGCCCCTTTGAGTCACAATAACTTTCCCACACCCTGTTATGACTTAACGAATTATCATCATTATCCGATGAGGTATAATTTATAAACCTATGGACGTTTCGTTTAAGTTCACTTATTCCTCCCGGTGTTGACACCCATAAATTTCCGCGTTTATCTTTACTTATAAATGTAATATCATTGTGTATAAGGCTACCCGGGTCTTTTGCTCTGTGAAAGTAATGTGTCTGTCTGCCCGTTTTTATATTATATTTTATTAAACCGGTATTCGTACCTACCCACAAAACATTCCCATCAAGAAAGAGTGACCAGACTGAAATATTATAAATGTTTTTACCATAAACATTTAATGATATTCTTTTAAATGAATTATCCTTCCTGTTCCACACCGACAATCCTTTTACCGAAGCAATCCACACATTATCATTCTTATCTTCAGCCATAGAATAAACAGTATTATCCGGGATACTGGGTTTGTTCGGAACATAATAAATATTCATGAACGGCTTTCTGTTAAGATTTACCTGTACAACTCCTTTGGTCATTGTTCCCACCCAAAGATTATTCATGTTGTCACAATAAACCTCTCTCAGGCTATAGCCTGGAAACGACATCGGGTCATACGGATTATTTTCGTAAACAGTCAAATTCTCATTTTTATCAATATGATACAGGCCGCTTTTAGCTGTAGACAGCCATACTCCGCCATTCTTATCTTTAACGGCATCTATCAGTTCGATATCTGAGACCAGATGACTAAAAAACAAACCGGTCTGAGGATCAAAAATATAGAGCCCGCTTTTTGTTGTTACAAGCAAAAGTCCGTCTTTATATCCAATAACAGAAGTAATTTTATTTTTATCTTTTCCTCCTCCGTTTTTTGACTTATTGTAATACGGGATAAACCGCTCCTCATTCCAGATAAATTTAAACAAGCCCGATCTTTCGGTACCGAGCCAGAGTTCGTTGTTTTCACCTAACAGAAGAGAGGTCACATTATGTTCACTGATTCCATTTACCTCGGGAAGGTAATAGTTGTAAAACCTTTCCGTCTTCGGGTTAAACAAGGTTACTCCCTTGCTGGTTGCCAGCCAAACGGTCTGTTCGTCAACACAAACCACTGTATTTATACAATTGGAATTCAAAGAATTCGAAACAGAATCCGATAATGTATATGATTTTAAAATGCCGGTTTCAAGATTGTAAATCCGTAATCCGGCCCCCTGTGAAGCTATATACAGATTTTTGTTGTTATCCTCATCCAAAGACGATATACGCCCCTTTACAAACTCCTCTTTCCCATTGGTAAATACAGACAAAAGAGATATATCTTTCCCGTCATACCTGTTTAATCCGTCAAAAGTTCCTATCCAGATAAACCCCCTGCTATCCTGAAACACCGACAACACCGACGATTGAGAAAGCCCGTCGTTAGTGGATATCGTCTTAAATCTTATATTGCTTATCTGAGCATTAATTCCAAATGGAATTAAAACAAAGACTACTATAAAATACTTACAAATACTATATCTTATATCATCAACATTCATTCCTACAAAAAGATTAAATATATTATTAACGTATATCTCTCTGTATATGTTTCTTTTTCACCTATAAATTACAAAGTTTTTTTCCAACTTGAAATATTCAGCTCAATTAACCTTCGGCAATATATATTGTAAAACATAACAAAACAGCCCCCCCCTTTTTGAATTTAATGAGAAATATTAAGTATATATCCTATCTTTATTCTCATAAATTTATCAAACACCACAACATACTTAAACGCCTCATTATGGCAATATTACAAACATCTTCACTATTCTGTAAAACAAGACTTGCAACAGAAACCAGCCACCACTTTAATCTTACCGGTTATGTAAATATTTTGATGAGTACTGATTCTTATTTTGAACTTTCGAATGGAAACGCTGCCATTCTACGGGGCATAAATTTCCGGATACCCCAAAACGGTAAAACGGGAAACGGCTGGATATCTAAATACGGAACTCATAAAACAAGAGGAATAAAACAGACTCGCTTATCTTGTCCTTGTATATACAACTGCGAAGTTTTTAGTTTTATTTCTGTAACAGAAACGTTGAAACATAAAGAATACGAACGAGCATTATGGTTCTCGCACAAAGCCGGTTCAGAAAAAGAGGTACCATCCTCTGTGCACTTCCACCCTCAAAGAGTAACAACCAGAACAAATTATTAAAACAATAAATATATGACATCCAGAACCAGAAAAATACCGATAGTTTTATTGAAAATACTATTTTTCACCTCTGTACTTTCATTCTCAGGAATTGCTGTTTTTGCTCAAAGAATAAAGATTCGTGATGAAATAACACATGAGCCTGTTCCTATGGCAAACATATTTTGTCCCGAATTAAAGATATCCACATTTTCAGATGCAAAAGGAGAGGCCGATATCTCAGAGTTTAAGAATTGCGACAGTATCCATATAAAATTTGTAGGCTATTCTCCTGAAATAATCAGTTACAAAAAATTAAAAGAGAGGCAATTCTCAGTATATCTGAAACAAAGCTCAATATCACTTGATGAAACTGTTGTTTCGGCAACCCGATGGGAGCAAAACAAAAGAGACATCCCCAACCAGATTGCAACAATAAAAACAGGTGATATAATAATTCAGAATCCACAAACAGCAGCCGATATGCTCGGGCAATCGGGATATGTCTACATTCAGAAAAGTCAACTGGGAGGAGGCAGCCCTATGATTCGGGGGTTTGCAACCAACAGAGTTCTTATTTCAGTTGACGGAATACGAATGAACAATGCTATTTTCAGAAGCGGAAACCTTCAAAATGTCATTTCTATTGATCCTTTTTCTATAAAGAAAACCGAAATAATATTCGGACCCGGATCGATCATGTACGGAAGCGATGCCATTGGCGGAGTTATGAGCTTCTACACCCTCGAACCGCAATTTGCCACAAAAAATGAATTATGGTTCAAAGCACATGCCACTGTCAGGTTCTCATCTGCCGACCTTGAAAAAACAGGCCATGTAGATTTTGAAACAGGATTAAAAAAATGGGCATTTGCCACAAGTATCACTGCAACCGGCTTCGACGACCTGAAAATGGGGAAGTACGGCCCGGACGACTACCTGCGCAATGAATATGCAATCAGACAAGACAACAGAGATACGGTAGTTGCCAACCCAGACAACAGAAAACAAGTACCGACTGGATACGACCAGTTCAACATTATGCAAAAGATAAAATTTAAAGTAAATGAATCCTGGATCCTGAATTACGACCTGCACTACTCCACAACCGGAGATTATCCAAGGTACGACCGGTTACTGAGATATAAAAACGAAAAACCTAAATATGCCGAATGGTATTACGGTCCGCAAAAATGGCTGATGAATCATTTCTACGCAGAAACAACAAAGAAAACTAAAATGTATGACGGAATGGTCATACATACAGCACATCAATATTTCAGAGAGAGCCGACACGACAGAAAATTCAACAGTACAATACGCAGAAACAGAACAGAAACCGTAAACGCCCTGAATCTTAATATTGACTTGAAAAAACAAATTTCGGGATTGAGCTATATTTCATATGGTGCCGAATTCATTTTCAATAAAATTGGTTCCAAGGCAAACTCCTCAGACATTATGTCCGGCATTACTACTAATGCACCCACACGCTATCCCGACGGTTCAACATGGACATCAATGGCCTTGTTTGCCAACTATAAATACAAACTGTCGGAAAAAACAGTACTGAATGCCGGTGCCAGATACAACTATTTAATATTAAATGCTGATTTCGACACCACATTTTATCACTTCCCTTTTACAAATGCACATATTAATACCGGAGCACTTACGGGAAGCCTTGGCCTTGTATTTAAACCTGACAGGAACACCCAGCTGATGGCCAACCTGTCTACAGGTTTCAGAGCACCTAACATTGACGATGTGGGAAAAGTGTTTGATTCTGAACCCGGAGCCGTTGTTGTACCGAATCCTGACCTGAAATCAGAATATTCACTCAATGCTGAAATAGGTCTTACAAAAGTTATTTCAAACAGATTCAAACTTGATTTTTCTGCATATTACACAAACCTGTACAATGCCATGGTCCGAAGAGATTATACACTAAACGGACAAGACAGCATTATATACGATGGTGAAATGAGTAAAGTGCAGGCAATACAAAATGCCTCCAGTGCCTATGTTTACGGATTACAAGGTGGTATCGAATGGAAACTACCGATGAATCTCATATTCACATCCAGACTAAATATTATGAAAGGTGAAGAAGAACTTGACAATGGTGATAAAGCACCTCTGCGTCATGCAACTCCGGTATTTGGCACTACACACATTACTTACTCCCATAATCACCTTAAAATTGACTTTTATTCGGTGTATAACGGAGAAGTTCCATACAGCAAAATGCCTGATTCGGAAAGATCGAAAGATTACATGTATGCGCTTGACAATAACGGAAATCCTTATGCTCCCGGCTGGTATACTCTGAATTTTAAAACTTTGTACAGGATAAACGATAATTTCATTTTTACGGCAGGAGTGGAAAACTTTACTAACAGAAGATATAAGCCGTTTGAATCCGGAATTGCGGCTCCGGGCATAAATTACATCCTTGCCTTAAAAGCAACATTCTGATATAAACGTAAAAAAGGGAACAACCGTTGTTGTCTCCCTTTTTTAATTAACCAAACCCAAATCTATGAAAAAAATCTGCTTATTAAATTGCAATACCCATGCCAAACTCAGGCATACATCTGTAACATATGTTAATAATCATTCAAAAAACATAAACCGGAAAGATTATTGATTTTTGGCACGAGTTACAGTGCAAAAAAATTACAGGAATAAATACTCCTGATAATTGATAATAAAATGCATTCCCATATAAAAAAGAAACGGGAACTATCCGTTGATAGCTCCCGTTTCAAATTAACCTAACCCAAATCTATGAAAAATTCATTCTTAACATTTGCAACACACATGCCAAACGCCATAACACCCATGTTATTAAGAGTTAAAAAAAGAAAATATATCCTTATCTTTCATTTTACTCTTCATAAAAAACAAACAGCCCCCGATGTTGTACCAGGTACAAATATTCAAACCTCAAAAGACATAAAAACACACGAGTGAATCCATGCATCAACAATACCTTATTCTCCTCAAACATCATTATCAATAAATACTTTAATTACAAAAAAAAGGAACCTTAATCTTCCCTGTAGGTTTTACAAACGAATAAAAAATTATAAAAGATTCAGTATTCTGTTTCGGGAACTTCACCAACCAGTCTGTTTGCTTTCGCCACCGGAACTCTTCTGTTATATTATCCGAAACATACAGTCCTTTTATGTATACCGATCCTCCCTCTTTACAATTGCCAACACCCCTCTTTCTCAACGATCTTCGGAGCCGGAGAGAAAGATTCTCAGCCGCCGAAAATATTGCAAGTACTGATGCTTTTTGCGGTATCAATTGTTCCATGTTCATTCAGCATTAATCTACCATGCCTTTTTAAACAAAACACGAACCAAAAGTGTACAGTTCCGCAAACATTAACTATTTTTAGTAACGGGGAACAAATTTTAAACACAGGAAGATTCAGATATTAAAATAACGACAAGCCTCACGGCTTTTACACTCCTTAAGAGCAGTATTCAGTTTATAAAGATTAAGCAGGAATACCGATGGATAATTATTTTTTAAAAAAAACAAAATAAAAGGCATAATGATATTCAATACAGCATTAACAATTTTCTGCAATTTTATCTGATAAAGTTTTCTGACCCACCGCAACAGCTTAACATCATCAATAAAATCCTTATCCCCATTTACAACATCAAGTGCCAGAAACAAACTCACAACTGCTTCCCGGCTTTTTTTCAGGAATTCTTCATTGGTATCAAGGTCTGCATTTAATACATAATTATCTATATGTACTATTTTCACACCGGCTTTCTTAAGGCGATATCCCATCAACGTATCCTCGTGACCATATCCTGTCAGCGACTCCTCAAAAGGAATTTCATGTAACACCGAAGCCGGGATAAGCACATTTTTTGTAATAAAAGACACGTATCTACTTTTGTTTCTTTCAACAGCCGGCTTGCTTTCTGATGTAATACCATACTTCCATCTGAGTATTTTCTCTTTTCCCGGTCTTTTTGCCTGATAAGTGCTACCTCCCACAATAACTTTTCCGGGAAACTCTTTCACTGCCGAAACATAATTTTTCAAAAAACCGGAATCCTGAATAACCGAATCGCAATCGATAAAAAGAAGGTTTGTTTTTTTTGCATATTTCAAAAAAAGATTACGAATACGTGAACGGCCGACATTTTCTTTCAGCTCAACATAATTATCAATGTATCTGGCAAGCGTTCTGTTGTGCTCCTTGTACTCACTCTCGGATGCATCATCGATAACAACAATCTCAACAGTAAACTTAAGTACCGTTTTCTGATAGTAAAGAGCTTTTATCAGATCATCTATTCTGCTGTTATAAACGGGGATGCAAACGCTTATCATGGGCTGTTTTATTACAAATGTAAAACTAATAAAAGTTCCCTAACATATTATCATTTGATTTTTTTAATAAATTTGCCATTACCTGAACTGCACAAATTATTAACTGTTAAGGATATTTCTATGATTTCTTTTATAACTGCCATCATTGTTCTGATACTCGGATTTGTTTTTTACGGTCGCTTTATGGAGCGCTTTTTCGGTGCTGATGATTCCAGACCTACTCCTGCTGTGAGCATGAAAGACGGAGTTGATTTTACTCCCATGCCCACATGGAAAGTGTTCACTATTCAGTTTTTAAACATAGCTGGTCTGGGACCAATTTTCGGTGCAATACTCGGTGCCATGTACGGTCCTGTAGCATACATCTGGATAGTTCTGGGAGCAATATTTATGGGAGCAGTTCACGACTACTTTTCGGGTATGCTTTCGATACGGAACGGTGGTGCCAGCATTCCTGAGATAGTAGGTAAGTATCTCGGTACCGGGTTTCAGAACTTCCTGCGCATATTCTCACTCCTTCTGTTAATATTCGTAGGAGTTGCTTTTGTTTCAGGGCCTGCAGGACTCCTGGCCACTTTAACCGGCGGCGGGCTCAAAATATGGCTCTATGCTATTTTTGCCTACTACCTGACAGCAACACTTCTGCCCATAAATAAAATAATAGGAAAAATTTACCCGCTTTTCGGCATTGCTCTTCTGATCATGGCAATTGGTGTAGGTTCTGCCATTTTTATCCATGGATTCAGTGGTGACATTCACATTCCTGAAATATCAACTGCAAGCTTCAGGAATATGCACGCTAATCCAACAGAGAACCTTGTATACCCGATGCTTTTCATCGTTATTTCCTGCGGTGCTCTTTCCGGTTTTCACAGCACACAGTCGCCGATGATGGCACGTACAATTAAAAAGGAGAGTTATGGCCGTTACGTTTTTTACGGGGCAATGATAACCGAAAGTGTTGTAGCACTGATTTGGGCTACTGCAGCTATGTCGTTTTTCGGAGGAACGGAAGGGTTGAATGAAACAATATCATCGGGACATAATCCGGCCTGGGTTGTAAATGAGATAAGCACTACCTGGTTTGGCCGTGTAGGTGCTGTATTTGCCATTATAGGAGTAATTGCCGCACCTATTACCACAGGTGATACTGCTTTCCGCAGTGCACGGCTGACTGTTGCCGATGTTTTTAACTACAAGCAGACTTCTTTAAAACACCGTTTGGTAATAAGTATACCTCTGTTTATTGTGGGATGGCTTTTGTCTCAGCTTGAGTTCTCAACTATCTGGAAATATCTTGGGCTATCAAATCAGGTTCTTGCAACTGTTGTGCTTTGGGCAGGAGCAATGTACCTGGCAAAAGTAAAAAAACCACACTGGCTGTTATCACTTCCGGCA
>JAADEM010000163.1 GCA_013153405.1 Chlorobiota bacterium
TTGGGCAGCAAAATAATTACTGATTCATTTTTGTTACAAAAACAGGTAATTATAACCTTAACTGCATCGGTTATTAAACAATAAATCACAACCGGTGTTACGTATTAAAGAAACTTAACACTCTGACACATAAGACATGGGATTATTTGGTGGTTTTAATAAAAAGAAGAAAGAGAATCTTGACAAAGGGCTTGAAAAGACAAAGCAAAGTGTTCTTTCAAAGCTTACCCGGGCGGTAGCAGGTAAGTCAAAAGTTGATGATGATGTACTTGATGATCTTGAAGAGGTCCTTATCACATCTGACGTTGGCGTAGATACAACTCTTAAAATTATAGAAAGAATTGAGAGGCGTGTTGCCGAAGAAAAATACATGAGCACCTCAGAGCTCAACAGCATTCTGCGTGAAGAAATCGCAAAACTCTTAGCTGAAAATGAGGCTACTACAACTGGTGATTTTGATCTTCCCGAATCTGATGATCCCTATGTCATTATGGTTGTAGGTGTAAATGGTGTTGGAAAAACAACCACAATAGGAAAACTTGCACATAAATTCAAGCAGGCAGGTAAAAAAGTGGTTCTTGGTGCTGCTGATACATTTCGTGCCGCCGCTATCGATCAACTCGACATATGGGCGGAACGTGTTGGTGTACCTCTGATAAAGCAAAAGATGGGCTCGGATCCTGCTTCAGTTGCTTTCGACACCCTGTCGGCTGCAAAAACACAAAATGCCGATGTGGTTATCATTGATACTGCCGGTCGCCTTCACAATAAAGTGAACCTGATGAATGAACTTTCAAAAATAAAACGGGTAATGCAAAAAGTAGTGCCCGATGCCCCGCATGAGATACTTCTGGTACTCGACGGCTCCACCGGACAAAATGCCTTTGAACAGGCCAAACAGTTTTCAGCTGCCACCGAAGTTACCGCTCTTGCAATTACCAAGCTCGACGGCACAGCAAAAGGCGGTGTTGTTATCGGCGTATCGGATCAATTCAAGATTCCGGTAAAATATATAGGCATTGGCGAAGGTATAGACGATCTGCAACTATTCAATAAAGAAGAGTTTGTTGATTCGTTATTTAAAGAATAATTCAACACAAAAATATTTATTGTAGGGATGCACGGCCGTGCGTCCCTACTTTATTAATTCAACAATAATGTCCGGTAAACAAAAAAAAGTTTCCGTCATCACCATGGGTTGTTCCAAAAACCTTGTGGACAGTGAATTTCTGATTCGTCAGTTTGAGGCAAACGGATTGTCTGTAGAACATGACCCTGAAGATGCCATAGGTGAAATAGTGATTATAAACACTTGCGGATTCATTGGTGATGCCAAAGAGGAAAGTATTGAAACCATTCTTGATTTTGCCGAAGCAAAAAAGCAGGGACGAATAAATAAGCTGTATGTGATGGGATGCCTGTCGGAACGATACTTCGACCAGCTTGAAGGAGAATTACCTGAAGTGGATAAGTTTTATGGTAAATTCGACTGGCAGAATATCGTTTCGGAAATAGGAGCTTCATATCGCCGTGACCTGATGCTTGAGCGCTCCATAACAACTCCGCCTCATTACGCATACCTTAAAATATCGGAAGGTTGTAACCGCAAATGTTCATACTGTGCCATTCCCATCATTACCGGAAAACACAAAAGCCGGCCAGTGAACGATATTATTTACGAAGCGGAACGTCTTGCCGACAAAGGAGTAAAAGAACTTCAGATAATAGCCCAGGACCTTTCCTATTACGGCATCGACATTAATGACAAACAACAACTGCCACAGCTTGTCGAAAAGCTCTCCAACATCAACGGAATTGAGTGGATACGTCTTCATTACTTTTACCCTGCCGGTTTTCCTTTCGACATTCTGAATGTAATGAAAAACAACCCTAAAGTTTGCAACTATGCCGACATTGCTTTGCAACATATCAGCAATAATATGCTTAAACTTATGCGTCGCGGAGTTAATAAAAAACAAACTTACGACCTGATAGAACGAATACGAAAAGAAGTTCCTGACATACATCTCAGAACAACATTTATCACCGGCCATCCGGGAGAAACAGAAAATGATTTCATGGAGCTGTTACAGTTTGTTGAAGAGATGAAATTTGAACGCCTTGGTGTATTTCCATACTCTCATGAAGAAGATACTTTTGCATGGAAGAACTTTAATGACGAAATACCTGACAGTGTAAAACAAGAACGTGCCGACAGGATTATGGAAATACAAAACAGCATTGCCTACGACCTTAACCAAAGTAAGATTGGAAAAACACTGAAAGTTATCATTGACAAAAAAGAAGATGAATACTTCATAGGTCGTACTGAATATGACTCTCCGGAAGTAGACCAGGAAGTTCTAATTCCTGTTAATACAGATTTAAATACCGGAGAGTTTTATGACATTAAAATTTCCGGAGCTGAAGATTATGATCTTTTCGGAACACCTGTCTTTTTTCGTGATTAACGCCACAAACATTCATCAGAAAACATTCTGAAAAACGGACGATAACAATTATGGAAAATATTACTCAAGTTCCAATCCGAACCTTTTTTTCATCTCAGCAAGTGCCGGATTCTCTTTAATCATCCACTTCAGCTTATCCTCATCGGTAAAAAGATCCTTGCCTTCGGTTTTTACAACAGCATCTTTTATATCAAGAGTTACACCATCATTTCCCAACTCTTTTCTCAAAAATGTAATCATTTCATTTTTAAGGTCTTCAATAATCTTCTTCTGCGTAAATGTAACTTCAATTTCCAGTGCACTTTTTTCTTTAATCGAAGGTTTTTTTGAAGACAATATCGAATACAGGCGTGCGTCATTCTTTTTTACTGCAAGGTATTTATCCCATGCAGAGACCAGCATATCCGGATCAACATTGTTATTTTTTCCGGTTACTTCATTTTCATTTTCGCTTCCAGATTTTTCTTTTTCAATATTTGTTCCTTTTCCGGTATTGGGTTGTTCCTCATTAATCAGTGAGTTCAGAGATGTTGTCGGCTTTACTTTTTTTAGCGGCTCACTTTTTTTAGGAGGAATAGACGTTTTTTGCCGCGTAGTATTTTGTGTTGTTGCCTCTGTTATGTTGTTTTTCGAACCGGAACCAGACTCATTCAGTTTTTTTTTTAATAAGATGCGTGACATCTTTATCAGTGCAAACTCAACATGCAGCCGTTTATTCTTTGCAAGACGGTATTGAAAATCACATTCGGTAGCAATATCAAGAGCATCATACAGAAAATCAACAGAACAGCCTAATGATTGGTCGGCATATTTTTGTTTTACAGAAGCACCAACCTCCATTAGTTTTATAGTTGCCTGATCTTTACTAACCAGGAGGTCTCTGAAGTGTGCAGCAAGACCTGAGATGAAATGCTGGGCATCGAATCCTTTTCTGAGAATCTCGTCAAATATTAATAATGCCTGTTTGTGCTCTCCGGCCAGAAGTGCATCGGTTATCTTAAAGTAATAATCATAATCAAGAACATTCAGGTTTTCTATAACCTGCTTATAAGTAATATTCTTACCTGAAAAAGCCACAACCTGATCAAAAATACTAAGAGCATCACGCATTGCGCCATCGGCTTTCTGGGCAATAACATTTAGCGCATCTTCCTCAATGGTAACACCTTCATTTTCCGCTACATACTTAAGATGCCCTACTGCATCCTCGATAGAGATACGGTTAAAGTCAAAAATCTGACAACGAGAAAGAATAGTAGGCAGAATTTTATGCTTTTCTGTTGTAGCCAGTATAAAGATTGCATGTTTAGGCGGTTCTTCCAACGTTTTAAGAAAAGCATTAAATGCTGATTGCGACAACATATGAACCTCATCGATTATGTATACTGAGTATTTTCCCATTTGCGGAGGCACACGTACTTTATCGGTAAGTGTTCTTATATCTTCTACCGAATTGTTGCTTGCCGCATCAAGCTCATGAATATTGTACGACCTGTTCTCGTTAAATGCCTTGCACGATTCACATTCGTCACATGCATCAAAATCATCAGTAACATTACTACAATTTATTGTTTTGGCAAAGATACGTGCACAGGTTGTTTTTCCGACTCCCCGCGGACCGCAAAACAGATAAGCATGTGCCAGCTGATTATTTTTAATGGCATTCTTAAGTGTTGTTGTTATACTTGATTGCCCTACAACCGACTGAAATGTTGCAGGACGATATTTACGGGCCGATACGATATATTCCATAGCTCAATATTCAAGACAAACAAAGATAAATTAAATTAAAAAACAGTTGCTGTTTAATAATAAAATCTTATCAACATCTTAGTTTTTTTTGTGGATAATAATTAAAAAAACTAAAACATAAAAATCAAACAGCTACAGGCACCCATTTTCCATCAACAAATTCGGTAAGATGACTAAAACCTGCATCTTTTAACATTTCCAGAGTTTCGACAAAACCGTTTGTCAGGGTAAACGGATCATGTGCATCACTGTTTATGGTTACTGGGATATCAAGTTCACTTAATCTCTTAAAATATTTCCTTCCCGGAAATAACATCCCGTTACGATTGAGAGCTTTGGTATTAATTTCTACAATAACACCATTTTCTTTTATCACCTCTAAAGTATGTTCTATTTCTTCGCGATACCATTTTTCGTTATCATCGAAAAAACCGAACTTATGATTATGCATTTTTATTTTATCCATATGTCCGATTATATCCGGAGCAGAAACCTCAATCATTTCACGCTGCAACCGGTAATACTCTCTTACAGTGCTTTTAATATCTCCGTTGAATATCTCATCCAGACCTTTTCTGAATTCTTCGAGAGAACCGTCAATTGCCCAGTATTCGCCATTCTGAAGTTGCCCCATAAAATGTACCGAACCTATTACATAATCAAGTCCCAGAGATTTAATTCTCTCACTGCCAGGCCCTGTTATTCCAGGTATGTAATCGGCCTCTAGCGAACTTAACACTTCTATTTTATCGCTGTATTTTCTTTTAAGTAACTTAAGTTCATTCAGATAATCATCAAGTTTATCGCCGGGCATTGTCCACGATGTATCAAAAGGGACAGGTGCATGAGATGAAATGCCTATAGCTGCCATATCAAACTCAATAGCAGCTTTTATAAAATCTTCCATCGAGGCTCTGCCGTCACAGTAATCGCAATGTCCGTGATAGTTCCTCCAGCGCATATTCTTTATTTTTCTTTTTTAAAATACACTTTAAATTCTTGCTGAGCGTAAAGATAGAAATATCGGAGCAAAACAGATGAAAATTCCACTTATAATTGAGAATGTCCCAAAAGTCGTCATTCCGGGAATTCACCCCAAATTTTTGTGGCATAATGAGGATATGATGAAGCATTCTCACCACTGCGATGAGCGCCAGCGAAGAAGCCTGCCTGCCGTAGCACGGCGCAGACAGGGAACATCATAAAGCTTTTGTCTTGACTCACAACAGATTACTTCGTTATTCCTCCTCGCAATGAGGTCGGGTTTATACTTTTTGGACATCCTCATTAACTTTTTACTTCTATATTAACATTCTGTATAAAATTGTGACAATTAACCACTATCTTTGCACCCTCAAAAATTCAGGCATGGGATTAAAAGAAGAAATTGCAAGACGACGTACATTTGGAATTATCAGTCACCCTGACGCAGGTAAAACTACTTTAACTGAAAAACTGCTTCTGTTCGGAGGTGCCATTCATGAAGCCGGGGCTGTTAAATCGAACAAAATAAAAAAGACAGCTACCTCTGACTTTATGGAGATAGAAAAACAGAGAGGAATTTCTGTTGCCACTTCGGTAATGGGATTCGAATACCGTAACTACAAAGTAAATATACTTGACACACCGGGTCACCAGGACTTTGCGGAAGACACATTCCGTACATTAACTGCTGTTGATAGTGTTATAATTGTGATAGATGCCGCAAAAGGTGTTGAAGCCCAAACAAAAAAACTAATGGAAGTGTGCCGTATGCGTAACACTCCTGTCATGGTATTCATCAACAAGATGGACCGCCCGAGTAAAGACTATTTCGACCTTCTGGATGAAATAGAGGAACAGCTTCAGATTAAAGTTCGCCCGCTAAGCTGGCCTATAGGCAACGGCCCCGACTTCAAGGGTGTATATAATCTGTACGAAAAAAACCTATATCTTTTTACCCCGGGGAAACAGGTACTTGAAGAAGGACTTAGCTTTTCTGATGTCAATTCTCCTGAAATTGAAGAATACATTGGCAAAGAATCTGCCGACACACTGCGTGAAGAGATTGATCTTGTTGAAGGTGTATACAACGAATTTAATACTGAAGAGTATCTGAACGCAACTCTTGCTCCGGTATTCTTCGGAAGTGCCCTGAACAACTTCGGTGTACGAGAATTGCTTCATTGTTTTCTTGACATTGCCCCTTCACCAAGACCTTCGAAAACCGATGTAAGAATGGTGCTTCCTGACGAAGATAAATTCAGCGGGTTTGTATTTAAAATACATGCCAACATGGACCCCAACCACCGTAATCGTATTGCATTTCTCAGGGTATGTTCCGGTAAATTTGAACGAAACAAAAACTATCTGCACGTACGATTGGGTAAGCAAATGAAGTTTTCAAGTCCTACGGCATTTATGGCGCAGAAAAAATCAATAGTTGATGAAGCCTGGCCGGGAGATATCATAGGCATCCCCGATTCGGGAAACTTTAAAATTGGCGATTCATTAACCGAAGGTGAAAAACTTAATTTCAAAGGACTTCCAAGCTTCTCGCCTGAACTTTTCCGATATATCGAGAATGCTGATCCTATGAAATCGAAACAGCTTGCCAAAGGTGTGGACCAGCTTATGGACGAAGGCGTGGCACAGCTATTCATAAGCCAGTACAACGGACGAAAAATAATAGGAACAGTGGGTGCACTTCAGTTTGAAGTGATACAATACCGGCTTGAACATGAATACAATGCCAAATGCCGTTACGAACCTATAAATCTGTACAAGGCATGCTGGATGAAATCAAATGATAAAGCTCAGCTTGATGACTTCAAACGCAGAAAAGCACAATACATGGCAAAAGATAAATACGGGAGAGATGTTTTCCTTGCTGATTCCGCATATATGCTACAAATGGCACAGGAAAATTTTCCAGGAATAGAATTTCATTTTACATCGGAATTTGATTAGTTTTATTTTGTTTTTTAAAACATTTATTGATTTTTTTTGTTAAAAAACCGTAACTTGATTAGCACTGAATTAAAACAACCAAATTTATTAACCACAAAACTCAGATTTTATGAAGCGAATTAATATTGTTATTGCAATGTTCCTGTTCACCGGAGTACTTTTTGCACAAAGCGGAGCTCCATTGTCACAAGGTGAATCTCAGCTTAATTTTGGAATGGGTTACGACGATTATGTTGGCTTTCCTCTTTATGTCGGATTTGATTATGCCGTTCAGGACGATATCACAATAGGAGCATCAACAGCTTTTGACCTTGGAGGTTTCGATGCAATGAACATTCTGGTCAGAGGTGACTACCACTGGAACTCATTAATGGAAATTCCCAGTGATTGGGATTTTTACACAGGTGTAGATATGGGTGGAGATATCCCATTAAATAAATATTGGGTTGGAGGCTTTCATTTTCAGGTACATATAGGTGGTCGTTATTATTTTAATGACAAATGGGCATTACACACTGAATTCGGAGGCGGTACAGGATTCTCATATCTTATGGGAGTTTCAATGAGATTTTAAAATTTAAATGATATATATTAAAATTAAAAAGGGACTTAAAAACGTCCCTTTTTAATTTTTCAGTACTCAATTATCTTCTCAGGTTTATTACTTTTCAGATATCCTGAAATTATTTTCCTTACATCCCTGTTATCCTCCATCGGTTCAATAAACTCTTTGAACTCTTTTGCTGATGATACCGGATTATCCTTCTCCATCCAGCCATAACCAAGATAGGTACCGTTCTCGATGACTACGAGTGAAACATCATCTCTGTTCTTGCCTTTATCAATGATCACTGCATTATTGAACCTGCACGAAAGTTCCTGTAAAAGCTTTTCCACTCTGGTATTATACACTTCAGCCGGTTCTTCACCCACACAGGCCCCGTTACATTGTTTCAGCCCGTAACGGAAACAACCGTTCCTTCCACCGTCATACAGACCGCAAAGCTGCTGACACAATTCAAACTCATCAACCCAGTCGAACAACTTATTGGTTGCCTCTTTCATTGTTTCAAAAGAAGCAAGTGGTGTATCGAGCCCAGAATTCTTTTTTATCATCAGCCGGTGGTATCTTTTACGGTCGAAATATGAGTACAGCCCAAAGCTTACCCTGCGCTTACGCTGTGCCCTGTTGTATGGAGGTTTGTACCTTTTTATCTCCTCTGATTCCATCAGCAAAGCTACCAGTTCGCTTCCTGTAATAAAATAGCTTATATCCGCTGTTTTCTGTTTCAGCTCCACACCCTTTTTAGTCTTCGGATTGCCGAAATGTGCCAGTACACCCCGGCGAATATTTTTGCTTTTACCTATATATAATACATCTCCGTCTTCATTGTGCAAAAAGTATACTCCTGTTTTTTCGGGAAGCATCTTTAAACGCTCTATCGATAGCATTGGATGAAGCGAATCAGCCGAGAACCTGGCATACGGATCGTCTGGAAGAATTATTCCATTGTTCTGTTTCAGCAATATCTTAAAAAGCTCAACTGTGGCAAGAGCATCGCCAGCTGCCCTGTGACGCGCATCATTTTTTATTCCAAGCTCTTCACACAAATTACCCAGACTGTATGACCGGTATCCGGGAAGCAGATTTCTCGACAGCTTTACCGTACACAGAGTTTGTCTATCAAAATCATATCCCAGCGACTCAAACTCTGCTTTTAAAAAATTATAATCGAACGGAGCATTATGCGCAACAAAAACAGTTCCTTCAGTTATCTCTACTATCTGTTTGGCAACTTCATAAAACTTCGGCGCATCCTCTACCATTTCATTGGTAATACCAGTTAGCTGTGTGATATTTGACGGAATATACTTTTCAGGATTTATCAGCGATACAAATTCACCAACGATAGCCTGACCATTAAATTTATATATGGCAATTTCCGTTATCTTACCGTGCTTACGGCTTCCTCCTGTAGTTTCTATATCGACAATCGTGTACATTTTCAAGAATAAAATATTGGTAAAAATAGGAAAATATCGGTAACATCATTACAGTCAGCACATTCAATTTTACCCCCTTAAAAACACTTGTAAACATTACCATTTTTGCTTGTTTTATTACCCCGAATAGCATATATTTGTTATACGTTCTTTGATAAAAAAATACCGCATCAATCACTAATGATTGTTAAACTCAACACTATAAACATACCGAGGTAGTTTTCGGTGCAAAAAGCGGGCCTCAACCGTTTCGGCGGTTGTCGTTTACGACACGGAGGATACTTGCTGTACCGATACCCTCAAATCCTGTTTTCAGGAGTTTAATTAGTCCGGGTTGATGCGGTACCATATAAAAGAGGGTGTTCTACTTTATAGACACCCTCTTTTTTATTAAACCTAAATTAATCAACAGGATTTAAGAATAAAACCATAGTGGATTAATCAACACAATATTTCATCTGTTTCCGTTTCATAAAATTAATGAAACTCCACGTCAGTATGTTCCCAGTAATCCTGACTATTCATGCAGTAAAGGGGAACCATGATAAATCCATTAATTCAGCTCATTCCAAACTATTTATTAATTAATTCGGTATAAAATAAACCTGATTATAACATACTACCACTTATTGAAATTACATGTATTTCTACTGTCATGTGTAATTCTTGTCCAACCGTTTCTCATTTGTGAAGCATCCCATTTTAATGCAATAATCATATCTGCACCAACATCAAAACTGTAATTATACTCATTGGCACAATAAAGGACTTTATCTGAAAGAAGAGTGCTTCTTCCCGATATATTCAGGGTTTCGTTTTTCCATACTTCATTTCCTTCACTATCAACAGTTCTTATAAAGTGATGCAGAAAATCATTTAGTCCGGTTATATTACCATTTTCATCAATAACTCCGTATACTGGCATAGGCATACTTTGAGGGGAGCTGATAACACCTGAATTATCATTTTTTATAATACAATTGGTCGGAGCAAAATATGAATTGCCTTTATCGTCTGTCAGTATTGAATAAGGATAGTTTAATGTTCCACCCACCTCAAACGACCATCTGACATCCGATAAATTATCCTTAGCTAAACGTTTTATGGTCGTGTTCAGGGCAACAATAAGGTCTCCATTGTTTGCAAATGCCGGATATACCGGATCATAAACAGCATTTCCTGTAATGGATTGTTCAATATTACCGTTATCGGGATTAGTAACAATTACACAATTATTTTGATATCCATCAACATATAAAACCCCATATGAGTAAATAAAACCATCAGCACCTATTGAGATAGGATTTCTCCAGATATTCTGACGTAAGCTATACCATTTCTCAACCCCAGAAGGTGAAACACAAAACATAGCCTGAACCTGATCGAGCAATACTCCTGTTGTTTGGAATACAAGATCGCCCTGATTTGTTAATGCCAAACCCACTAAAGGTAAATAAGAGTTTTTTTGATATCCGTCAACTTCAATGGTTTTAGGACACTCCCAAACCCAGTTTATACTCCCGTTTCCGGGATTAATGGAATATAGAAACATTCCGGATGTCACATAAACAGTTCCGTCGTCACCCACCACCACATTACTTATATAAGGAGATGGAGACAACGCTTCTGTTTTCCATTTAAATGTTCCGTCGGAGTTAAGAGCAACAACACAATTATATCCATCCTGAGTACGGGGGATGGCTTCAAAATAAACCGATCCGTCATTTCCTTTTGCCAATGGCGAATCGTTTATTTTCAGCAGTGGATCATCAAAATGATAAATCCATACAGTATCCCCTTTAGCAAGGTTGTCAGTATCATCACCCGAATCATCAAAAATATCGCAGGAGGCAAACAATAAAGTTGAGAACGAAAGCAATAGCATCAATCGTGTTAAATTTACAATTAACGTTTTCATAATACATAATATTTGTTAAACAATTAGTAAACATGTTCAATTAACACTATACTCAAATTTATTATTTCTACTCAATTTTCCAAATCCATTGATTTATATTAACCGGGATTACAACCTTGTAATAACCTATATATGTGTTTTTTACAATCTTTTTTAACATTTCTTTAACAATTAACATCTATCATTATATTTTCACAAAACCCTTATTGATGCAAACAATCATTAATTGTTAAACAATACAAATTCTTATTTAAAAAACATTATATTTGTTCTGAACCTAAAATTACAACACCGCTATGAAGAGAGCTTTCCTTCTCGTTTTTATATCACTCATTTTATTTGCAAATAATGTAAATTCACAAAAACATGTTATTCCGTTCAATCGTGAAACCATAACTACCAATCCGGCCAAAGGAACAAATTCGTACTTCTCATGGGGCATTTTCCCCCGAAAAAATATGCCTGTCAGAAAAATATTAATGCATGTAACACTTGGCACTCCCGACAGCCTTCCTACAGCTCACTGGGATTACTGCGACCATATCCGCATTCGTCGTACGGGCGGAAAAGAGGCTAAAGACCTTAAATATGAGATAGGCCGTATGTTAACACCATACGGAAGTATTTACAGTAAAGGATGGAATTTTACATGGACTGTTGATGTTACCGATTTCTCATTACTATTACGCGACAGTGTTGAGATTGAGTATGAACATACAGGATATGAACCTAAAACAGTAGGATGGGCACTAACCATTGATTTTGAAATAATGGCAGGCCCTCCGGCAATAAAACCAATATCAATAGTGCCAGTATGGGATGGTCAGTATCCTTATGGTGATCCGGAGCATCCTTTCGATGAATCAATAAAACCTTTCACATTTACCAAAGCAAAAGATGCTGAATTGGCACGCCTGCGTATTCAGCATACGGGCCACGGAATGGACGAACCCAAAGGTTGCAGTGAATTTTGCAACCGATGGCGCGAAATATATTTCGACGGTAAGCTTGTCCAGCATAAAGACCTTTGGAAAAACTGTGGCGATAATCCTCTTTATCCTCAGGGGGGAACATGGATATTCGACCGGGCTTTATGGTGTCCCGGCGATTTGCAGGAACCAGACCAGATAGATGTTAAACCTAAACCAGGAGTAAATACATTTTCCATTAAAATGGAACCTTACACAGCTACAAAAAACATACAAGCAAGAGAGAATATCTCAGCTGTTCTGATTCAGTACAGTGCTCCGGAAAATAAAAATGATGCTGCAGTTGAAGCCATACTGGTTCCAAATTCGGATAAGTTTTATAACAGACTCAACCCTGCCTGTTTTAACCCGGAAATAAAAATACGCAACCTTGGAAGCAAACCATTAAAATCACTTAAGATCGATTATCGCACCGAAGGTTCAATGAAACGAACATATAACTGGAAAGGAAATCTGGCATTCAACGAAACCGCAGAAATAACCATTCCTGCAAAAATATTCTTTAAGGAGGGTAAAAACAGATTTATAGTTCAAGTATACAAACCCAACGGAAAGCAGGATGCATGGGTAGGCGATAATTCTATGTCAGCAGATTTTTATTCGCCTGATCAAGTACCTGAAGATTTCATTATCCAATACAAAACCAACAACAATCCAGAAGAAAACAAAATATTCATACTAAATGAAAAAGGTGATACCGTTTATGTTAAAGGCCCTGAAAGTGTCAAGCCTGATACTGTATACACCGACACAATTCATCTTGATGCGGCACCTTACGAAATGTACCTGACCGATGAAGGTGGTGACGGACTGGAATTCTGGTATAAGGTTAATCAGGGATTCGGATACCTTCGCCTGCTGGATATGCAAGGACATATTATTCATCTGTTTGAAAAAGATTGCGGTGACGGCCAGAAATTTGCATTTGTAACTACAAACAATTACACACCGCCCAAGAAATCTGTTTATGACTTTTTTATCTACCCCAAACGAATAAAAGATAATAAATTCACTCTTCATACATATTTCGATAAAAAAGTGAATATGGAAATGCGGCTCCTTACCATTGGTAATGTAGTTGAGACACACACCTTCAACAACACCCCCGGCGGTGAATACAAGTTTGATATTTCTCACCTGCCTGAAGGAAGATACATAGTTGAAGTATACGTTAACGGAGAACTGGAATATAAAACAAGGATCAATAAATAATTAATTAAATGTAGGAACGCACGGCCGTGCGTTCCTACATTTTTCAAAATAAAATAATTTTCATAACCCCAAAAACTAAAATATCATGAAAAACTATCATCTTATTATCTTTGCAGCGCTTCTGACTATTTTAGGGGCTTGCACAACTAACGAAAAATATAAAGTAAACAACATGTATCACGGATTTAAGCTGAAAGAGAAAAAATTTGTAAAGGAAGTAAACGCCGAATGTTACTATTTTGAACATGAAAAAAGCGGGGCCCGGTTGTTTAAGATAGCAGCAGACGACCCTAATAAATTATTCAATATTGCATTTAAAACCACACCTCACAACGATTGCGGAACTCCGCACATCATGGAGCACTCAGTGCTGAACGGCTCAAAACATTTTCCGGTAAAAAGCCCGTTTGATGTCCTGATGAAAGGATCTCTCAACACATTTCTGAATGCAATGACAGGGTCTGATTTCACTACATATCCGGTGGCCAGCATGAACGATAAAGACTACTTTAACCTGATGCATGTTTACCTCGATGCCGTTTTCTACCCACTTGCTATGACTGATAAGAGGATTTTTATGCAAGAGGGCTGGCATTACGAATTAGACAACATTGACGATGCTATAAAATACAAAGGCGTTGTATATAATGAAATGAAAGGTGCTTATTCATCTCCGGAACGTGAACTTAATTACAGGGTTTACAAAATGCTTTTCCCCGATAATACATACGGATATTCCTCAGGCGGTTATCCCACAGCCATACCCAAACTGACTTACGAAGACTTTGTGAAATTCCACGATAAATACTATCACCCATCTAACAGTTACATCATGCTTTACGGCAACGGTGACCTCGATAAAGAACTTGAATTTATCGACCGGGAATATCTTTCAAAATTTGACAAATCGGACGAGAAAATTACAATTGCTCTCCAGAAACCGTTCAAGGCAATGAAAGAACAGGAGTGCAGCTATCCTGTTCCCGAAGGAAGTGATACCGAAGGTCAAACATTCCTTAACATTAGTTTCGTGGCAGGACAAAGTACTGATCGTGCACTCTGCATGGCTCTTGATGTTATTTCTGATGCATTGGTTAACCATGAATCAGGCCCTCTTCGCCTGGCTCTTCAGGAAGCCGGAATAGGTCAGGAAGTAAGTGCTTCATTCAACGATGCAAAACAAAATGTTTTTGAAATAAATGTCCGTAATGCAAATCCTGAAGATAAAGATAAGTTTAAAGAGATTGTTTTCAACACTCTTAAGAAGGTAAGTAAAGAAGGTATCGATAAAAAAATACTTGAAGGGATAATCAACCGCATGGAATTCAACCTTAAAGAAGGTGATACTCCTCAAAAAGGACTTATGTATCTTTTCATGAACTATCAGGGCTGGATGTTTGCCGACGACCCTTATTTAGGACTTGAATTCAATGAGCCATTGAATAAAATAAAGGAATCATTGAATAACAACATGATGGAAAATATTATCGATAAATACCTGATAAACAACCCACATGCTCTTCTTACTGTTTTGAAACCCGAACCAGGATTACAAAATAAAATTACGGAACAAACCGAAAAAGAACTAGCTGAATACAAGGCTTCACTAAGCAAAGAACAACTTGAAGAGCTTGTTAAAACAACACAGGAACTCAAAGAATATCAAAAAGAGGAAGACTCTCCTGAAGCACTGGCAACAATTCCTATGCTGAAACTGGAGGACATTAGTCCCGACATAGAATGGTTCAAGGTGAATGAAAAAAGCGTTGACGGAGTAAAAGTTCTGTATCATAACGAATTTACAAACAACATCATATATTCACGACTGTATTTCGATATGAAAAGCGTACCGCAGGAACTTATCCCTTACACCAACCTGCTTACAACTCTTCTTTCAAAAATGAATACCGAGAACTATGATTACGGTGAACTTGACAATGAGCTGAACATACATACCGGCGGATTTTATTCCTATGTAAACACTTATGATGAATATAATTCCGATGAAAAACTGATACCTGAATTTGTCATTACGGCAAAAGCCACTTCTGAAAAAACAGGTAAACTGTTCCAGATTACTTCTGAAATACTCAACAGGTCCAAGCTGAATGACCCGGAACGATTGAAGTCTCTGCTCATTCGTCATCAGGCAAGAATGGAAGCTATGGTTAAAAACAACGGAATGGGAATTGCCATGACTCGCCTGGCTTCTTATTACACCAACGGAGGTATGTTTGATGAACTTACTAACGGACTATCTTACTATCGTTTTATAACCGACATAACTGAAAATTTTGACAGTAAAAAGGATGAGATTATCAGCAATCTTGAAAAAACAGCCTCGCTGCTGTTCAGAAAAAACAACCTGATAGCAGCTGTTACCTGTTCGGATGAGAATTACAGTTCCTATTCAGAAGACCTGAAAAAACTAACATCTGAATTACCGGTCAAAGATGCTTCTGCCTCACCATGGAAATTTGATTTAACAGTAAAGAACGAAGGTCTGAAATCAACATCAAAAGTTCAGTATGTTGTGCAAGGATATGACTTTAAAAAGCTGGGCTACCAATGGAGCGGCAAAATGAAGGTTCTCAATCAGGTTCTTTCTACCGATTATCTTCAGACCCAGATACGTGTTCTTGGCGGAGCATACGGTGGTTTTTCCGGATTTTCGGTGGATGGTCAGTCATACTTTGCTTCATACCGTGACCCGAACCTGAAAAAGACTCTCGAAAATTACGCCAAAGCACCTGAATTCCTTCATGAGTTCAAAGCCGACACCGCTACTATGACCCGATACATTATCGGCACCATTGCTCGAATGGACCGACCGATGACTGCATCTCAAAAAGGCGGTGTTGCATTCGGAAGGTGGCTGCGCAAAGAAACTCCAGAACAACTAAAGAAAGAGCGAACAGAGGTTCTAAGCACTACTGATGCTGACATTCGCGGAATGGAAAAAATGGTTAAAGATATACTCGACCAGAATGTATACTGTGTTTATGGTAACGACCGTAAAATAGAAGAAAACAAGGAGCTTTTCAAAGCAATAGTGAACGTTACTGAATAACTTTTTTCAGCACACAAGGAGGATGTCCCAAAAGTAAAATCCAGAAGTCTCTGCCCTGAAATACTGGGGTGAATTCTATGAATAACTACTTTCCTGACATCCTCCTTTTTTTATTATTACTCTTTAATCTTCAGTTGATATCCGCTTCCGTGGATATTAACAATTGCCACTCCCGGCACCGTTTTAAAATACTTTCTCAGTTTAGTTATGTATACATCCATGCTGCGGGTCGTAAAATAGTTGTTATCACCCCAAATAGTT
>JAADEM010000140.1 GCA_013153405.1 Chlorobiota bacterium
TTCTTAGAGGCACTAATTAAAGACTATGAATATCATACAGCAATCCCCATTCTAATTATCTCATCTAAAAAGCTACCATCATCGTGCTCTTTCTCGATAAGTATAGGTTCTATCCTGTCATCAATCCGCCTTCTGAACTTCCACAAAAGAGGATTTATTTTAAAGAAGTCTCCTTCAATTTTATCAACAACAATTGCGACATCAATGTCACTATCCTCGCTGAAGGTATTTTTAGCATAAGAACCGAAAAGATAAACATCCACTCCTCCAGGGAAATGTTGTTCAATAAGTTTTTTATACAACCTAACCTTTTCTACAACCTCTTTTTGATCCATAACTGTATATCTTTTGCTCCATCAATTAACTCTAAACACTTTAATTCTGTTAAACTTTGTAATAATCTTGCCTTATATGAAGGATATCTTGCCTCTATATTTAATGGCTCCAATTGGTCAATAAAATCCTTTTGTTCTTCCGAAAACAATTCATAAAATCCCCCTTTTTTAGCAATATAAGATAAACTATGTGAATATGGAGCCGTTTCTGATTTCATCTTAACAAAAAGCGCCTTAAATATTTTTTCTACAGTTTGATGGCACATAAACCCCACATACAGATAGCGGCTTTGTCTTTAACATTGCATCGGCTGTTTCAAGATCATAATCAGAAAGGTCTAACCAATATTTCACTCTTTTATCCAAACCTACATTTTATTTTAATAATTAACTCTCTTCTGACAATTATAAATATAACTCTTTTGATTAAGTCAACAAAATTAAATAGATTGTTCCACAGACACAAAACCTTTCTAACAATACCTGCGTATAACAAAAAACTTTAATACTTTAAAATTCAACCACATGAATAAGATCTTAATTTTCTCTTTGTTTATTCTGTCAGGAATATTTACGCAAACAAAAGCCCAAACCTACGGAAACTGGTCAGGAATTCTTCACACACAATCAGTTCCGGTTACCGAGAACGGAAACCCCGATTTCCATTACTTCACTCCCAAAATACAGGAATACCTTAAACAACATTACAAGGGCAAGTACATTAAGCTGATTACTTATGTAGTAAAACAGGGCCAACGATACACTATATCCATCAAATATCCGCAGGACGGTATCGACAGAAGTGTTGAATTTATTGGCTACGATCCGTACAATTCCCGGGGATTCTCCATTTCATATCAAAACAGAAACAAACCCGGAACCTGGTGGGTAAACCGGATCAATGTAACAAACTCACAACAAAGCACCACTGACAGAACGGTTGTGGTTGTATCAACCAATACGCCGTCAGCGCCATTTCATTTAAGAATTCAATATCCGGCAGTTCCCGACAATGTAGTTGATTCGCGACTTCCCAATCCCGGAGACCCTAAAGCTGGTGAATTTTTCTGGGGTACAATAGTCAAAGAGCCGATTCTTATGATCCGGTAAAAACAGAAGAAAATTTTTAGAGGCTGCAATAAAAGTTATTTAACAGATTATAAAATCTCAGCTTTTACCAGCCTCATCTTTTTTTAATATTCTGACAACAATGATTCGTATGGTATATTAAGCTTTTTGTGTAAGTTCCTGATCATTCCCAATGATAACTTTCGTTTACGATTTAATATTTCAGACACTCTGCTTTTATACCCAATAACCTTAGCAAGATCACTCTTGTTCATTCCCATCTGTTCCATCCTGAATTTAATAGCTTCAACAGGATCCGGTGCCTCAATAGGATAATTATCTCCTTCATATTTCTCAATCAATAACATCAATAATTCAGCCTCATCCCCTTCTGCTGAATTTTCCGGTGCATGAAAAATCTCCTCTAAGCGCTTCAATGCTTTGTTATATTCTTCTTCTGTTTTAATTACCTTTATTTGCATGCTTGTAATTATTAAATATTATCCGCATTTATCTTATCATAATCTTTATGAGTTCCTATAAATCGTATAAACACCCATTGCCTTATGTAATTAATATCAACTATCAAGCGATATTTATTCCCAACAATATTAAAAACGACTCTGCCACTTTTCAAAATACTTGCCTTTGGATATTGTAATTTTATTTCATTAGGATTCTTCCATTCTGCTTTTGAGGCCTCTTTATACCATGTTTTCAGGTACTCCTCAGAATCAGCATATTTTGTCCAGAACTCACGCAATATCTTCTTTGCAATTACCCTCATTTTTTTATTTAAAACACAAAGTTAATAAAAAAGTTACCATTTTGGTAAACCATAAAGTGTTTTATAAATACAACTAAAAATATATTTACAAATTTCCACACTAAACAATCTGCTTTCAACTAATCTCAATAGAAAATATTTCCTGTTTATCATATTTTACGCAAGAACCAAAGAACCTCTGTGTCTCAGTGCCTCTGTGTTAATCCTAACAAACCTGCAAATTCAACGTTTATCTGCCTCTTATTAGAACAACGTAACAGGTTATTTTATACTTTTGCACAGTTTTTACAAAAGAGAGGCAGAAGAGATGGATTTAAAGAAAGTTACAATAAATACTCCCAAGAAAGAAGGTCAGCCGAAGTTCGACCTTCTCGAAGGCATCGAATACGGCGGATGCTCTGCAAAACTTCCAGCCAAAGAGCTTGACAAAGCCCTTTCAGGGCTTCCCAAAGTGTACTGCGACAATCTGCTTGTGGATATCGACACGCACGATGATGCCGGGGTTTACCAGATAAACGAAGATACTGCACTGATACAGACAACTGACTTCTTCCCGCCGGTCTGCTCCGATCCGTACGAGTTCGGTCAGATAGCGGCTGCCAACGCTCTCAGCGATGTGTTTGCCATGGGCGGAAAGGTACTTACCGCTATGAACCTGTTGATGTACCCGGCATATCGTCCTATGGAAATGCTGAAAGAGATAATTCGGGGCGGTCAGGATAAAGTGGATGAGGCAGGCGGTGTTCTTGTGGGAGGCCATACCCTTACCGATGACCTGCCGAAATACGGACTTGCCGTTACAGGTGTTGTTCATCCTGACCGTATCATCACTAACGATGCAGCTAAACCGGGGGATGTACTCATTGTTACCAAGCCCATCGGCTCGGGCATGATAATGTCAGGCAAACGCCTTGGAGAGGTTGGTGAAGAGGAACACCAGGCAGCTCTCGACAACATGAAGATACTTAACAAAAACGGTGCGGAGATAATGCAGAAGTATGGTGTTCGTGCTGCTACCGATGTTACCGGATTTGGCCTTGCAGGCCATGCCATGAAGATGGCTCAGGCAAGCGGTGTTACCATGATACTGAACTCCGAGAGTGTTCCGCTGCTGAAAGGTGCTTACGACCTTGCTGATATTGGCTGTATTCCCGGGGCATGTTTCCGTAACCAGGAGTATGTGGCTGACAACATTATGTTTGAGGATGATGTAATCTATGAATATCAGATGCTCATGCTTGATGCCCAGACATCTGGAGGTCTTTTGATATGTGCACCGGAAAACGAGGTTGACAAAATGCTTAAGGACCTTCGCAACAGCGGATATCCTGACAGTGCTGTTGTAGGTAAGGTTGTGGAAAAAGAAAAGAAATTTATCAGAATAACGAAATAGTTACTGAGGATTTGAGGAATCGAGGAATTGAGTAACCGACAGGTTCTGAAAAATATTAACCATAATACTTAAGTTATGTACACATTTAGTTTTGAAAAACTTGAAGTATGGCAGTTAAGCCGGAAATTAAGTGTAAACATTTATAAAACAACCTCATCTTTTCCTCATGAAGAGCTATATGGATTAACTTCTCAATTAAGAAGAGCCGCTGATTCTGTTTCATCCAATATTGCAGAAGGGAATTTCAGACTATCACAAAAAGATAAAGCTCATTTCTTTGAAATGTCCTTTTCAAGTTTAATGGAGGTGATGAATCAACTTATTATATCTTTTGATTTGAAGTTCTTGAATGAAGAAACCTTAAATTCATACCGGAAAGAGATAGCAGAATTGAGCAATAAGCTTAATTCATTACATAAAAACATAAGCTGATTAACCTAAAAACAACAATTTATCAATTACTCAGTTACTCAAATACTCAATTAAAAGATGAAAAACATTTTTGCTACTAAATGGGGAATTATTCTGGCAGGCGCTGCCATAGGAACTATTGCCATCGCATTGCAATTCTGGGGCAACCCGCCAAACATGGGATTTTGTATGGCCTGCTTCCTGCGTGATATTGCCGGCGGACTGAAACTTCACACTGCCGCTCCGGTACAATACATCAGACCTGAGATTCCGGGCATTCTGCTTGGAGCAACACTTATTGCAGTGTTGAAAGGAGAATTTAAACCGCGTGGCGGCTCATCTCCTCTCATACGTTTTTTTCTGGGCTTTTTTGCAATGATTGGAGCCCTTGTTTTTCTTGGCTGTCCATGGCGGGCCTATCTGCGTCTGGCAGGCGGCGACTTCAACGCAATAACCGGACTGGCAGGACTGGCTACAGGTATATATATTGGTACTCTGTTCATAAAAAAAGGGTTTAACCTGGGACGGGCAAGGACAAGCCAAAGCAAAATGTCAGGATACCTGATGCCTTTGATGATGATAGCACTGATGCTGATGCTTGTTTACGATTTTTCAATGCTGGCATTCAGCTCCAAAGGTCCCGGAGCAATGCATGCCCCAATAATAATCAGTCTGATGGGCGGCTTGCTTGTTGGTTACTTTGCCCAGCGAAGCCGGTTCTGTACAATTGGTGCCATCCGCGATATTTTCATAATCCGCAATTACCACCTGTTTCTTGGTGTTGCAGCATTCACACTTGTTGCATTTATTCTGAACCTTATTATGGGTAATTTTCATCCGGGATTTGAGAATCAGCCAATAGCACACACTGACCATCTGTGGAATTTCCTCGGAATGGTTCTTTCAGGTCTTGCATTTGTTCTTGCAGGTGGATGTCCCGGACGTCAGATTATCCTTGCGGGTGAAGGTAATACCGACAGTGGAATCTTTGTTCTTGGAATGCTTATCGGAGCTGCTGTTGCTCACAACTTCGGGCTGGCAAGCACACCTAAAGGAATAGGCGAATACGGTGCCATTGCCACAATTATCGGAATAACTTACACTCTGCTTGTAGGATTCGTGATGACTAAAAGAATTAAGTAACCCTACATTAACGAATAACAACAAAAATGGAATATATAGAAGTTGATGCACGCGGGTTATCATGCCCGATACCCGTGATGAAAACTACCAAAGTGATAAAAAAAGAACAAGGACCATTCAAAGTTCTTATCGATGATGAAACTTCATTCGAGAATGTGATGCGCACCCTCGAAAATTTCAAACTGGAAATTGAAAAAACAGAGGAATTTGAAGATGAGGATTACAAGATTATTTATGTGATACGATAAAATTTATTTTAATGTAGGGACGCACGGCCGTGCGTCCCTACATTAATTAAACACATTATAAAATGAATCACCAACCCCATAAAGATAACTCATCCTTACCTAAGAAGGTAGTGTATTTCGACAACACAGCCACCTCATTCCCTAAGCCCGACAGCGTAGTTGAGGCACTAACCAACTACGTAACAAACATTGGTGCCAATCCGGGACGTTCAGGCCATTCGCTCGCCATTAAAGCGGGAGAAATAGTTTTCAATGCCCGACGCGAGCTTGCCACAATGTTCGGAGTAAAAAATCCAATGAAGGTTGTTTTCGGTTTTAATGCAACAGATGCATTGAACACTGCCATAAAGGGATTTCTGCGCAAAGGCGACCACGTGATAACGACAGCCATGGAGCATAACAGTACGATCAGACCATTGAAACAGCTTGAGGAAGACGGGCTTATCACATTGTCGATTGCTGAAGCAGATAAATACGGGAAAGTAAAACCTGAGGATATTGAAAAACTCATCACAGATAAAACGACATTAATTGTTGTCAACCATGTTTCGAATGTGAACGGTGCTGTTCAGGAAATTGAGAGTATCGGCAGAATATGTCACAGTCATAACCTGACACTACTTGTTGACGGTGCTCAAAGTGCCGGCTATCTCCCGGTAAATCTGAAAGAAGCAAACATCGACATTTATGCTTTTACTGGGCACAAAGGTCTGTACGGAACCCAGGGAACCGGCGGGCTCATTTTCAATGATGAGTTTGATTATAAAAAAATAAAACCATTCCGTGCAGGCGGAACAGGAAGCCGTTCTGCCGACATTGTTCAGCCCGATTTCCTTCCCGACATGTTCGAAAGCGGAACTCTTAACACCGGCGGTATTGCAGGACTTCTTGAAGGAATAAGGTTTGTGAAAAATGAAGGTGTTGAAAATATTCTTAAACACGAGCAACAGCTTGCTTCCAGGTTCGTTGAAAAAGCAATTAAAGAGATATCTGGTTTTAAACATTTTGGATATTCAAGTGAAAACGTCGGCATAGTTTCATTTCAGATAGATGGCCTTTCGGTTTCGGAAATTGCAGGAGAACTGTCGGAGAAATACGGAATAATGTGCCGCCACGGACTGCATTGCGCTCCCCTTGCCCACCGTTCACTCGGCTCTTTCCCGGAAGGAACAGTCCGTTTCGGTTTCGGAGTCTTTAATTCAATGGAAGAAGTTGAATTTGCCATTGAGGTATTGGTGAAAATACAGAAAGAGAATATTTGATCAGCGATTTGAGATTAGCGAAGAAAATGTCGAATTACGAACGCCTAATATTGATTGATGAACTGAACAAACACCAGGAACACTTGAAACAAAAGAACTAACAACTAAATTAACCATAAACACTTTAGCACTACAACCATATATTCCCATGGAAGCAATAATACTTTTTCACTCCACCAACTACGCCATCTGGGCGCAAAACCTGCTAAAAGAAAATAACATTGACTGCAAAATGATACCTGTACCACGCGACCTCAGCTCAGACTGCGGCTACTGCGTCCGCACATCCCCCGACGATGTGGAACAGGCAGAAAAACTACTTGATGAAAACGACGTGGAGTATGACAGGGTTGTGGTGAAATAAAAGTGATAAAAGCAGGAATTATCATATCCTTAACATTAATTATCAAAAACATTTTAGTCACATTTCCGGTTCAACCTTATATTAATAGTTAATGTTGGTTAATTTACCCTGTGTTAATCAAGGAGTTGGTCTTATAATTAGTTGCTTTGACAAAAATTTTGTTTCTTTGTATTCCCTATTAAAAAAATAACATTTTAATATTCATTAATTCATATTAATTCACTAAAAATGAGTACAAAACGCGTTTATACATTCGGCAATGGACAAGCCGAAGGTAGAGCAGACATGAGAAACCTTTTGGGTGGTAAAGGTGCAAACCTCGCCGAAATGAACCTGATTGGTGTACCCGTACCTCCGGGATTTACAATCACAACTGAGACATGTACAGAGTATAACAAGTACGGAAAAGACAAAGTTGTAGAGCTTTTAAAAGATGAAGTTGATGCTGCCATTGCACACATTGAAAAATTAATGGGAGCTGAATTTGGCGGAAAAGAGAATCCGTTATTGGTTTCAGTACGTTCAGGTGCAAGGGTTTCAATGCCCGGTATGATGGATACAGTTCTGAACCTGGGTTTAAATGATGATGCGGTTCAGGCTATTGCAAAAAAATCAGGAAACGAAAGATTTGCATGGGATTCATACCGTCGTTTCGTTCAGATGTACGGCGACGTTGTTCTCGGTATGAAACCCGAATCTAAAGAAGATATTGATCCTTTCGAAGAAATACTTGAAGAAGTAAAAAAAGCAAAAGGTGTTGAGCTTGACAATGAGCTTGATGTTGATGCTCTTAAAGAATTGGTGATTAAATTTAAAGAGGCTGTAAAAAAACAAACAGGACATGACTTCCCTGCAAATCCATGGGATCAGCTTTGGGGAGCCATCATGGCCGTATTCGATAGTTGGAACACAACTCGTGCCATTTACTATCGCCGTATGAATCAGATTCCTGACGACTGGGGAACTGCCGTTAATGTTCAGGCAATGGTATTCGGTAACATGGGTGACAACTCAGCTACTGGTGTTGCATTTACACGTGACGCAGCAACCGGTGAGAACATATTTAACGGTGAGTATCTAATTAATGCTCAAGGTGAGGATGTTGTTGCTGGTATCCGTACTCCTCAGCAGATAACTCTCGAAGGCTCACGCCGCTGGGCAAAACTGGCAGGTATTTCTGAAGAAGAGAGAGCTTCAAAATACCCATCACTTGAAGAAGCTATGCCGGATGCTTACAAAGAGCTTTATGATACTCAGGAGAAACTTGAAAATTACTTCAAGGATATGCAGGATCTTGAGTTTACCATTCAGGACGGTAAACTTTGGATGCTTCAGACCCGTTCAGGTAAGCGTACTGCTGCTGCCATGGTGAAAATTGCAATGGACATGGTTCGTGAAGGTATGATTGATGAAAAAACCGCAGTTCTTCGCCAGGAGCCTAACAAACTTGACGAGCTTCTTCACCCTGTTTTCGATAAAGAAGCTATTAAAAAAGCTAACGTTGTAGCAAGCGGACTTCCTGCATCTCCGGGTGCAGCTACAGGCCAAATCGTATTCCACGCTGACGAAGCTGATAAATATCCGCAAACAATTCTAGTTCGCATCGAGACTTCTCCTGAAGACCTTGAAGGAATGGATGTTGCCAAAGGTATTCTTACTGCTCGCGGAGGTATGACATCTCACGCTGCTGTAGTTGCCCGTGGTATGGGTAAAACTTGTGTATCGGGTGCAGGCGGTGTTATCATCGACTATAAAGCTCGTACACTTACTGCAGGTGGAAAAGTATTCAAAGAAGGAGACTGGATTTCACTTAACGGAACAACAGGTGAAGTTTACGAAGGAAAAATAGCAACCATTGAGCCTGAATTAAGCGGTGACTTTGGTGAGATTATGCGTCTTGCCGACAAGTATCGTACAATGAACGTGCGTACCAATGCAGAAACAGAACGTGATGCTCTTCAGGCACGTAAGTTCGGTGCCGAAGGTATCGGTCTTTGCCGTACTGAGCATATGTTCTTTGAAGGTGAACGCCTTAAACTTATGAGAGAGATGATTCTTGCTGATGATGAGGCAGGTCGTCGTGCAGCTCTTGACAAACTTCTGCCTATACAGCAGGCTGACTTCAAGAGTGTATTTAAAGCTATGGAAGGACTTCCTGTTACTGTTCGTTTGCTTGACCCGCCATTGCATGAGTTTGTTCCTCACGAAGAAGCAAACCAGAAAGAGATGGCAGATGAGATGGGCGTTAGCGTTGAGGTGATTAAGAAAAAAGTAGAAGACCTTCACGAGTTCAACCCGATGTTGGGACACCGTGGATGTCGTCTTGGAAACACTTATCCTGAGATCACTGAAATGCAGACACGTGCTATCCTTGGAGCTGCTCTTGAGCTGAAAGCTGAAGGTGTTACTACATATCCTGAGATAATGGTTCCTCTTGTAGGAGTTGTTAAAGAACTTGAGCTACAAAAGGAAATCATCGACACTACTGCAGCTAAGCTGTTTGAAGAAAAAGGCGATAAGATCGACTACATGGTTGGTACTATGATTGAAATACCCCGTGCAGCAATTACTGCTGATGAAATCGCTGAAGTTGCTGAATTCTTCTCATTCGGAACGAATGACCTTACTCAGATGGGCTTTGGTTACTCTCGTGATGATGCTGGTAAATTCCTGCCTATTTACCTTAAGAAAGGTATCCTGAAAAACGATCCGTTCCAGGTTCTTGATCAGAAAGGTATTGGTCAGCTAGTTGAGATTGGAACCCAAAAAGGCCGTGGAACACGTAAAGAGCTTAAGGTAGGTATTTGTGGTGAGCACGGTGGAGAACCTTCTTCTGTAGAATTCTGTCATCGTACAGGTTTGAACTATGTAAGTTGTTCACCATTCCGTGTGCCTATTGCACGCCTTGCTGCTGCTCAGGCCGCATTGAGATAATTTTCTCAAACATTATATTTTCTAAACCTCCGGAATTCAGTTTCGGAGGTTTTTTATTTTACCTGTTACTCAAATACTCAATTACATAACATTACAGTTCATCAATTTTACTATCTTTGCAAAAAAAGTTTTGGGACGAATTTTAGCCATTGATTACGGAAGAAAAAAGTGTGGTATTGCTGTCAGTGATCCATTGCAGATTATTGCAAACGGCCTTACAACAATTCCTACTCACAAATTGTTTGATTTCTTAGTTGATTACATTGGAAAAGAGGAGGTAGAAGAGATTGTGATTGGCTATCCCACACAATCAACAGGAGAAGAATCCGAATCGATGAAGTATATTAAACCATTTGTTAACAGGTTTAAAAAGAAATATCCTGACATGCCTCTTCAATGGGTGGATGAGCGATTCACATCAAAAATGGCATTTCAGACAATGATAGATGCCGGATTGAAAAAGATGGCAAGAAGGAACAAAGAGTTGGTGGATCAGATCAGTGCAACGATAATCCTCCAGACATATATGGAACACAAACAAGGAAAGAGTTTTTAATTTAATTTCGGTTTTAGGAAATGACATACCCGATAGCTGTATACGGACATCCGGTTTTAAGAAAAGTTGCAAAAGATATTTCACAGGATCATGAAGGTCTTGCTGAAATAATTGAAAATATGTGGGAAACGATGTACCAATCAGACGGTATCGGTCTAGCTGCTCCACAGGTTAATAAATCGATACGTCTCTTTGTAATTGATGCAACACCTCTGGAAGATGACTTTCCTGAACTAAAAGACTTTAAACGGGTTTTCATAAATGCTAAAATTACTGAAAGAACAGGTGAAGAAGAGATTACCAGTGAAGGATGTTTGAGTCTGCCGGGAATAAGAGAAGACGTTAAACGTCCTGCTCAGATCACAATTGAATATGTTGACGAAAACTTTACTCCCCAAAGAGATACTTTCTCTGGTTTTGCAGCAAGAGTAATTCAGCATGAATATGACCACCTGGAAGGTATACTTTTCATTGATCACTTAAGTCCCTTACGAAAAAGGTTATTAAAAGGTAAATTAACTAAAATAGCAAAAGGAGAGGTAGATATTGATTATAAAATAATCATGCCGGCCGGCCAAAACAAGGCAAGAAGAAGATAATCTTATTTTTTTATCAACTATATTCTCATAAATATAATTTATATCCCCATATTAATCAAAGACGGCAACTTGAAAAAACTCACTTACCCAGAGCCCGCACTCTATACAACACAAAGGGTTTCAGTGATATACAAAACACAACACCCTTGATGTAAGTATATAATGTTGCATATTGACATATTGACATTGGTATATAATATGTTGTAATTTTGTTTAAACAAACAAAACACATATTATAAATACAGCATCATGAAAAATCTTATTACTTTTTTATTTATTTTACCTTTAGTTTTTATTGGAATCTCATCATGTGAACAACAAAGTGAAGAACCCGGAATTCCTGGCATGGGAGACACACCGGGGGAATTAGAAATATCAGAACCATTTGTCACACCCGAGGGAGTTACTATCAGTCTTCAGACACTTGATGAAGAAACAATAGATAATATTTTTTCTTCTCAGCCCTATCTAAAATCAACAAATGGTAATGGTTACCAAAAAGGGTGTGGAGGAAGCAGGTTCAATAATCAGTTTAAAGTTTGGATTAGAGTACAACTAGACGTACAAAACACCAACTCGAATAAAGTTTGTATTGATATTCCGGCAGGTACTGTTTTTCAGGTATCAGACCCTGCTTATCAGAACGGGATTACAATATCGCCGATTCAGATATGTACAGACCCGTTTAGCATATGTCATACCGAATTGTGGTTAATGTGTGTAAACAAAGGTAAAGATGGTTCTGAAACAAATGTAAGCTACAAAATATTAGGTGTAACAGGAAATGCAAAAATGAAAAACCTGATATCCAGACTTACTCACAAGAAATGTAATATTGAATGGTATTTAGATATTGTAAATGCAAATGCTCTGAAAGCTTCAGATATTGATCCTATTGAACAATATACAGATATTGCCGACCACATACAAAATGCAATATGGCAGCTTACCAATGATCTTGAAGACTTATCCGAAGAACAAATTGAGTACTTCGAGTCTCTTCCTGAAATAGATGACTAAAATCAAAACATGTATAATAAGAATGATGTCCAAAAAGCAGCATACTATGCCATATTCAGATTATGTTCCAAAATATTGGGATGAATTCGGGAATTGACAACTTTTTGGACATTCTCATTAGTTCATAAATAAAAATATATAAGATTTTAATCATTGTTATTTTCACAATTATCTATCGCTTCACACCCTTTGTCAAATTATACATTTTAAATGAAACATAGACAACATACGGGTAACACAAACATAAAACAATCTACACCTCTGAATATCTTCACATTAAGCCCCCCTGCCAATCTTAATTCGTTAAAAATCATACTATAAAAGCCTATGTTGGCAATTTTATCAATTTGACATTAATATAATAAATGACGTACATTTGTATATATAATAATAGAAAAATAACATTAATACAAAACTTTAAATATCAATGCCATGAAAAAATTTATCAACCTGTTTGTAATAGCATCGCTTTTCTTAATCGGATTTACAGCTTGCGAAAATAACGATGAGGGTCCGGGTAATATTCCGGGAATGGGTGAAACCCCGGGGGAACTTGAGATAAAAGAAGCATTTACTCCTCCTGAAGATATAAATATAAGTGTACAGTCTGGTGATGAAATGACAATGGATGAGTTAACAAATAGTTTAAGTCCGGAATTAAAATCCACAACATCAACTCCATGGTATTGTGGTGGTGGTGGTAGTTATTTAGGAAGTCAGTTTAAATTCTGGATTCGTATAAACCTGACTTTGACAAATACAGGAAATGAAGAAAAATGTGTCTTATTCCCTATCGGCCTGATCTTCAAAGTTCAGGAAGAAGGTTATCAGAACGGTATCTTATTGCATGATGTGAATGTTTGCATTCCTGCAAATTCAACTAAAGAGATTTGTATGTTCGCTTTTTGTCTGAACAAAGGACGTGACGGTTCTAATGCAAACTTAACTTACACATTACCCGGAACTACAGGATCTGATTACTTCTGGAACGTTATTCTGAATAATCTTATGGATAAAAACATAAATATTGAGAATTTCCTTTATCCCTCAACTTCTTCCACTAATCTAAAATCAACTAATGAAGAAGGTCTTGATTACTATGCCAGCATAGCCGATCAACTACAAAATATAGTTTGGACTGTTACAAATGATGACAATGAACTTTCACAGGAACAAATTGACTTCATGAAATCTTTACCTAAAACTATAGAATAATCCAATAATTTGAATAAAAAAAGCTCCAAACTGGAGCTTTTTTTTATTCAAAATCTGCCAGATAAATCTCAAATATCAATACCGAATTTGGAGGTATTGTACCCGAACCATCAGGACCATATGCAAGTCCTGACGGGATATAAAAAATTCCTTTCCCCTGTTTATCTAATTTAGGAATTCCAATTTGCCATCCTCTTATCAAACCGCTAAGATTAAAAACAGCAACACTGGCAGAGTGATCTTCAAATAACTCACCTGTTTCCATAAGCCACCCTTTGTAATAAACATACACGGTACTATACACATCAGGATGTTCTCCCGTTCCCTCTTTTAGTATAACATAATATATTCCAGAAGGGTCTCTTATAACATTATCCTGTATTGAATCTGGCTGAGTCTTCAGATAATCCTGAATAACCTGGTCATCTATTTCCGCCTGAAGTGTAGGATCAAAGGTATTATCATCATCATTATTGCATGAAGCAGCCAATAATAAAACACCTATAAAAAAAATCAGTTTCTTCATTATTAATAGTTTTAAAAATCACATTCAAATTAAAAAAATCAGCATTTGACAAAAATAACCTAATTACAATACACTACAATAGTAAATTAGTTTTATTAACTTTGCCGCGGATAATTTATCCCGACAGTTCGAAACCATCCTGTCGTTAAACAAAACTAGGAGACATTTAATACTCACCTTTTCTTCCACTCAGGAAGAGGTATTGTTTGTTCCTTATTTTGTTTTCTCGGTAACGGACTGTTTTTAACATTAAAATCAAGTTTAATAATTATGGCAAAAGCTGTTGTTTTATTATCGGGCGGACTGGATTCTGCAGTTGCACTTCATCTGGCAAAAGCTGAAGGATACGAAATTATAGCACTCTCTTTTGATTATGGGCAAAGACATGCCAGAGAATTGCAGGCAGCAAAGCAGATAGCAAAAAAAGCAGGAGTAACAAATCACCAGATAGTATCACTTAACATGAACTCCTGGGGAGGTTCATCTCTGACTGACCAAACCAAGAATGTGGAAGACGGCAATATTGAACGAACAGATATTCCAGCCACTTATGTGCCTGCCCGGAATATGATATTTCTATCGGTTGCTGCATCTGTTGCCGAAGCAAACGAAGCACAAAACATATACATTGGCGTAAGTCAGGTAGACTATTCAGGATATGTCGATTGCAGGCAGGAATTCATTGATGCAATGGAAAAAGCAATAAATTCAGGTACCGTTATGGGTGCCGAAAGAAATATGCCGATTAAAGTTCACGCCCCCTTTGTTAATCTTACCAAAGCAGAAGAGATACAACTTGGTATGGAACTTGGTGTTGATTTCGGCTTAACATGGAGTTGCTATCGCGGAGGAGAAAAGCCATGTGGCACTTGTGACAGTTGCCTGTTGCGAGCCAAGGCTTTTGCTGAAGCCGGATACGAAGATCCTGCCTTAAAGTAATATCAAAGAACGATTAAAAAAACGACATAGTGAATATTTTACTATCGGAAGAGGGTATTTTCCCGATTACAAAAAACAAAGAAGGAGTTCCTCTGAAAAAGATGCCTAACACAGGAATGTCGCTGTCGGGAACAATACAGGGTGAAGGATTGCTTGCTGGCACTCCGTCTCTGTTCATACGACTTGCAGGATGTAATCTGAGATGTATCTGGGACAAAGGAAATAATGAATACAGTATTTGCGATACTCCTGATTCTGTTTTTGGAAAAATTAAAACTGTAAACTCTTCGATTAACGATATCGTTGATATTATCAGACATAATTTAGGAAACATAAAACACATAGTAATTACAGGCGGAGAACCAACCCTGCAGGCAAAACCGCTCGCCTTGCTTTGTAATAAATTAAAAGATGAATTTAAAGTTCATATTACCCTTGAAACTAACGGAACAATTTTTGATGAAATAGTAGCAAAACACATAGATCTTTTTAGTATTTCTCCAAAATTAACAAGCACAAACCCTGACGACAGAAAGCTGAAAAAATTCGGGCTTACCCAGACTGACATACACAAAAACCATAACCTAAAAAGGAAAAACATTAAAGCCATACAATCATTTATCAACCTTACAAAAAAAACAAACAAATCATTTCAGCTTAAGTTTGTTGTAACCAAACCTGAAGATGCAAAAGAAATAAAAGATGATTATCTGAATAACCTCTCAGGCTGGAGCAATGATAACATTTTCATAATGCCGCTCGGAGCAACCAGAGAAGAACTGAAAATATTCACACCTGTTGCTTTGGAAATGGCAATTACAAACGGATGGCGGTTTAGCCCGCGAATGCATATCCAGCTTTTCAACGAAAGATTAGGAGTTTAAGTTATGAGTGAAGACAAATATCTGGGAAAACAGGTTGAATACCCCCGGGAGTACGCACCCGAAGTTCTGGTTGCCGTTCCCCGTGAAATAAACAGAAAGGATTATGACCTCATTGACGACAATCTGCCATTTACCGGTGTGGACGTCTGGCAGGCTTATGAACTTAGTTTTCTGACTAAAAAGGGATTTCCTGTATCAGGACTTTTAAAACTTAAATACTCTTGCAATAGCCTGTACATTGTCGAAAGTAAATCTCTGAAACTATACCTGAACTCTTTCAACATGGAAATGTACGGTAATACGACAAAAGAGGGAATTGAAATCGTTAAAAGCATCATAAAAAAAGACCTTTCCGGACTTCTACAAACCGATATCGAACTTAATATTTTCACAAAGGAACATGGAAAAACCCCTTTCGATTTTAGTGATTATACTCTGCTGGAAGATAAGCCCGGCATTAATAAAATTGATTTTAAGGCTTTTAAAGAAGCACCAGAACTTTTAAAAACAGAGAAACAGGAACCTTTTGTTCTGAAAACTTCAACAAATCTTTTGCGAAGTAATTGTAAAGTAACATTTCAGCCTGACTGGGGCTCAGCTTTCATCTATATGAAAGGTAACCGTAAACCTGATACAATATCACTACTGCAATACCTTGTTTCATTCCGCAACGAAAACCATTTTCACGAGGAAGTATGTGAAATGATTTACAAGCGACTCTTTGACAAGTATCAACCCGACGAACTGGCTGTTATATGCATTTATACTCGTCGCGGCGGGATCGACATAACTCCGGTAAGAGTTAGCCACAAACATCTGATGCCAGAACATCTGACAAATGTTAATGTGCTATCCAAAAAACTTTTGAGACAGTAAGCAGATTCCGATGAAAAGATTCACAACCAGAACATTCTTTCCCAAAGCTTTTCAAACTGCTCTGCGAACTGCCTGACAATGTCAAAATTTGTTGTCACAATCAGGTTTTCCTGATTATGCTTATTTGCCGTATAAGTCCAATTATAGCTTCCTGTAAAAGCAATTCTGTTATCGACTATACCAAACTTATTGTGCATATGATAACGGCTGTGGTCAATTTTAACTTTCACTCCTGCCCTTTTCAGATTATAAACCTGCGACCCCCGGTCATGTACTTTCTGGTCGTCGGAGATTACTCTAACATCAACGCCTCGTCTGTTTGCCTCAAGAAGCCGCCGGCTAAGTTCCCTGTCACTTATGGTAAAAACACAAACCGATATTGAATATCTGGCATTATTAAGAAGAACATTTAACGTATCCGGAATCTGTTTTCCGGGACTTAAAAGAACCTCATGCAACCTGAAAGTATTCTGCTCGATAAGCTCAAACGAGTTTTCAAGCCAGCGAATAGGCTTAACTGGATCGTCACACTCCCTTGCAAGAATCTTGGCCTCATTAAATAACTTCATTTTAAGCTCTCCCCGTTCCACCCGGTTCAGCTCATTCAGTTTACCTGCCAGTTCGTCCGGCAGTTCTTGATAATCGTCTGCTTTAAAAAAATCTATAAACCAGTTTAAAATATCATTCATTCCATATTAATTATAACCTTTCATTTTACTACAGGAATTGTTCTGTTCTCAAGTTCAATGACCTCCAGATCTTTAATAGCTTCCCCGTCAATCGCAAAACGTACAGCTGTTCTGATTTTATGAAAACCATATTTACCGGCTGCCCCCGGATTAATATGAAGCAGATCTAGTTTCTTGTCATACATTACTTTCAGTATGTGCGAGTGGCCGCTTATAAACAGTTTTGGGGGATTAGCCAATATCTTTTCTTTTACAGAACGATCGTACCTGCCGGGATAACCTCCGATATGTGTCATCCACACATCCACTCCTTCGCACATAAAACGCTCATCTCTGTTCAACCATCTTCTCAGCTCCGAACCATCTATATTCCCATATACGGCCCTCGTCTTTTTAAAGTTTTCTATCTGCTCCAAAACCTCTAAGTTGCCGATATCTCCGGCATGCCAGATTTCGTCCACATCTTTAAAAAGTTCAAAAAAACGTGAATCAAAAAATGAATGTGTATCCGACAAAAGACCTATTTTAATCATCAACTATAAATTTCAAAATACCTATAATGTATCGCGTAAGTTAATTTTTTATTTATAAAACATAATAACGGAAAGGATTAAAATTAAAGTGAAACATATACATAAAACCGATTTTTTTAATAGTTTTATGTTAAAACCATATAAGACAAATGACAAAACCAGGATATTTCAACAGGGACATTAGCTGGCTCTCGTTCAATTACAGAGTGTTAGAAGAGGCATCAGATAAATCTTTACCTATATACGAGCGTTTAAGATTCCTGGCTATCTATTCTTCAAATCTGGATGAGTTTTACAAAGTAAGGGTAGCAGAATACAAAACAGCCGTTATTGAGAATGAAATAATGTCTGACGTTCCCAGACCTGCCGAAATATTAAAACAGATAAACCATATTGTTTCTGAGCAACTAAAGGAATTCAGCAGAATCCTGAATGAAGAAATTCTTGTTGAACTGCGCGAATATAATATAATACTTTACCAGAACAGTCTGCCTGAAGCTCAAGAACATCTGGCTTTTCTTAAAGAATTCTTTTACAGTGAAGCTTTACCCTACCTTCAGCCCGTACTTATGAATAAGGGTACCCGTCCGTTCATGCGTGACAACAGAATTTACCTTGTAATAAAATTATTCAGAAAAAAGAACAAAAAGAATCCTGAAAAGTTAAAAACACGCAGAGCCAGATATGCACTGTTGAAAATCCCTACCAATGACCTGCCAAGATTTATAACTCTGCCCAGAATTGACAGTTTCCACCACATTCTTTTTCTTGACGATATAATCAGGTTTAATCTTCAGGAACTATTCCCGGGTTATGACATAGCAGGGAGCTGGAGTGTAAAGGTAGCACGAAACGCCGACCTTGGCATAGAAGATGAATTCTCGGGCAACCTGGTTGAAAAAATCAGAAAAAGTCTGAACAGAAGAAAGATAGGAATGCCGGCAAGTCTGCATTACGACAGGCAGATTGATCCCAAGGCATTATCCTTCCTGATGAAAACTTTCAAATTCAGGAAAGAAGAACTTGTTGAAACAGACAAACATCAGAACCTTGATGCCTTCTTCAATTTTCCAAATCCTTACAGTCCGGCACTTGAATGGACGCCGCCACCACCCATACACCCACGTGACCTTGATGAAACGGGTTCTGTTTTCAATGCAATAAAACATAAAGAGAGATTGCTGAACTTCCCGTATCAGTCTTTCGATTATGTTCTTAAGTTTTTTAATGAAGCCGCCACCGACCCTAAAGTAGATGAAATAAAAATTACTCAGTACAGGGTTGCAAGAAACTCGGCAATTGTAAATGCACTGATTGCTGCCGCCAGAAATAAAAAGAAAGTAACAGTCTTTGTTGAAGTAAAGGCAAGGTTCGATGAGGAACAGAATCTCTATCTTGCCGATTTAATGAAGAAGGCTGGTATAAAAATAATTTATAGTATCCCCGGGCTTAAAGTGCATGCAAAAATGGCACTGGTAATACGGCGGGCCGGTGGTATCAGAAAACGTTCATACGCATATCTCAGTACCGGAAATTTTAATGAGAAAACAGCCAAACTCTATGCTGACCACGGATTTTTCACATGCAACGACACTATAATAAATGATCTAGAAAACCTTTTCAGTTTTCTGGAAGATCAGAACCAAAAACCGGTCTTGTCTAAGTTGTGGGTCACTCAACTAAATATGAAAAAGAACATTATTGAAAAAATAGACAGAGAGATTGAAATAGCTAAAAAAGGAGGAAACGGATATCTGCTGTTGAAGATGAATGGCCTTCAGCACAAGATGCTGATAAATAAACTTTACGAGGCAAGCCAAAGCGGAGTGAAAATAGACCTTATAATCAGAGGAATATGCTGTCTTATTCCGGGAGAACCATACAGCAGGAACATCCGGGTAATCCGTATCGTAGACAGTTTTCTTGAACATGCAAGAGTATGGGTCTTTAATAACAACGGAAACAAGGAGGTATTCCTGTCATCGGCCGACTGGATGAACAGAAATATAAACAGAAGAATTGAAATAGCTTTTGAAATGGAGAATCCCGAACTAAAACAGGAACTTCTCGATATTCTTGAACTTCAACTAAAAGACAACACCAAAGCCCGGATTATAGACAACAAGCTCAACAACGTCAGATTACCTGCAACGGAACCGTTAATCAGATCGCAGGTTGCCACCTATGAATACCTGAAAAACAAAGAGGAAAAAGGAATCTGAATACCAAAAATAAAAACCTTCAATAACAAAATCTTTAACGTTATGAAAAGACTCATACTTGTTAGGCATGCCAAAACAGAACATCAGAATTACGACAAGGATTTTACCCGAAAGCTCACAAACAGGGGCATGAATGATGCTCGTTTAATTGCAGAACAATTAAAAAATAAAAATATATCTCCCGATTATTTTATTTGTAGTACTGCAGTAAGAGCCATACAAACTACTGAAATCTTTGCAGATGTTTTTGGCTACCCAAAAGACAAAATTGAGAAACAACAGTTTCTGTACGATGGATATACAACCACTGACTTTTTACATTTTATTTCAATGCTCGACAATCATTACAACACATTACTAATTGTAGCCCATAATCCGGAAATAGCAATGCTGGCTTCTGCTCTTTCTGATGAAAGTTTCTATCATTTTCCCACTACAGCCACCGCAGTTATTGATTTTGAAACTGACATGTGGGAAAGAGTTGAGCCAAGACAGGGTAAGGTGCATATGTTTCTTTATCCAAGAATATTTAAGAATTAAACAGAATAAACTTTTATTACTTTTCTATGATGGCATTATTGACAAAAAACTGAATTCTTTATTCATCTTACCTTTTCTCATTATTATACCCCTGACTTACTGACATATAAAATCCAACACTTTACCTGCATAAAAAACATAAAGAAACTTACCTTACCTTTTCCTTACCTGATATTTTTGACAACCACAGGTACCTGTTCATAAATTGGGGTTGTATTTAAAATCCCGATTATGAAATCTTTATATCAATTATGGATTACTGTAACTATTTCATTCTTTTTATTTAGTTGCGGAAACACAAACCTGGGACTTAACACTGTAAAAAAACAAGTGAACTCCAATCCGGAATGAGCTATAATGAGATTGCATCTATATTGGGTAAACTCAAAGGATCGGAAAAGAGAGACGCTATGTGGGTAGTACGACGGAATCTTCAGGAACCCTGGAATGGAATGGTGCCTTATGCAAAATATACTTTTAAAACAGATAACGTTTTTAGCGGCGATTAAAATGAAACCGGACACCACCCGTTGGGATACCGACAGTTCTGACGATGTTAAAGGGTTGAGTGATTTATACGACATAAAGACTACAAACGAAGTGAGATTAAATTTCAGTGGCCTTAAAACTGCAGATTACCTCGTATTTATTACCGATGTTAAAAACATAAAAAACAACTTGTTAAGATTGAAAAACAGTAATCATAAAATTTAGCAGTCATGAAAACAAAACTACTTATTGTAATGTGGATGTCATTTATGTATGGCAGTGCCCAGCTTCCAGCATTCGAATGGGCAATAGGAAGTGACGGCCCCGGACGGTCTGCAGCTGAGGCAGTAGCTGTTGATACCCTGGGAAACATTGTTGTTACCGGATATTTTGAGAATACAATTGACCTTGATCCTGATATGGATACACTGGAATTCACATCTGTTGGTTATAGAGATATTTTCATTGAAAAGTTTGATCCCGATGGTAATTTACTATGGGCAAAACAGATTGGAAGTACAGGATATGATTATGGATATGGCATTGTATGTGACAATGAAAATAATGTTTATGTAACCGGAACTTACAGCTGGACAACAGACTTTGACCCGGGGAATGGTGTATATGAACTTACTCCTAAAGCTTGGAATGATATTTTCGTACTGAAACTGGATGCAGACGGTAATTTTGTATGGGTAGCAGTTATGGAGGGCACTCAACGGGAAGAGGGAGATGCGATAACAATCGATAATGACGGATACCTGCTTGTAACCGGCAAAATTGAAGGTTCAACAGACTTTGATCCTGATCCCAACAGGGAAAAAATACTTGATGCTGGCGGAAGTGATGATATATTTATTTTAAAACTCGACACCGCCGGAGGTTATGTGTGGGCCAAACAATTCTCCGGAGAAGGAGAAAACGCAGGAAATGCAATAGTCACTGATAATGAAAATAATGTTCTTGTTACCGGATATTTTAATCGTACGGTTGATTTTGACCCTGATGAATATAAAACAAAAGAGATAACCGTGTTAGGCTATATTGGCTATAATGATATTTTTGTTGTTAAACTGAACAGCGATGGTAATCTGGTCTGGATAAAACAGATCGGAGGCAATAATCATCAGGAAGGAAACGGTATAGATGTCGATACAGATAACAATATTTTTATTACCGGAACTTTTCAGGATACGGTTGACTTTGATCCCGGTGACGATATTAAGGAGTTGACAGCAATATCAACTGATATATTTGTTGAAAGCCTTGACCAGAACGGAAATTTCAAATGGGTTAAACATATTGGAAATGAAAACTCCCCCAAAAGTTTTGATATAGCTTATGCAGGTAATGGCAATATCTATGTTACCGGTGGTTTTCAATCCACTATCGATTTTAACCCGGAAGGCGGAGGGTATGAGCTGACTGCTGTTGGCGGATATGATATTTTTGTGGAGGAGATGGATAATAACGGGGAATTTATCTGGGCAGGTACAATGGGAGGTAAAAACAATACAGACTATGGGTATGACATAACAAAAGATAAGAACAATAATATTATTACTGCCGGGGTTTACAATGGTGATGCAGATTTTGATCCGGGAACAGATGTCTATACTTTACCATGTCCCAATACATGGGGAACGTTATTTGTGCAAAAACTTGCCTTTAATGGTACTTCAACATTCGTTCCTGAAAATTTTATGGATAACATAGGAATTTACCCCAATCCTGCTTATAATTTTGTAAATGTATCATTTGGTGAAAAATATATAAATGCAAAAATAGAGATATTCAACATTTCAGGTATGGCAGTTGAGACTGTCAATGTTTCATATCGTAGGTTATACACTTTAAGTCTGCATCAGAAGAAAGGCTTATACCTGGTTAAAGTTACAACAGGAAAAAAATCAAAAGTATTTAAACTCTTAGTTAAATAGAATTTATTTGTCATGAGGATGTCCCCAAAGTCGTCATTCCGAATGAAATGAAGGAATCTCCAAATTCACAAACATTGATAATCAAGAGATTGCTTCGTCGTTCCTCCTCGCAATGACGTCTTTTTTTACTTTTTGGACAGCCTCATGACTACCTGGTATTTTACCTTACATTGTTAATTGTCGTTTTTGCTGCATCGTGCATCACTTTCGATGCTTTTGACTGAAATTCTTTAGGTGTAATACCTTCTACTTTTATTGTTATCTCTCCTGAGTCTTCAGAAACAGTAAAACGTCCGATAAACAGTTTTTGCTCACCGGCACTTTTAACTTTTTCATAAACAGGTGCTATGTTGGCTCCGGCAATTCTTTTAATTCCGTCAAATTTCACGGCAAAAAAACCTTGCGGTTCACGAATGTAATATGTCCTTTTTTCAGAATTATAAACGGATTTTGTATCCGTCTTAACTTTATCACTTCCTTTTATAAGTTTACCTTCAAGCTTTGGCAAAATGACACAAATTCTGTAAACACCTTTATCGAGGTGGGCAAATGTAGCAGTTCCGCTTGAGCCGGTTATCTGGTAGGCTACAGGGTCACCAGCAGGTTCCTGTTCAATTATTATCTCTGCTCCGGGAACAGGCTCTCCTGCAAATAAGAAAGACGTAAAAACAAAACCAAAAATAATGGTCGAAAATAACTTTTTCATGTCTGACAGGTTTAAAGATTCATTCTAAAGTAATAATTATCAGACACAAATCAAAACCAAACCGGCATTGGGCAATTCAAACCTGTGGTCGTTTCAGCTTAAATCTTATACGTAATACCCCGTCTTCAAACGAAAAAGACCCAAAAACAAACTCGCCAACCTCTTTTGTATTCTTCACATGCTCACCAATACAGGGACAGGCATCGTAATCACCAATCCTAATAATGCGTATCTGCTCCCCTGAAGAGTCAGGAAGGCGGTCTAGGTCAAACTCTTTTGAAGCCTCTTCTCGTGAAAAGGTTTCTTCTGTAACATCAAGATGCGAAGCCAGAACCTCGTTTACCCTGCGCTCTATCTCTTTTACCTCTTCTGCAGTTAGAGGCCTGTAGAACCGGTAATCGCATTTCGACTTTTTACGTTCAAGGTGATTTGAAAAAGAACGTCCGCAACCAAACATTCGTACCATCGTCTGGTTAAGAACATGTTCTGCAGTATGCATTTCAGGATTGTAATGTTTCATTGAATCCTCCCTTTTATCCCCCCTTGAGGGGGAAGATTTGAGATATGTCAATAATATTTTATGTAATCAATAGTTTGTATTCTTATGTTAGAATTATTCAGATAGTTAAGTTGTTATTGTTGTTTAATATCAGTGTTTAATCCATCGATTCCCTATTAAGGAGAAGATTAGCGCAACAAGCGGTCAGCGAAGAAACTAACTCCTGACCCCCTGGAACAAAACCACGAACAAAAAAAAGAACTTACAACTCACCAACCCAATAACCTAACAACCAATTAACTAATCACTCCAGATCCTACAAGTTCATCTCCTTCGTACCAGGCGGCAAACTGACCGGAAGCTATTCCACGTTGCGGTTCATCAAACACAATGAACATTCCTTTTTTACGGAAATGCAGGGTTGCTTCCTGCAGCGGCTGACGATAACGTATACGCACCTGATATCTTCTGCTCTCTCCCTCTTTCATCTCCAGATCTTTCCGTATCCAGTGAACTTCATCTTTGTTTATAAAAAGCACATCACGAAACAGTCCTCTGTGTTTTTTACCCATACCAACATATACCTGATTGAAATCCACATTGATTCCTGTTACAAATAACGGCTCTGGAAAGCCTCCAATGTTTAGTCCTTTTCGCTGGCCTATAGTGTAGAAATGAGCCCCATTGTGCTCACCTATCTTTTTACCGTATTTGGGATGAAACGGGTATGGTTTCGAAAGCTCTTCAAGGTCTTCATCCGAAGGATTTTCTATTCTTACTTTTGACCAGTCCCTGCCGAACAAGCTGCTGTCATCAGGTATAAGGAAAACTTTGCCTTTTTTGGGTTCAAGCTGCTGTTGCAGGAAAACAGGCAAATCCACCTTGCCAACAAAACAGATTCCCTGCGAATCCTTTTTGTGAGCAGTTATGAGTTTCAATGTACCTGCAACTTTTCGTACCTGAGGTTTTTCAATATCACCGATAGGAAACAATGCTTTTTCGAGCTGTTTCTGTGAAAGCTGACAAAGAAAATAACTCTGGTCTTTGTTTTTATCACTTCCTGCAAGCAGACGGTAAACTGGGTTACCATCTTTTATGACAGTATCTTTACGGCAATAATGTCCTGTTGCAACATAATCGGCTCCAAGTTCGAGTGCCTTATCCATAAAAACATCGAACTTTATCTCCCGGTTACAAAGTACATCAGGATTCGGAGTACGCCCTTTCTCATATTCCGAGAACATATAATCAACTACCCGCTTGCGATACTCATCGCTAAGATCGACTACATGAAACGGGATATTCAGCTTTTGTGCCACTGCCTGAGCATCAAATTTATCATCAAGCCACGGACAGTCTGATTTTAACACGCCGGTAGTGTCGTGCCAGTTCTTCATAAAAAGGCCTATCACCTCATATCCCTGCTCTTTCAGCACATAGGCAGCCACACTGGAGTCTACACCGCCCGAAAGACCTACTACAACTCGTTTTTTTTGCATTCAATTCCTGTTTATCAGAGAGTGCAAAAATACGGTTTTTTACAATGTAACAGACTATTAGTTTTGATGATTTTTTTTTCACATATTTGTATTAACCTAATATAAATCCGTAATCATGAAAAAAACACTCTATTCTATAATCACATTGACAACTTTATTCGGTTGCAAAAATTATAATCCTGAAATAACCCGGCAGGAGTTAAAAGAGGACATCAGTTATCTGGCCTCCGATTCTCTTAAAGGACGTAAACCCGGAACTTCGGGAGATTCTCTTTCAGCACTCTTTATTAAAAACAAATTCAAAGATGCAGGGCTTGAGTTACTTGCCGATAACGGTTATCAGCATTTTGATGTAATAACCAGGGTAGAAGCAGGTAAAAAAAATAATTTTGAAATTAACGGAGAAAAAGCAGTTCTCAACAAAGATTTTGTTCCTCTGGGTTTCTCAGCTAATAAAAACACTAATGCCGAGGTTGTTTTTGCCGGATACGGATTCGACATTAACAATGATTCCCTGAAATGGAACGATTATGACGATATTGCTCCAAACGGCAAATGGGTTATTGCTTTCCGTGCCGATCCGGACCTTGATAATCCTATGAGTCCTTATGCCGCATACAGCAATGACAGGTATAAAGCAATGACAGCTGTCGATCACGGAGCTGCCGGTCTTCTTCTTGTAAACACTGTTGATTTCGATAAAAACGATAAACTGGATAAAATAAAATTTGATCAAAGCATCTCTTCTGTATCAATACCCGTAATTCAGATAACAAGGAAACTAGCCGACAAGATACTTGCCGGCTCCGGCAAGACAGTTGAGGAACTTGAAAAAGAATTATCAGAAAAAATGAAACCGGAATCATTTGCGGTTTCTCAAAAGGTTAATGCTACTGCCAATGTTTCACTCAAAAAGGTAAAAACACAAAATGTGGTTGGGATGGTAAAAGGTACTGAAAAACCGGATGAATACATTGTTATTGGCGGGCATTATGACCACCTTGGGATGGGAGGTCCGGGTTCCGGCTCCAGAAAACCCGACACTGTTGCGGTCCACAACGGTGCTGACGACAATGCTTCGGGAACGGCAGGTGTTATAGAACTTGCACAAAAAATTTCGGAGAAACCGCTTGACAGAAGTGTAATTTTCGTTGCATTCAGCTCTGAAGAACTAGGACTGGTCGGTTCAAAATATTTTGTAAACAATCCTCCCGTAGACATAAAAAACATCAAGGCAATGATCAATATGGATATGATAGGCCGCCTTGATTCTTTGAAAAGATTATCGATAGGAGGAACGGGCACAGCAGAGGAGACTGATTCAATACTTGACCTGACACTTAAAAATTATGACTTTGAAGTCGCTAAAAACCCTCAGGGAAGCGGACCGTCAGACCACTCATCGTTCTACTTTGCCGACATACCGGTACTTTTCATTACAACCGGAGTTCACGATCAGTACCACACTCCGGAAGACGATGTAGACCGTATTAACTTCCCGGGTGAAGAAGAGGTTGTAAATCTTGTGTACGATATTGCATCAATTTACGGCAACAGCAACCAGTCATTAACTCTGAAAAAAATAAAGTCGAAACAGCCAAATATGTCAAGACGCAGAATGAAGGTAACTCTTGGTATTATTCCGGGATTTACCTCAAATGTTCAAGGACTTGCCGTTGATGGAGTGCGTCCGGGCGGACCGGCAGAAAATGGTGGCATGAAAAAAGGAGATGTAATTGTGGCTATTGAAGATCAGCCTGTGACCAGCATTTATGACTACATGTACCGTCTGGCTAAATTCAACAAAGGCGATCGCATTGTTGTTGAAGTAGAACGTAATGGCAAGAAAGAAAAACTATTGATAGAATTATAGACCGTTCCTGAAATTTATGACTCTGTCATACTATCCGACAGGGTTATTCTTATGTAAACACCTCTGCCTGTTACACATATGAGAATAGTATTTGCCAAAAAAAACTTTAACTAAAACAAATCTTTACCTGATCTGTTGAATTGAATAACCGGAAAATAAAACATAATATATGAAAAAGGCTCTTATCTGGATACTTGGCGTTGTATTTACAATCACTGTTGCAGTTTATCAGAAGATGACAGGACCAACATATCCGTATAAACACAAAGTTGTATTAAACGATAAAGAATACACACTGAAACTTTCCCGAAGTGGAGAAACGACTCCCGACGATATTTCAAAACCTTTCATTATGATATTAAATATTGACGAGCCGGGAATAGTTGCCATGATTCAATACCGTCGTTACCCTACCAGCGAAGAATTTAAAACAGTACCGTTTGTTTTCAGAAACGGCCATTACGAGGCAGAACTTCCGCAACAGCCTGCAGCAGGAAAACTAGAGTATAAAGCCATGGTATCGGACGGAAAGAATATTTATAAAATACCTCATCAGATAATCCGCTTTAAAGACCCTGTACCTGCATACTGGCTTGTTCCACACATATTTTTTATGTTTCTTGCTATGTTATTCAGTAATGTAGCTGCATTTATGGCAATATTCAATACAGATGATCTTTCAGCTCTGAAAAAAGGCATCAAAGAGTATTTCAAGCCGACAAATTTTGTTGGTGTTTCCGTATGGACAGCCATATTCCTTGCCATTGGCGGATTATGGCTGGGACCGATGGTGCAAAAATATGCATTCGGCGAATTCTGGACAGGTATTCCGTTTGGATGGGACCTCACTGACAACAAGACTCTAATTGCTGCTGTTTTCTGGGCAATTGCACTATATATGAATTCACGCAAGCCATCACGTTTCTGGACTATTACGGCAGCTGTGGTTATGCTTCTGGTTTACGCAATACCGCACAGTATGTTCGGCTCCCAACTTGATCCGGAAACAGGTAAGGTTATACAGGGGATAATTCTGTTCAGAGGATTTTAAAACCAATGCTTCTTCCGGAATAACAACACTCCAAAAATTGATAACAACAATGACACTACAAGTATTGATGGCAGGGCCCAATATGAGTTTTCCATATAGTTGGGTACATTCATTCCGAATATACTTGCTATCAATGTAGGTATCATAAGTATTATGGATATCAGTGTCAGTTGTTTCATAACAACATTCAGATTGTTGGAAATAACAGAAGCAAATGCATCCATCATACCGCTCTGTATATCCGAATATATCTGAGACATTTCAAGAGCCTGTTTATTCTCAATCATCGCATCCTCTAAAAGGTCTTCATTAATTTCAGTGGTTATCTTTTTTGAATTACGCAGTTTTGCCAGTACTATTTCGTTAGCTTTTATTGAAGTAATGAAATAGACAAGGCACTTCTCCATTTTCAACAACTTATTTAACTCTCTGTTTTTAATTGACTTCTCCAGGTCTTGTTCTATCATCGAAGTCTGCTGATTAATTTGTTTCAGATATTTCAGGTAAACACTTCCGGAACGAAGGAATAAACGAAGGATAAAATTAATATCATCAGTTATCTCTCTGTAATACTCCCTGAATGGTGATGGTTTCTCGACCGGTAATATTTCGTTATCCTTCAGACACAGAGTTAGTGTAAAATCCTTGTTCATAAATACACCTAGAGGAATGGTATGAAAAGGAACCCCGTTGTTATCATTCTGAACAGGAATACGCATTATCACCAACGACCATATATCATCAAATTCAACTCTTGGCCTTTCGTCTATATCCAGACAGTCGGTTACTATATCGGCAGGCAATTTAAATTCGTCAAACAATCTTTGAATTTCCTCCTGAGTAGGCTGTGTTACATTAATCCAACAACCTTTCTCTATTGCGGGAATTTCTGTATATCCGCCAAATGTTTTAAAAATCTTTATCATCTCTCACTTGATTAAACCTGTAAAAAACAAAATGCTATTTACAGATATTTTATCTGCAAACCAACTGTCCGTAATTATTTATCTAAAGTTGCCCTAAAAAAACAAGTATTTTGCTGCTCTAATTCAAAACCATTTTATCAAGAGGGAGGTAAATTTCAGAAGTAAGACTTATCCGGATTATAACGCAATAAATACGCTACCCTCTCTTTTTTACATAAAGTTGACCATGTGAAAACCGAACGACCTCAACATCTTCACCTTTTTCAATATAACTAACCTCTGCCACAGCATCGTACTGCTCATCATCAATTTCAATTTTTCCGGCAGGACGTAAAACCGTGTAAGCACGACCGGTTTTACCAACCAGATTTTTCATTGAATTTTCCACACCGATAAATCCATCCTCAACCTGCTCTGTTGTCTGAAGAGCAACTTTAGCAAACGGCCCCTTTGCAAAAAGTTTATTACTCAGATAAATTCCTATTCCTATGGATAAAATAAACCCTGTCATAACAGTGGCGAGAGCTCGGAAAAATTCATCAAAACTTACTCCCGAAAAATCAAACATATCGTTCTGAAGCATACTTAATGTAAGGCCGGCAATTACGAAAGTAATCCCCGAAACACCGGCAATTCCGAATCCAGGTATAACAAACACTTCAAGTCCGATTAATATCAGTCCGGCAATAAACAGAAGTATTTCCCAGTTCTCGGCAATACCGTCAATATAAAGCGGCGAAAAATACAAAAGAGCAGCTATTCCGGCTGCAAGCAAAGGAAACCCTACACCAGGAGTCTGAAGTTCAAAATATATCCCTCCCATTATTATAAGAATAAGTATTCCCTGAAACATCGGATTCATCAGGAAGCCTTTTAATCCGTCATAAAACGAAGGTTTAAATTCCACAATTTTGTAATTATCAATCCCGAGTTTATTCTCAATTACATCTTTTACACTATTAGCTTCACCTTCACAAAAGCCATTTTTAATAGCTTCGAGAGCTGTAAAAGTAAGTACTTTACCCGTATCAATAACTCCGGGTATATATATCCGTTCATCAACCATTGCTTCAGCTATTCTAGGATCGCGCTTCCATTTTATAGTGGTATCGTTTGCGGTAATAATAGTATCAGCACCATGAGCCTCGGCCGTAGCACGAATTGTGGATCTCATATACGACTGATATTTATCCGGCATCTTCTGGCCACTCTGATTTACAACTGTAGCAGCTCCAATATTGGCACCAGGCCTCATGTAAATACTATCGCAGGCTATTGATATCAATGCACCGGCCGAAGCCGCATTGTTATCTATAAATACATAAACCGGAATATCGCTGTTTAGTATTTTTGTACGTATGGAGTCTGCAAACACAACCTCTCCACCATAAGTATTCATGTGAAGAATTATACAACAGGCATTAACCTGTCTGGCCTCTCTGAAAGCTTCCTGTGTATGTATCCAGCTAGTAGATCCAATCTCTCTGAATATTTTATAAACAAAGACAGTCTTAACTGAATCCTGCTTTTCAGTATGCTCCTGCGCAGATGCAGGAATTAAAAACAGAGAGAGTAAAAGAGGTATAATTATATTTTTCATTGCGGATACTTTTATTACTCCTTAAAAGTAATAAAAAGCACCGATTAGAAAAAGACATTGTACAAGGCCTGTAATTAAATCATATAAAAAACGACGGGAATGTCCCAAAAGTCGTCATTCCAAGAATTCACCCCAAATTTTTGAGGCATAATGAGAAAATGACGGAATATCAGCGTCATCGCGATGAGCACGAACGAAGAAGCCCACCTGAATAATCCATTCAGGCAGGCCGTCTTAATCATTCAGATATTCCGTCATCCCGTAATTACGGAATGACGTACAAGTTTAACTGGCAAGCAATTCCTTTTGAGTACTCTTATTTTATTAATGCCAGCCCCTGTTTTGCTGATGCATCAGAAGGTTTTGCCAGTAGAGCTTTATTAAACAAAAGTTTTGCCTGGCTGTAATTTCCCTGTTTCAGTTTCACCCATCCAAGCATAAGCAGAGTATCATGATCAAATGGATAAAGATTAATTACTTTTTTCAGGTACGATTCGGCTTTATCATACTGCTTACGTTCGTAATATATAACTCCCATTCTGTAATTTACAACTGTATTTTTAGGATCTACATCCAATATTTTATTGTAATGTTCAATTATTTGATCCCACTTGCCCAAGGCAGACAAAGGAAGTACAAGTCCAAGACGTGCTTCTACGGACAATGGGTATTTATCTAGCGCATTATTATAATATGCAATTGACTCCGTAAATTTTCCCGAAAGATAAGCAAGCCAGCCGGCACGCAGATTTATTTCATAATTGCCCTCCTTATATACCTCTTTTATCACCTTCAGAGCATCTTCATATTTTCCTTCTTTTTCAAGCTTATAGCTCTCATCGAATGCCTGAATCTCATTTTCCTGAGCACATCCGTTACTTAATATAAACAAGGTAGCAACTCCTAATATAATTCTTCTTAAAGTGTCCATGATAACATTATATATATTAATGAATAATTCAATTCTAATTTATTACTTTTTATATCATCATCAAATGAAATGAAATAATTTGACTGTACACGGTTTTGATATCCAAGGGTCATGGTAAATTTGCTTCCTCCGGGGATAATAAGCTGACCTCCTGCCATTTGATCCACCTCTTCCAATCCGTTAAATAGTAAAGCCCCGTTATTCAGGGTAAATCCCGACAAGCTTCCCGTAAAATAGTTTGCTTCCACCCATAAATGTTTTGCAACTTTAAAGCCAAGCTTTTGTTGCTGAAAGAACTTTCCGTCCGAATCGCCCGTCTGGTAACCAAACTGTGACTGAGTATACAAATTCAGATTAGCCAACGGATAAAACCGGATAATACCCGAAGGTTGAAAATTAAACGATGTATTTATATAAGTTAAAGCAAATTCAGCCTCAAAAGAAGCTCTTGAGAAATTTTTAAGAAACGAAGCAGAGAGTGCATAATCGTATTCCCAATCATAACTCTTTGCATACTGGCTCCCTCCCATTCTGCGTGTGGCATACTCAACATACACAGGAACCGCGGTTGCCGACAACTGACCTCCCAGAATTATATCCCACGTATCGCCTGCTGAAATTGCCGAACCTATATAATATTGAAACTGACTTGTATTAAAATCAGTATCGTAAGTATCTTCATTATCAACAAATGTATATTTATCGTTCCCTTTATGCAGATATGTAAACATATGTGTCATAGCAGCATTTTTCCCGGCACGATGGGATATGTCCAGAGCCAAACTGAAAAAGTTGGTCGGAACAATCTGCTCACCTTCTCCTTTATCCAAAGGAAAATCAAAATCCTTAGGAAAATCCTCAGCCTGACTCAATGTTGCCATTTCAATATTTGTACCTATTAATCCCTCTTCTTTTATATGAAGTTTCTGTCTAAGAGCAGCCGACATTCCGTCAGTTACCTTCAGAGCCTGTAACCTGTTACCTCCCCATAGATAAGCATAATACAGATATTCTCTTGCAACATCATTATCATAAAAAGAAACAGCTTTCTGAAAATGCGGAGCCGCTGCCCTGTACTTATGTTGTTCGTACAGGGCTATTCCAATTCTCATTCGCAGATAATAATAATCAAGCCCAGAATCAAGAGCTTCTTTACCTTTCTTAATAAGGTTTTTATAATCCTTATCAACATACAACTTGTATGTCAGCGAATCATAATAGACATAGTTGTTTTTTTGTGCTTTCCCCGTTATAAACACAAACAATAACAGAACCGATAATATTAAAGTGGTTTTGTACATATTACTGTTTTTTGTTTTGTTTTAGTTTTTATTATCATTTTATGCAATCCGTCAGAGGTTATAAAAAGTTTATAAGAACTGTCTTCTTTCCATTTAAACAGGTTTGTTTTAACAACCTTTGACTCTATTCTGATTTCTGAAGGAAATGTTTCATTATCCACATAAGAATAATTCAGTTTAAAATCAGCTTTTCTGAAAAGCCAGAATGGAGCTATAAAGTCCTGCAAAATAAGTTCATGGGGCTTAAATATCTTATTTGCAGGAAATTTATCTTTTATCTCCATCGAACTTTTAAAGCTCAACTGAATCATAAATGCAGCTCTGTAAAAATGATAGAGCAGGCTTTTTCTGTTTCCGTCAAAATGAGTGAAATAGAACAATGCTCCGTCGTTCTCAAACCATGCAATACTGCCGGTTTTTTTACAGTAAATGTATGACTTATTATAAACAGAAGTCATGACTTCCCATTCATCTGTCACATTGTTATTTTCATCTTTCCATTCAAGTTTCTCACCCGGAATAAAATGAAAAGCTTTTGCCAGCAACTCTTCTGGCTTAATATTACTAAGTCTGTCATCTTTTTGAGGAATATCATAAAGCTTAAGTTCGTGTCTGCCCTCGTCCTCTTTTATGTAACTTGCAATAGGATGTTCCAGTGTTTTGGAGCCAATATACGGAGTACTCTGCAACTGAAAATGAAGATGAGGATAAGGTGACCTTCCTGAGTTTCCGCAACGGCCAATTACTGTTCCGAATTTCACCCTCTGCCCCTCTTTTACTACTATCGACCCCTCTTTCATATGGCTCAGCTTACTGAACAGGTAATCATTATGTTTTATAACTACTGTATTTCCCCAATTATCTATTACATTGACATCTCCTATCGGATTATCCGGAACGTTATTTATTACCTGAACAACTATACCGTCAGCCGGAGCAGTTACCGCTTTATCAAAACAATAATAATCTTCATGAACATATCCATCATTTTTATACTGCAGCCCCTTAACATTTGTTATTACAAAATCCCATGCATGTCTCCAGTCTCCTTTATGTGTATATTCTCCGTTATGTCCCTGAGAGACTGTCCATGTTCCGTAAAATGGCAGCTTAATTGCTACATATGAACGATTACCAAAGCGTTCCTGTTCACTTTTCCATGCATAAAAGTTTTTTTCGGGTGAGTTATTCTGAATTACAACCTCAACCGGCTTTCGCTTTGTATACCCCCGCAGCTTCAACACATAAAGAAATAAAATTACTATAACATTAAACGAAAGTGCATAAATTGACAAATTCCAGACTGCAAAAATTTTAGCTAAACTAATCGTAAGTGTTGCCAATAACGGAATAATCAGGATAATCCACAGATATGTTGTTTTCGATGGAATTAAGAAATATCCACCAATTGCTACAGATGCCAGAATATAGTTAAATCCGATATAGGTATAATTTAGTGTTTCAAAATCAGCACCAATAAAACCATAAAAAAAGTATGCAGCGTAAAAACCTATTAAAGACAAAGAAAATGCAATGCGCGAAAACCAAAGCAACCCAAAAGCTATTAATATACCCGAAAAAATATTTTGCTGAAAAAATATTGATGCCAACGACCTCAGATATATTCTTAACGAATCCGGCATCGACAAATCTTCAATCCACTGATAAAAGTTCATCAGTGCCACGCCGCCTTTCGAATAAATTGCATTCAGATCGTATATGCCTCTCTCGTTTAAACCCAGGTTTACAAAATCAGAACTTGCAAGTATTATGATCCATAGGGTGAATATAAACGGTAAACTCAGATATGGCAATCCGTAATTACCAAGAAAACCTTTTAAACTTATTGTAATAAACAAGCTGAATAATGCAGCAATCAAGATTATCAGAACCAACACAACACCCGGCTCAAAATACAGAGCAAGTCCCAAACCTGCCAGTAAAGAGTTGAATCCATAATAACCTTTCCTGATGTAATATTCATCAAATCCCAGTCTTGAAGCTGTTCCATTAGCCACAATAACCGATAACAACCCGGCCATTCCTAACTGCCAGTCAAGAAATGTTATCAGAATCAGGATAACTCCAAATACTTTACTGTCGGAAAAAAACACTTCCGAGTAAGTATTGAAGACTCCTTCAAGTATCGGTTGTATTTTCTTTTTTACGGCAATCATACGTTATTATTAATTACGATCATCTCATCCGATCGCATGTAAAAGCACTGTCAGGAAAATACCTGACAGTATTTGGTAAAATGTGTGACTTATAATTAAATATTGCTTAAATGCTCCGGCAACCTTTCATGATGCATAATAGTTTCCAGCGTTTCATGTTCTCTGATCAGATGACTTTCACCTTTTTCATCAATCAGCACTATAGCCGGACGATTATGAATGAACTGCATCCATTGTGTCATATTATACGCACCAACCCGCTTAATAACAAAATTATCACCTGACTTAAGCACAGGAAAGTCGATTGCAGCCCTTAGTACGTCAATATTCATACAAAGCGGTCCGTAAATAGTAGTTTCCTCCGTAAACTGTGTTTCTCCTTTGGCAGGATATATCTCATGCTCATACCAGAATGAGGTAAACAGCATATTCACACCAACATCAACAATAAGAGATCGTCTGCCATCGGAAAGTCGTTTGTTGGCTATTACTGTTCCCAGAATATAACCAGCATCATCTATCAATGCACGACCAGTCTCAAGAATGAGTACCGGAAGTTTTTCAGGATTTAGATTTGAGCTTATCAAAGCTCCGCTAATAGCCTCTGCATACTCTTCAAATGTAGGTGTTGTGTCAATACCAGTATGATAAGCCCCTTTCAGGGTATTTTTTGAAGCAAAGCCTCCGCCAAGGTCAATGTACCTTATATTATGCTTAAACTTTCTTTCAACATTGTAAGCCAGATCGGCAAGTTTGGCCGCTGCAATTCTGTATGCCTCGGCTGTCATTATATAAGTTCCTATGTGAGTATGCAAACCAACCAGTTCCAGTTTTTCCGAAAGCATTATCCGGTTCAATGCTTCCCAGGCTTCTCCATTCTCATAATTGAATCCAAACCTGTCCCATTTCGGATATATTCCGGTATCCATATTAACTCTGATAGCAACTTTGGGCTTTTTATCCGATGACTGTGCTATTTCAAGAATCAGAAACAATTCATCGAAATGGTCAATATGTATAAGAGAATCATTTTCAATTGCCTTAACCAGATCCTCCCGGCTTTTACTGGGACCATTAAATATTATTTGTGAACCTTTTACTCCATTATGTAAAGCCTTATCATATTCCATCCCCGAAACAACCTCAGCCCAAGAACCTTCCTGATGAAATATTTTACAAACAGCATTCATATAATTGGTCTTATACGACCACGCAAACTGTACCTTGGGATATCTGGTTTCAAATGCCTGTTTTGCCTCACGATAGGTTTCTCGTATGGTTTGTTCTGATATTACAAACAGAGGTGAACCATATTTTTCAAGTAAATCGCCAACAACAATTCCATCAACTTTTTCTATCGGTTTAATTGTTGGTTTTAATCCAAACTTGCTTGGCATTCCTGCATTTATCTTTTTTATTAAAGGACGTTCAAATGGAAGTTTCATAATATTATATTTTTAAATTTTTTAATTTCTGTTCTGATTTGTTTTCTTATACAATGAATCCAATTAACACTGTAAAATTATCTTCAAATCTCTCCGTTCATTGATATTTTCTGGAAATCATCCAAATCAACCATCATATCATAAGAGTATCTGACAAACATTTTACCAATATCGTAAGATGTATATGGAGGAACCTTCTCACCAAGAGCCATAAGCAACATTGCTTCAGGCAGGTTCTGCCCTGCTCCCACTGCAAGATACAACCATGCCGGTAACCGCGGATTAATCTCAATCAGGTAATATTCACCGTTTATGGTTTTTATCAGTTCCATTTCCATTCCCCCTCTCCATTTTACCGCAGCTATAAGGTTACGGGTAAGGTCAATCATATTCTGGTCTGAAATAGTTATACCACCCCACGCCTTACCTTTATCAGTAATATATTGTTTACGCATAGGAACAGCACCTATTGTATTACCCTCTCCGTCTCCTAATGCTATTACATTAACTTCTGTACCTTTAATAAATTCCTGAACAATTACCGGCACCCCCCACTGTGCACTTATTTTATTAAAATGGCTTATTACCTGCTCTTTATTATACGCAATATGTGCATCATAAAACTTTCCTTTTACCATCAAAGGAAAATCAAAATCTTTTGGAATTCTGTTAATATCACTTACACTGGAAACCGGGAAACTGCGTGGCACTTTAATTCCATATTTTTCTCCAAATTTCTCCAGTTCAGATTTATGTCTTTCTTCGAATTGCTTAAGAGTAGGCAAAAATGTTTTAATACCCAATTCACCGAGCTCTTTTTCACTTATCATTACGGTATGAAGCTCAGCATCGAGATTTGGTATTAATACGTCAATATTCTCTTTATCATTTATATATCGGATACGATCGAGAAACGCAACTTTACCTTCAGAAGGGTATGGCATTTTATACACAGCATCAGTCATACCCCGCATATAAATTCCGGGTTCAAGGTTTTCATACGCAAGTCCAATTATTTTCAACTCAAACCTGCCCGACTCCTTGGCTGCCCTGATAAAAGGTATACCCGGCCCCGGATTATCGGTATTATTAAGACCTGATACAGCTACAGTGAGTGGTAATTTATTCATTTGTATAATTTTTATTTTCAACAACCTTCTATCTATTCTCTCAGAGAACAGCTATTAATACAAACAGACAATTGTGCTTGTATATTTTCTTATGGCTTAATTAAGTATCATGATTTCTCAAAAAGATCGAACTGTTGCAAAGTCCGGATAAAATCAAAATAAACCAAATCGAAAGTAGACGCATCCACGTCATATTTTTCCATTATCTTTTCCCTTATTTCATCATCTTTTAACCCCTGCTTCAAATAATTCAGTATTTCCAGACCGATAGGATTCAATGAGTATGATTCACCACTATTGGCATCAAAAACAAATCCCGTATCACTTATTGCTAAATTCTTCTTTAATTCCATCTTTATTATTTTTTACTATTATTTGACCTGCAAATTAACATATGATTAACTTAACTGATGTTATAATATTTCGTACGAAATTTATAAAATTTCGTTATTGTTAATTTTCTATTTTATCTACTTCATCAATAAACTTTTTTCGAACCATATTGCTATTTTTATACTCTGTTACAGAAACACCTGTTATCTTTTTAAATTGATTGGACAAATACTGCACACTGCTGTAATCCATCATATAAGCAATTTCACTTAATGTAAGCTCATTTTCATCTAAAAGCTCTTTTATCCTCTCTATCTTCTGTAAAATTATATATTTCTCAAGGGTTATTGGCTCATAAGTTGAAAATACTCTGGACAGATGACTGTAACTTTTTCCTAGCTTTTCGACTAGATACTCTGACTTGCGCACCACTGAATTCATATTATTCATATGATGAATCAATTCTATTACTGCCTGTTTTATTTCCTCAACAAGCAATTGATCCTTGTCTTTTATTATATCGAATCCGTACCGGTTCAACACTTTGCGGAGCTCTTCCTCTTTCAAACCGGATACATCATCAAACTCAATTATTCCGGGCTCTACCTTTACCACATTATACCCAAGCTCCTCCAGTTTCTCTTTTAACAGAATTGAAGCCCCTTTTGATAAAAGATTACGGATATGATATACCTTCTTATTTTCCCGGGCAGTTTTTTTCATTTGTTGTTACAAATTAAACCTAAAGTTTAAAGTTATAAAATATATTATTATCCACAATTGTCAGATATTATTAAAACGGGATCTTTATAATAATATTTTGATTTTTTAAGTTAATATTGTTATGTAAATATGGCCACATAAGTGATTAAGTAACTTTAACAATAATTTAGATTATAACATTCATAAAAACACAACATTTGATTAACATTGTCGTATAAAATTAGTATTATCGACCGGAACAGATTAAATTTTTATGCGTTATCCATTTATTGCATTTATCGGATTTTCATTGTTCACTTTGTTAATTGATTTTTTTCTTGTCAAGTATCTGAAAAACACTTATCCTGACAGTAAAAACCCAAAGTTATCATTCCCCGTTTGCGAGTATTGGCATTACTTATGCTCTTTAGTATTCATAATATCATTTCTGGTATCATGGATTATGGTAAAAAACGCTACTTCACCGGAAGTATACCAATATTTTATGTGGTTACTGATGACATATCTTTTAATATATGCTCCAAAATTCTTTTACCTGTTATTTATTACATTTAGCTCTCTGGTTATAGTCATTAAGGATAAGTTTTTTACAAAAGGAAAAAATAAAAAAATGAATGACGGCCGGTATCCTCGTATCAGCCGTAAAAAGTTCCTGAGCCAGGCTGGCATTGTATTTGCTTCTGCTCCATTCATCTCGTTACTGTTTGGCGCATTAAAAGGAAGGTTTGCTTTTGATATAATAAGAACCCGCATCCCTTTTTCAAACCTGCCGGAATCATTCAACGGACTTAAGATAATTCAGATTTCTGATTTACATCTTGGCAGTTTCAATTCCAACCACAAAGAGATTGAAAAAGTTGTGGAAATGATAAATAATGAAAAGCCCGATATAATTTGTTTCACAGGAGATTTAGTGAATAATTTTCATGAAGAGACAATAGGCTGGGACACTATTTTCAAACAACTGAAAGCTCCATTAGGTAAATATTCAATTCTTGGCAATCATGATTACGGAGATTATTCAACTTGGAAATATGAAGCAGAAAAAATTGCCAATTTTGAAGGAATCAAAGACGCTCACGACAGGTTCGGCTTTAACCTTCTGACAAATGAGTCTGTAATCTTAACGAAAAACGGAGATAACATAGCCATTGCCGGTGTTGAAAACTGGGGACTTCCACCTTTCCCCCAGTATGGAAATCTTGCAAAAGCAAGCAAAGGAATTGAAAATATACCATTCCGTATTCTGCTTTCACACGATCCCGATCATTGGGATGCAGAAGTTAGGAAAAACGGGATGTATAGCTTAACTCTTTCGGGACACACACATGGAATGCAACTGGGATTTAAGTATAAAAATTTCCAATGGAGCCCGGCTAAGTATAAATTCCGCAGATGGGCAGGACTTTATCATGTAGGAAAACAATATTTATATGTAAACAGAGGACTGGGATATCTGGGAATGCCTGCCAGAGTAGGAATGCCTCCCGAAATTACAGTAATAGAGCTTTACTCTGTATAAAAGCTTCAAAAACAATATTAACACCAATAACTATTCAAAAAAAAACAAAAATCATTTTGTATAAAACATTTATAACCTCTCATGTGTTATGTATATAGATTTTTCATAAATTTTAGGTTAGGGTTAATACAAAGGAGTTCTGATGGGGATCGGGCTCCTTTGTTCCTTTTTATGTACCACTATTCATTAAGTAATTCCGTATAAATACTCATATTCTCATCATCAAAGATAACAAACCGGACTTCATTAGGATATTCATTCTCCATCAAAAATTCTTTCACTGTGTTTATGGCTGTTTCTGCAGCCTTTCTTTTAGGATAACCATATACCCCGGTACTTATATTCGGGAAAGCAACTGTTTTGAATTTATTTTCTTTTGCAATCCTAAGGCTGTTTCTGTATGCTCCTGCCAAAAGTTCCTGTTCGTTTGACTTGCCACCGTTCCAAACCGGTCCTACCGTATGAATAACATATTGTGCCGGAAGGTTAAAACCTGGTGACAACTTAGCCTGTCCGGTCTCACAACCATTAAGTGTTCTGCAATATTCAAGAAGTCCGGGACCCGCCGCTCTGTGTATAGCACCATCAACTCCTCCTCCGCCAAGCAATGTCCGGTTTGCGGCATTTACTATGGCATCAACATCAAGCCTGGTAATGTCACCTTTTAAAACCTTTATACGTGAAAGAATATCTCTATTGTCGTCCATAGCTATTTCATTTCAGATTCTTAAATTCAAAGTTACTATATCATAAAACCAATTCCTATTTTTATGCCCTCAACAAAAGCCGGCAACATTGATTTTAGCCGGATATTTTCGTATATTTAAATACTATAGTTTAATACAGATAACAGACAATGCAATATAATATGAAAATTAAAATAACATGTTTTTACCGTGCGTTAAACCGGGAAAATCTATATATAATCACAGATAATGACGGACTTGAAAAACAATTAAAATATACTAACAACAACTTATGGGAAACCGAACTTGAATACTCGTCTTTACCTGCAAAGAATCTGAAATACAAATATCTTATTAAAGATTCGTCTGATAATAAAACAATAAAACAGGAAAAGGATCTGAGATCAATCAGTCTGAACACAAAACGATTTCAGGAAATTATAATTAAAGACTACTACAGCGAAAATACAAATGAACAAAGACTCTGGGACTCCTCATTTTTTACCAGGGTTCTTTTTAACCGTAATGATAATGCAGGAAATAAATTTCGTTTCCCCTCTTCAGGGAAACAAATAGTTGAATTCAAAACTAAATTTGTACCCGTAAAAAAAACTCACTCGTTGGGCATTAGCGGAAACATTCCTGAGCTTGGCAATTGGAACGAAAACTCAGCATTAAAACTAAACGGATACCGTTTCCCTGAATGGAAAGCGGTAATGAAAATCAAACAGAGTTTATCTTTCGAATATAAATTCGTTATTATAAACAATAGTACAGGTAAAATCATACACTGGGAAAAGGGAAATAACAGAGTATTCTCCCCTCCTGCATTTCCTGAAAAAACATGCCATTGTATCATTAACGATGATAATATCTCATTCGATAACTATGTTTTCAGAAGTACGGGTGTTGCGATTCCTGTATTTTCTTTAAGAACAAAACAAAGTTTCGGAATAGGTGATTTTTCCGATTTAAAATTACTGACTGACTGGGCTGTAAAAACCAGACTAAAGCTTATTCAGATTCTGCCGGTAAATGACACAACTGCCCATTTCAGTCATCTCGACTCTTATCCCTACAACACAATATCGGTATTTGCATTGAATCCAGCATATCTAAATATTTTTGAAACAGGCAAACTGAAAAACAATAAAAACAGAATACGATTTGAAAAACTACAACAGAAACTCAACAGCAAATACCACGTTGATTACCCAACAGTTCTGAAATATAAACTTGAATATGCACGGCTGATATTTAAAGAACAAAAAGACTCTGTTCGAAGAAATCCTGATTTCAGATCTTTTGTAACTAAGAACAAGAAATGGCTTAAGCCATATGCAGCCTTTTGCTATTTACGCGATAAATACGGCACAAGCAATTTTAACAAATGGGAAGATTACGCTACATATTCAAAATTTAAAATAACAAAACTTTTAAAAGCCGGCCAGGAAATAAACGATGAATTTCAACTCTGGTATTTCATTCAGTATCAACTAAGTAAACAACTAAAAGAAGCACGGGATTATGCCCGAAGTAAAGAAATAGCGATAAAAGGAGATGTACCCATTGGTGTTGGCCGAAACAGTGTCGACACATGGTGCAATCCCAGGCTTTTTAATTTCGACGGCCAGGCCGGAGCTCCACCTGACGATTTTGCCACTGAAGGCCAAAACTGGGGATTCCCTACTTACAACTGGAATGAAATGGCAAAAGACAATTACAAGTGGTGGAAAGAACGCCTGTCCAAAATGGCTGAATATTTCGATGCCTATCGAATCGACCATATATTGGGATTTTTTAGAATCTGGGAAGTTCCATACCATGCCATCCAGGGAATCCTGGGACATTTCAGGCCCGCCTTGCCTTTTAGCCGAGAAGAGCTTCAGGAAGCCGATATTTGGGTAGATACAAACCGGTATTGCAAACCATTTATCAGAGAACACGTCCTTGAGGAGATATTCGGTGAATACAGTGACAAGGTCAGAAAATTATTTCTGAATGAAACTGAATTAAACATTTATGAACTAAAGACTGAATATAATACCCAGAGAAAAGTTCAGAGCTATTTTCTGAATGGACGTACACGGAAGGAACTTAACAAAGAAGAAACAATCATAATGTCAGGATTGTTCCGTTTAATCTCAGAAGTTTTGTTATTGGCGGAAGATAAAATGCTGGAAAAATTCCATCCCAGAATATCAATGCATTCAACCTTTTCATTCATGGAACTGAACAAAAGTAAACAAAATGCACTCGATAAACTATATATTGACTATTATTACAACAGGCATGAAGAGTTATGGAAAAATGAAGCACTAAAAAAATTACCCCCGCTTATTAACTCGACAAAAATGCTAGTTTGCGGAGAAGACCTTGGAATGATTCCTTCCGTAGTTCCTGAAGTTATGCAGGATCTGAAAATACTCAGCCTTGAGGTACAAAGAATGCCCAAAGACCCGAATGTGGAATTTGCCGACCCTGCAAAAGCTCCATATTACTCCGTGGTTACAACATCAACCCATGATACTTCAACAATAAGAGGATGGTGGGAAGAAGACAGGGAAAGAACACAAAGATATTACAACCATCAACTGGGACAACAGGGCGAAGCTCCGTATTTTGCCGAACCATGGATTTGTAAAGAGATTATCAATCAACATTTACACTCACCTGCCATGCTTACTATATTTCCTCTTCAGGATTTACTGGCTATAAGCGATGAATTACGCAGCGACGACACTCATAACGAACAAATAAATATTCCTTCAAATCCTGACCATTACTGGAAATACCGGTTGCACCTGAACATTGAAGAATTGCTGAATGCAGATGATTTTAACAGAACCCTGAATCTGATGATAAAAAATTCAGGACGGTGGTAATTCTCAGCAAGTAATTATTTTGTTAAATTCGTACAATAATAAACCTACGGAAATATGAAATTATACCTTTCTCTGTTTTTAACGTTCTCTTTCTTTCTGTCAGCAGCATCTCAGGAAAACATAACAGTTAAGGATACATCCGAAAAATGCCGTTTTGAACCGGTAACAGATACAATTTCATCATTCTCCGGAACATTATTTAAAGATGAATTCCCGGTTTCCATTATTCTGAAAAGTGATTTCACTTCTTTTATAAAACCAAAATACGATAACCAATATCTACCTGCCGAATTAATTATAAAGTTACCCGGCAATGACTCCATTGTAAAAAACATAAGAATTAAAACCAGAGGCAAATCGCGTAAAGACATGTGCCACTTCCCTCCTGTTAAGCTGAACTTTAAAACCGATCCTATTGCTGACCCTGATTATAAGGGAATTAACAAAATGAAAATGGTTACCCATTGTAAAGAGAACAGCATTTTCAACAAATATATTTTGGAAGAATATCTGATTTATAAGATGTACAATCTTATAACTGAGTACAGCTTCAGGGTAAGACTATTAAGAATAGAATACAAAGATACCGGTAAAAAAAAGCTGGGAGGAAAAAGATATGGCTTTGTTATAGAACCGTTACCGGCCCTGGCTAAAAGAGTAAATGCCGTAAAGGTGGGAACAAAGAGTATTTTGTACCATGAGATAGATCCTCTTGCTGCCGACAGAGTTGCCCTGTTCAATTATATGATTGGGAACACAGACTGGCAATACAAAACAAGCCATAACCTGAAATACATAAAAATATTGGATGTTAATATTCCGGGTGCATATCCTATACCTTACGATTTTGATTATTCCGGAATTATTAATGCCAGCTATGCAGTTCCGCAGCAATGGAGTTATGCTGACAATGTCCAACAAAGAGATTATATGGGATTTTGTCGTGAATCGGATGCATATTTCAAAGTTATTCAAAAAGAATTTCTGGATGCTGAAGAAAAAATATATGATTTAATAAATAAATTTGAACCTCTGTCAGAAAGAGACAGAAAACAGATGATTTGGTACATTGAAGAGTTTTACCAAGAACTTAAGTATAAAAATGCCTTTAAATTAATAACTTCCAATTGCAGGGATCCATTTTAACAAAAATGAATTTAGATACTTTTTTCACACTTGAAGGTGACATCCGTGAGATATTTATACGGCTCGCTATAAATGTTGTTGTTCTTTATATTCTTATGAATTTTGTCTATTTCCCGTTTAACGGGAAAAGAAAACTTTATTTTACATATTTTATGATGGGGATAATGATATTCATTATTTCAGCCTTTTTGGGCATGGTGAATATTCAAATGGGATTTGCCCTGGGCCTGTTTGCCATTTTCAGTATTATCCGTTACCGTACTCCGCCCATCGAAATAAAAGACATCACATATCTGTTTTTGGTAATAGGTATTGCTGTAGTTAATGCCCTTGTACATTTTAAGGTTTTCTGGCGGGGCATTCTGCTGTCCAATATCATTATACTAGTCAGTGCTTACCTGCTCGAAAGATACAAGCCTAAAAAGAAAGTATTAAGAAAACAACTCGTTTATACTCCAATGGATTTTTCCATTATAAGTGACACCGATAAGCTTAAAACTGAAATAGAAGGAATGCTTAACATGGAGATACTTAAAGTTACCGTTGAAAAAATCAATATGACTAAAAATGAATTAACGGTGATTATCTATTACAAACCCAAAAACAATCCGGACGGCCTTAACAGTATCAACAGTAAAATTATTTACACGAAATAAAAAGAGGATGTCCAAAAATCGCCATCCCGAATGAAATGAAGCAACCTCTAAATTCACAAATACTGACAATTCAAGAGATTGCTTCGTCGTTCCTCCTCGCAATGACTTCTTTTTTTTTACTTTTTGGACATCCTCTTTTCCTGTAATCTTATTTGATTCCTAGTTTTTTTCGGATTTCTTTCGGTATGGCATCCTTATGGATCATAATATCCATTGTTTTGTATAAAACAAACGGCTCTGACGCATAAAAATAACCTTTATACTTGTTATTGGTATTCCATGAATTCTTCACTTTGTAAAATATTTTGCCTGTCTGGTCTTTAACCATACCGGTAATATGCATACCATGATCATCAGTAGTTTTGTAATTATCAAATGCCTTCTGACGCATCTCCTGTGTAATCACCTTCTCCTTCACCGGACCATCAAAACTGTATGCACGAGCCTTTCTCTCAGCCGGAGTCAGTTTCTCCCATTTTTCACGTTCACTTCCCGACATCTCTTTTATATCGGTTTCCGGCACTATGGCAATTCCATTACGGTGAGAAAATCCTTTTTCACTCACATCCGCTCCCCAGGCAATAGTGTATCCCTTCTCAAGAGCATAATGCATAATCTCTTTCAACTCGTCGAGAGGAACATTGTAAACATCGTCCCATAACCAGTTATCCGGAACTTCAATTGCAAATTTTGTATAAAACGGATGGTGTGTGTATGATGTTATTTCAACATAATCATCTGGATTAAGTCCTACAACTTCTTTTGCATAACTTTGCGGAGTATATGTTTTGCCTTTATACTCAAACTCCACGGGCAATTTACCGAAATATGCGTCAAGTATTCCGTCAAAACCGTTATGCCAGGCTGTTGAAAGTTCCTTATTAGGATTTTTAACAACCCCCTGTACATAATCTTTCAGAACTTCATCCAGTTCTCCATGCACGTGCTTATCCTGCCCATAATTTAATCCGGGATATGCATCCTCGGGTACAAATCCATATTTTTTTAAAACATAAGTTACATCATGGAAAGCACCACCTCCTCCAAAATTCAGGCTACCATGCAGGCGTACATATTTTGTTGCCTTATCGGAATAACAGTGGCGCACAACAAACATCTCCGAAAGATCAACTGAATCTCTACCTAAACGCAACATTTCCGATTCAAGAAAAGAAATGGTTGAAAAACTCCAGCAAGTACCTGAGCGGTACTGGTCTTTAACCGAAGTTGCAGGTAAATCAACAATGGTAGTAAACTGATAGCCCTCTTCCTTCTTTTTTGTCTCTTTGTTATCCTGTGCCCATAGCGACACAGTAAAAGCAAAGACAATCAATAACGATAAAAATCTTGTCTTCATATTATTTTTAATTTTATGATTAAAAAGTTTTTATTTACAGGTATCAAAATAAATAATTAATAACGGAAACAGATATGATTTACTTCATATTTTATTCTCCATTTGCCGGATGATATTCTTTATCTCTTTCCTTTTTAATTTACCGGTTCCGGTTTCGGGGAATTCCTTCAAACAGATTATTTCTTTTGGCTTCTCAAAATATTGCAATTCGGGTAATTCAAAGCTGTTTTCATCACAGTTTTCATCTTCAATCACTAATACAATCTTTTCTCCCAGAGTTTCATCGGGAAGAGAACTGATAACAAAACGCCTCTTTATCCTTTCCTTTATTTTATTTTCTACAAGTTGTGGCATTACCTTTATGCCTCCTGTATTTATCACATCATCGGCACGGCCCTGTAGCATGAAACTCTTATCGTCTTTAAATTCCACAATGTCGTTAGTAAACAGTTCGCTTTCTGTTATTCCTTCAACCTTTGCAACAAGCCGGTCATCATCTGTTTTCGATATTTCCACTCCGGGCAGGATAGCGAACCAGTCAGATTTATCTTTTCCATTAACTTTCCTCAATGCAATATGAGTAAGTGTTTCCGTCATTCCGTATGTTTCCCATACTTCTGTTGTAATTTTCTGAAGCTTTTCTTTTAACGAACCGGGAACCTCTCCCCCGCCTATTATCAGTTTTTTCAAATGCTTAAATGCACCTGCATCCTTATCCAATTGTTTCTGAACCTGCATCGGAACCATAGCAGCAAAGTCGATTTCTGTTTTCAGGTTATCCAGCGGTACTGAGGTTGGTTCCGATATGATCAGATCCAGTTCTCCCACGAATGCACGAACTATCATCAGCTTACCGGCAATATACCGGGGCGAAAGACAAAGCAGTGCATTATCACCTTTCTTCAGCCCAAAATACTCAAGTGTTTTTAATGCTGAAACCTGCATTGCACTCTTCCTTACTCTGTATTTCTTGGGCATTCCTGTAGTACCTGAAGTCTGAACCTCGACAGTAGGGTCTTCACTTATCCACTCACGTATAAATTCAAAAATCTCCTTTTCCCATAACGGCAGCTCCTTCTGTCCGGATTTCTGCTCAATCAATTCCGGCAAACCGGTTTCATCGTAAAACACACCGTTTATGGTTAAACTCTTTCTCATTTTAAAGTTTTGAGTAACGAGGATGTCCCCAAAATCGTCATTCCGAGAATTCACCCCAAATTTTGGGGCATAATGAGTAAATGACGGAACATCAGCGTCATCGCGATGAGCGGGAGCGAAGAAGC
>JAADEM010000178.1 GCA_013153405.1 Chlorobiota bacterium
TGAAAAGTCAGTTAAATACTGGGAGGATGTTTTTGGTTACCACAGGGTCGATCTCTTGGTTGGGCATAAAGTTGTAATTGAGATAAAAGCCGTTGAAGCACTTAATGACATTCATCTGGCACAAATATTAACTTACCTGAAGTTGTCAGATTGTAAACTGGGAATGTTGATCAACTTTAATGCGGTGTTGATTAAAGATGGAATAAAAAGAGTGGAAAATAACTTGTAATGTTACTTTGTTTTAGGATTTTAACTGCAAAGGTCACAAATGAAAGATCATAGCGACCTTAGCGAAACCTTAGCGTACTTAGCGGTTTGTATTTTACCGCAAAGGACGCAATGAGTGTGCAATGATCGCAAAGAAAAAACTCAGCGCTTCTTGCGGTTGAGAAAAATACAAAAATATTTTTGTTCCGTATTTCATAATGTTTATCTTTGCATCGCTTTTTAAGAAAGTACAACGGTTCCGTAGCTCAGCTGGATAGAGCAACAGCCTTCTAAGCTGTGGGTCGTGGGTTCGAATCCCGCCGGAATCACCTGAAAGCCTCGCAAATGCGGGGCTTTTTGTTTATGGTTACATCGGGGTGCGGAGTTACAGGGAGAAATAATTGAAGGATCAATTGAAATATTAATGTTTCACGCTAAAGTGCAAAGGTGCGTAGGTTTTCAGCTTTTCTTTTACCTTTGCAGCCGGAATGGACAGAAATCAGAAAAACGTAAAAGAACTAGAGTCAAGCAGTATTTCCAGACTGATGTGGAAATACTTTCTCCCTGCATTTGCATCGGTTATAATTAATTCGTTATATAACATCGTCGATCGCATTTATATAGGACAGGGGATTGGAGCCCTTGCTTTGTCCGGTTTAAGTGCAGTTTTCCCGATAATGATGATAATGATGGCATTTGGTATGTTGATTGGTATGGGGGCAGGAGTTAGGGTATCATTAAATATGGGTAAAAAAGACTTTGCCAGGGCTGAAAAGGTTCTTGGTAATGCATTTGTTCTTGTACTTATAATTTCTGTGATCATCACTTTTATTGGCTTTATAATTGAAAAACCGCTTCTGGAGTTTTTCGGTATAGGTGACAAAACTTTTAAATATGCCGATGAATATCTGAGAATTATTCTTTGGGGAACAGTATTTAATATAACCGGTTATTCTCTGAACAATATTATTCGTTCCGAAGGAAATGCAAAAATAGCTATGATCTCAATATTTATTGCAGCCGGATTAAATATTATTCTTGATCCTGTATTTATTTTCTGGTTGAAGATGGGAGTAAAAGGGGCAGCTGCTGCAACTGTTATTTCGCAGTTTGTCCTTTTTGTATGGGTGCTTTTGCATTTCAGTAGTTCAAGATCACTGATAAAACTTAAAGTTGCAAACCTAAGGTTGAGCAGGGATATTATCTGGCATATTGTTACTATTGGTTTCGCTCCGTTTGCCATGCAGGTTGCTTCAAGTTTTGTGTTTGGTACTTATAATATCCAGTTGGTGAAATATGGTGATGATATTGCCGTTGGTGCTATGGGAATAATTATGAGCGTGGCAATGATGCTCATAATGTCTGTAATAGCTATAAATATGGCTTCCCAGCCAATAACGGGATTTAATTACGGGGCAAAAAATTACGATCGGGTAAAACGTACGCTTGTGATTGGACTAATATCAGCCACAGTTATATCTGTTTCTGGTTTTGTTGTGTCACAGCTTTTCCCCGAATCTATTATCCGGTTATTTAATCATGATGATCCGGAACTTTTAAAGGTGGGGGTTCATGGTCTGCGCATCTTTCTGATGGCTCTTCCGTTGATAGGATTTCAGATAATAACAAGTAATTATTTTCAGGCAACGGGAAAAGCGGGAACTGCTGCTTTTCTGTCTTTAATGCGTCAGGTAATTATACTTATACCTTTATTGTTCCTGCTTCCAAAATACTTTGGACTGACCGGCGTGTGGATGGCAGGCCCTGTTTCTGATGCTATTTCTGCAATGGTTGTTTCTGTTTTTCTTATAAAAGAATTAAGACGGCTGAATGTTCTGAAGAAGTTGCCCTGATGTGATGTATTGTGTTTTTTGAAAAGAATAATTTGCTTAATTTCGTATTGTTAAGGCAGGTTGTAAATTATCAGTGTTGGTATTTGATGGTATCTGTGGTAATTTATTGTCAAAGCATAAGTACAAAATCAAAAAGACAGGCCTGCCCGAATAATCAGGCAGGCCATTTGCCGGAGATTAGTCCAACTTGTCCATGGCTTTCTTTTAAATAATCCGGGATGTGTTATACATCCCGTTTTTAACACTATATTTAATTTAAGATACCAGTTACTCTTTTTTTAGTTTTTTCAGGTTCCTTTGGATTTTTTTGATAGCATTTTCAATTGGCTTTTCAGGTTCTATAACATTGTATGAACCCCAGAAATTCTTGTCGGTAAACCCAAGATTCTCGTCGGGCAGAATTATATTTGTTTTTAACCTGTCTTTGGGTTTGATGGGGGATTTTTTATCTGCTATCTCCCAGTCGGTAACTGCTTGCTCAAATTTTGCAGTGTAAATAGAGTTGAATAGCTTTTTCTTCCAGTTTATTTTGAATACCAGTTCACCCTGTGAGTAGCTGTAAAACCACTTGCCGTCTTTTTCACGATAACTTACCATATATGACGCATTGATTACACTTACGTCGGCACCGGCCGGTTTTTTTTGTATAAAAAGACTGGTGACTTTCTTTTCAAAATCGGTATTAAGACTGAATGTGGCTCTGGTTACGGCTAATGATTCGCTGTCGATATAGAGAGAGCCGTAAAACAGGGGTTCGGTAACCCAATCTTTTTGTTTAAACGATATTACGTATATAAGCCTGTCATCAACTTTTGTTATGTTGCTTAGTTCAAAGTTGTATTTATCAATAGTTTTGAATGAAATTATCATATATGGAGGTTTCATGATGTCGAGTATAATAGAGTTGTAAGGCCCTCCCATAAGTTTTAAAACCAGTGTGTCAAGTTTATTGTAGTCGACATTTTTTCTTGCTTTCAGTAATTTAATATGATCGGGGGCCGAGCTCTTATATGGGTGTTTGTATATGTTTATTACGGCTTCGGAAAGAGAAGCATATGTCCTGCGTTTTTTTATTGTTTCGCGATAGAATGCAGTCATTAACAAAGGGGTTTGCATATAATTTTCATTTCTACGGTTTAATACAGCCTTTATCAAAAGCTCTGCATTTTTAGGAAAAACATTTACTTCAGCAAGAGATACTGAAAGTACGTTCATCTTTATCTTTGTTTTTTTTGATTTTAGCTTTTCTACAGGGATTTTTTTGTTTTTATATCCAATGTAAGAAACAAGTATGTTTTTGGCTGTAGTTTCGTTCTGGGGAACTTTAAGTGTGAAATTCCCTTCCGAATTAGTAACTGTTGCAATATTTGTTCCTTCAAGTTGAATTGCTGCAAATACAAGTGGGTTACCCGTAACTGCATCAATTACTTTACCTTTGTATTCCACAAATGGCTCTGATTGACCATAAGTAACAACCGGAAACATGGTGATGACAGCAAATATTATTAATATGCTGAATACCGGTGTTAAGCTTGTTTCAATTTTTTTCATAACTTTGTATTTTATGTAACTAATATATTTTGGTTGTCGTATAAAGGACATTCCAAATTAAAAAATACCTTACTTGGGAAAACAAAAAGTTTTAATGAAGGTGTTTTTTATCATTAAGAATTAAGTTTTAGATCATACGTTAAAATGAAGAGATCCGGGATTATATTTTGGTTTGTTTCGTCGTTTCTTGTTCCTCCTGTTACATGGCTGCTTGCAGCATGGTATTATAATTTCTGGAATACGGAGGAAATGTTTAAAGTCCTTTTCAGGTTTCATATGCCAGTGTATGTAATGATTATAGTGTTTATTATGTACATGATTATAAAATCCCTGGTGAAAAAAATAGATAACTATTTCGAGAATAAAACAGAGGAGAATCTTATTGCTGCTCAGAAAAGTGCGGCCTATATTCCGTGGATTTTCATAGCCTCATTGCCGTTATATATTATTGTAGGTAACTACGTAGTACTCAATACGCTTGATTTTATAGATAATACTGAGTTTTACCTGGCGTTATCCCTGGGGGTTCCTATCGTTTTTATATTCTCTATCCCGTTTTTTATTATGATGAATAAGCATCTTGAAAAATATACAGTCGAGTTGCCTTTTTCTGATAAGTACAAGCCGTTAAGTATTTCGCATAAAATGACATTATTGTTTTTGCTGAGTGTTATCGGGATCTCGTTTATATTTACAAGTGCCATGCTTGGGATAATTCATAATAGCGGAACGGAAAACTTAAAATTTCTCATTACACGTAAGTTTGTTGTAACAGGTATTGTAGTGCTGACTATAACATTTATAAATCTTGCTCTGTTTAAATCACAGATACTTGATTCGATAAAGAACCTGCGGGCCAGCCTGGATGATATGACTCACGGAAGTGGTGATCTGACCCGTAAGATTGAATTGTCGGGAAGAGATGAAATAGGTGAAATATCCCTTTTGTTTAATCAGTTTATTGACAATCTTGCAGGTTTAATAAAAAAGATATATACAACTTCAAGGGAAATTGCCGAGGTTAGTAAGAAGGTTAATGGTAGTGCAAATGAAATTCTTGAGGGAGCGAAGCGTCAGGAAGCTACTACCCGTGATGCATCTTTATTAGTTGATGAAATTCTGACCGGAATACAAAAAAGTGCCGAAAATGCAGCACTTACAGAGAAAATATCCAATGAAGCCGCAAAAGGTATGGAGATGATGAACGAAGCCGGTGAAAAAAGTTTGTCTTCTATTGAAAATATAGCACAAAAAATAAAGATAATTAATGACATTGCCTTTCAAACTAATATCCTGGCTTTGAATGCGGCCGTAGAGGCTTCTGCAGCTGGAGAACACGGTAAAGGATTCTCTGTTGTTGCCGGAGAGGTTAAAAAGCTTGCCGACAACAGTAAAAAAGCTGCAACTGAAATAATTGCTCTTTCTGTAACTTCTGTTGAGGAAACAGAGAAGGCCAACGAGCTTATCGATAAGTTAATGCCTGAAATAATAAAAACAGCTGATCTCGTTAAAGATATCAGTGTTGCCAGTAATGAACAGAATGAGGGAGTACATCAGGTAAGTAATGTTATAAATGAACTTAATAGTGTGGCCGAACATAACAGCAAAACATCAGAACAAATATCTGATATATCCGTGCGGCTGGAAGAGTATGCGGGACGCTTGTCCGATCTTGTAGGCCATTTTAAGGTGTGACAGGACTTTTTACTTCATGCCTTGGGCATTCCATTAATGATTTTAATAAACGGTATTGTTATCGCATGATGCATTCCGTGTAAAAGCTACAGGAGAATATTGGTTGTTGAGGTGTAAATATTATATGAAAAATCGCCAGCTATTATTAACTGCATTACCTTTTTAGTCTGTTACTGTTTATACTAAAACGTTCCGTAAAGGGCATATTCATCTGTATTGCAAAATACCTGACTGTAGATGGTTAATCCAATCCGGCTGGTTTCGATTTTTCGGTCGAGTTGTAGAACGGGGTGTCCTGCATTTACATTGAAAAGCTTCTGTAGTTTTTTATCACCGGTTGTGGCGAAAATCTTTTGTTCACCTCCCGTAACCTCTATCTGATAACGCGTGCGCAGAATATCGAACAGAGATTTGTTTTCAAGCTTGAGAGATAAAAAACGGGGCAGATTCAGATTAGGAATCATCGTGGTATCGAAAAATACCGGCTTGCCGTTCACTATCCTCAGTCTTTCAAAGTATATACAACCTGCCTCTTTCTCCTGCTCAGTGATTGAAAAAGAGAAAGCATGATCCCATTGTCTCAGTTCTGGTTTTACTATGATTTTAGTGACAAGTTTTTCATCTCCCAAAGCCGATGTGGTTCCCGATAGAGAAAGTATTCCCACTCCTTTGGGCTTTCCCGAAACAATACTCCCTTTTCCCTGCTGTTTTTTTATGTAACCCTCATTTACCAGTCGGTCAAGAGCCTTGCGTATTGTTGGGCGGGTAACTTTGTGAATCGCACATAACTCATTTTCCGAAGGTAGTAAATCGCCTTCGTTGTATACTCCTTCAAGTATATGTTTGCGTAATATCTCGTAAACCTGTTTGTATTGAGGAAGTGTGCTGTCCATAATTCAAAAATATAAAAATTTTTCAAATATAATATTTGTAAACATAATAACCTTCACTTGTTATTACAAATTGTGTTTTAAAATATTTATAAAGGCAGTAAGCCAGGTTGTTATGAAAATATTACTCTTTTTAACAATTTAAACTTGTATATACAAGTTGATGTTTTTATATTTGCAATGTCATTAATGGATGACGATGTTACATTACCAAAATATATCAAACAAAATTATATGGCTGAATTAGTGATTATGCCCAAGCAAGGGCAATCGGTTGAAAGCTGCATCATTACAGAGTGGCATAAAAAGAAAGGCGACAAAGTTGCTGTAGGCGATGTTTTGTTCGCTTATGAAACTGATAAAGCATCTTTTGAGGAAGAGTCAAAGTTTGACGGAGTATTGCTCGAGGTGTTTTATGAAGAAGGGGATGAGGTTCCCGTTCTTGAGAATGTTTGTATAATAGGAGAGGAGGGGGAAGATATCTCTGGTCTTCTTGCATCTGCCGGAGCTGCTAAAGCATCAGGAGAGAGTCAGGAGCAGGAGGTTGTTAGTGAGCAACCCGCGGAAAAGGAAGAGACATCTGTTCAGGTTCCTTCAGAGTCGCACATCTCAGATCGCAAATCGCAAACTGCAGGTGTTTCGCCCCGTGCACGGAATATGGCAGAAAAAGAGGCATTGCCTCTTGACGGCATTCAGGGTACCGGCCCCAAAGGACGTGTTATTGCCCGTGATGTTGAGGCCGCATTGAAAGAGCGTCCGAAACTTACCGGACTGGCAAAAGAGGTTGCAAAAGCAGAAGGATTAACTGCACCGGCCGAAGGTTCAGGACCTGCCGGAACAGTTAAAGCTGCAGACCTGACTTCGTCAAATCCTGTTTATTCGGGTGACTTTGAAATTAAGCCGCTGAGCAATATGCGTAAGCTCATAGCAAAGGCAATGCATTCATCGTTGCAGAACTCCGCACAGCTTACCCACCACCTTGGTGCCGATGCCCGTAATATTCTTGCCCTGCGTCAGAAAGTTAAGAAAGCGATGGAGGAGGGGTATCCTACAAATATCACCATAAACGATATGGTTTGTATGGCGGTTATCAAAGCATTGAAAAAATTCCCGCAGGTCAATTCCCATTTCCTCGGTGACAGTATGAAGATTTTCAATAAAGTACATCTTGGTCTTGCCGTTGATACAGAGAGAGGACTGATGGTTCCTGCCGTTAAAAATGCCGATGACCTGTCGATACAGGGATTGAGCAATCAGATGAAGGAGATTGCAGGTGCCTGCCGTACGGGAAGTATCGACCCCGACCTTTTGGCATCAGAAGCCGCTTCATTTACGGTGTCGAACCTGGGAAATTACGGAGTTGAAATGTTTACTCCTGTGATTAATCTTCCGCAATCGGCAATACTGGGAGTGAATACTATTGTTCCACGTCCGAAAGACCTTGGCGGAGGTGTGTACGGATTTGTTCCTTATATGGGACTCAGCTTAACGTACGACCATCGTGCCCTTGACGGAGGTGAAGCAACACGCTTCCTGAAACAGATTGCAATTGAAATAGAAACTTTGGAAATAGATTTGTAAAGCTGTTAGCCGTTAGCTATTAGCCATCTGGAGATCATCCGGAGCTAACAGCTAAAAGCCATCAGCTAAAAGCTAAAAAATATGTCAGAAATATTTGATCTTGGAATTATAGGCGGAGGCCCAGCAGGGTATGACTCTGCTGAGAAGGCCGGACACAAAGGGTTAAAGACGGTAATCTTCGAAGAGAAGAAGCTTGGCGGTGTTTGTCTGAACGAAGGATGTATACCTACAAAAACCCTTCTTTATTCGGCTAAATTGTATGACCAGGCACGTAACGGTAGTAAGTACGGAATTAACGTACAGGATGCCAGCTATGATTTCAGCACTATCATCAAGCGCAAAAACAAGGTTGTTCGCAAGCTTGTGAGCGGGGTAGGATCTAAGATGAAGGCCAACAAGGTAACTGTTGTAAACTCAAAGGCATTCATCGAAGGTAAGAAGGACGGCATTATCAATATCACTGCCGACGGACAGACTTATCAGGTGAAAAACCTTCTGATTGCAACAGGTTCGGAAACTGCCATTCCACCAATCCCCGGACTTGTTTATCCTTCGGAGCACATCATTACCAGCCGTGAAGCATTAGACCTTACAGAGGTGCCTTCTGAAATGGTTATCATCGGAGGTGGTGTTATCGGAATGGAGTTTGCCAGCTTTTTCAACAGTATGGGCGCAAAAGTGACTGTCATTGAAATGGTGGACGAGATACTTCCCGGAATGGATAAGCCGATGAGTGCTCAGCTACGTAAGATGTACGAAAAGAAAGGTGTTGATTTTAAGCTGTCGGCAATGGTGGTTAAGATTGACGGTAAAAATGTGACCTATAAGCAGGGTGATTCAGAGGAGACCGTAACAGGTGATAAGATACTGGTAAGTACCGGTCGGCGAGCAGTACTGAACGGTTTCGGGCTTGAGAATCTCGGTGTTGAGGTTACCAAAGCAGGCATCAAAGTGAATGAAAAGATGGAAACTAATATTCCCAATGTGTTTGCTGCGGGTGATGTTACCGGTTTCTCACTGCTTGCTCACACAGCTTACCGTGAAGGAGAGGTTGTGATAAACAATCTTACCGGACGTAAGGATGTGATGCGTTACGATGCTGTTCCGGGTGTTGTGTATACCAATCCTGAATTTGCCAGTGTCGGTCTTACCGAAGAGCAGGCAAAAGAGAAAGGCATTGAATATGATGTTGTAACACTGCCAATGGCTTATGCCGGCAGGTTCATTGCCGAGAATGAAGGAGGAAATGGTGAAACAAAGATACTTCTCGGAAAACCTTACGGTCAGGTTATCGGTGTTCAGATGCTTGGAAATCCTGCCAGTGAGATGATTTTCGGAGCATCGATGGCCATTGAAATGGAGATGACAGCCAAACAACTTGAAGAGATAATCTTCCCGCATCCGACGGTTTCGGAAATTTATAAAGAGACAATATTTGCACGTTAATATCTAATGGCTCAAAGCTGCTATGAATAAATTAATTGGAATATTAGCACTGTAACACTGTAACAATAGAACCATAGAGCCATCGAACACTTTAAAAAATTAAAATATGCCTAAAAGTCAGTTTATCGACCCGAAAGAGGCCCGCAAGTCAGGACAGTTGACCTTCGAGCCAATTCCAATCAATCAGTACAACAAAACGATTGAAGAGGAGAAAGAGAACTATTCAAAAGATGATTTTCTTCGTATCTATCATGATATGGCCCTTATCAGGGAGTTTGAAACAATGCTTAACCTGATAAAAACCACCGGCGGATACAAAGGTGTTGAGTACAACCATCCAGGACCGGCTCACCTTTCCATAGGACAGGAAGCGGCTGCCGTTGGTATGGCTTACACCCTGACTGTCGATGACTTTATTTTCGGTTCGCACCGTAGTCACGGCGAGATTCTTGCCAAAGGTCTCAGTGCTATTCAGAAACTGAGCGACAGCGAGCTTGAGCTTGTAATGGAGGATTTCTTCGGCGGAGTGATTTACAATATCGTTAAAAAGAACTTCAATGGTGATGTAAAATCTCTTGCAAAGCGTTTCCTTATTTACGGTACACTTGCCGAGATATTTGCCCGTGAAACAGGTTTCAATAAAGGTCTTGGCGGAAGTATGCACGCCTTTTTCACTCCCTTCGGCGTTTATCCCAACAATGCCATTGTGGGTGGTAGCGGTGATATTGCAGTAGGTGCTGCTCTTTACAAGAAGGTGAACCGCAAGCCGGGTATAGTTGTGGCAAACATTGGTGATGCCTCAATGGCTACAGGTCCTGTCTGGGAAGGATTGATGTTTGCTGCTATGGACCAGTTCAAAGAACTTTGGGAAGGTGATATGAAAGGCGGACTGCCGCTGGTTATCAATATAATGAACAACCAGTACGGTATGGGCGGTCAGACAGCCGGTGAGACTATGGGATATAAAATTGCAGCACGTATCGGTGCCGGTGTGAATGCCGAGCAGATGCATGCTGAGCGGGTGGACGGATACAATCCGCTTGCTGTAATAGATGCCTACAAGAGAAAACAAAAGATACTTGACGAAAAGAAAGGTCCTGTTCTGCTCGATGTTCTTACATACCGTTACAGCGGCCACTCTCCTTCCGATGCCTCATCGTATCGTACAAAAGAGGAGATTGAGGCCTGGGAAAAACAGGATTGTATTCTCGGTTACGAGAAGCAGCTTATTGACGGCGGCATCGCAACCAAAAAAGAGCTTGAAGATATTAAGGAGGAGATAGACAACCTGATATTTGAGATGTTCAAGCTTTCTATCGATGATGAGGTTTCACCAAGAATGGACCTCGAAAAGCATCCTGAGATGATTGGCGATATGATGTTCTCAAACGAGTCGGTAGACCGTATGGAGGACCGTGAGCCGGATGTGCTTATGCCGCTTGAAGAGAATCCGCGAGTTAAGCAGATTGCTCGTAAAGAGCGTTTTGCTCTGGATAAAAACGGTAAGCCGTTCTCTAAAATGAAGCAGTATCAGCTTCGCGACGGATTGTTCGAAGCAATAATCGATCGTTTTTACAAAGACCCGACAATGATTGCCTACGGTGAGGAAAACCGCGACTGGGGTGGTGCTTTTGCCGTTTACCGCGGACTGACAGAGGCCCTGCCTTACCATCGTTTGTTCAACTCTCCTATTGCTGAAGCAGCCATTGTTGGTACTGCCATCGGATATGCAATGTGCGGAGGACGTGTGGTTCCGGAAATTATGTATTGCGACTTCCTCGGACGTAGTGGCGATGAGGTGTTCAATCAGCTTCCGAAATGGCAGGCAATGAGTGGTAATGTTTTGAAAATGCCTGTTGTATTAAGGGTGTCGGTAGGTTCAAAGTACGGTGCTCAGCACTCACAGGACTGGACATCGCTTGTGGCCCATATTCCTGGACTGAAAGTTGTATTCCCGGCTACACCGTATGATGCCAAAGGATTGATGAATGCCGCCCTTCAGGGAACCGATCCTGTTATCTTCTTCGAAAGTCAGAGAATTTACGATATAGGCGAGATGTTCCACGAAGGCGGAGTGCCGGAAGGATACTATGAGATACCTCTCGGGGAGCCTGATGTGAAGAAAGAGGGTAAGGATGTGACAATCCTCTCTATCGGAGCAACTCTTTACCGTGCTTTGGATGCGGCAAAAGAGCTTGAGGAGAAGTACGGAATGAGTGCCGAAGTGATAGATGCACGTTCGCTTGTGCCGTTCAATTACGAACCGGTTATTGAGTCGGTTAAAAAGACCGGAAGGATTGTTCTTACCAGTGATGCTTCTGCAAGAGGTTCGTTCCTGAACGATATGGCACGTAATATTGCCGAGCTTGCATTCGACTATCTGGATGCACCTCCGGTGGTTGTTGGTTCACGCAACTGGATAACACCGGCATTTGAGCTTGAGGATTCGTTCTTCCCGCAGCCGCACTGGATTCTTGATGCAATTCACGAGAAGATTGTGCCTCTGCAAGGCCACGTTGTGAAGACAAACTTCACAGATGCCGAGCAGATAAGAAGAAATAAGGAAGGGGTATAAAACAGCCCCCTCCCAACCTCCCCCTAAATGGGGGAGGAGAGAATTAATTCACCACCTCATAATTTCCCTTCTTTTGAACCTGCCTGTCAGCAGGCAGGCAGAAGGGCAGAGGAGGAGCTCCGTAGGAGCGTAAAATTATTAAGAGGATGTCCAAAAAGTCGTCATTCCGAATGAAATGAAGGAATCTCTAAATCCACAAATGTTGAGAATCAAGAGATTGCTTCGTCGTTTCTCCTCGCAATGACGTCTGTTTTTTACTTTTTGGACATTCCCTATTAAAGATATACAAGAAACCCGACGATTGGCGGGATTTTTGGCATTTCGCAAAAATCGTGACAAACATTTCACCGGATTCAAACGTTATCTGATTAGAACTAAAATATTTATATGAATTTCTGGCAAAAACTGATAAAAGAAGAACCAACAGCGGTCCCTAAGAAAAAGCAAGGGCCGTTAAAGGTCAATGCTCATCTTCATACTCCTCACTCATTCAGCGCATTTTGTTGTGTTGAGGAGGCGGTGATTCAGGCAAAGGAGGAGGATGTGAAAGTTATCGGTATAAACGATTTTTTTACTTTCGACGGATATGATGCCTGGTCGTACCAGACAATTAAAAACGGTCTTTTCCCTCTTTTCAATGTTGAGTTTATCGGACTTGATGAGGAGAAGAAAAAGAAAGGGCTGAGGGTGAATGATCCGGCCAATCCCGGACGTACTTACCTGAGCGGTAAAGGGCTTGCCTATCCTGTGGTACTGCCGGAAGAGGACAGTAAGCAGCTAAAACATATTCTGGAAAAGAATAATGAGCAGGTTAGGCAGATGATGGAGAAGGTGAATGATATTCTTAGGAAAAAGGGATATAAATTTCAACTCTCATTCGAGGATATAAAAAAGGAGTTTGCCAAAGAGCAGGTTCGTGAACGTCACCTTGCCCGTGCTATTCGTGACCTTGCCGTGAAGAAGTTTTCAAGTATCAGTGCTCAAAAGGCTTTTTACAAAGATCTTTTCGGTGATAAAGAGCTGACTTCAGACATTTCGAATGAGGCAGCAGTTGAGAATGAGATTCGCAGTAAGCTTCTGAAAGCAGGCGGGGCAGCATTTGTAGAGGAAGACCCGACAGTGTTTCTTGATACTGCCGCCATCCGCGACATCATTATCAGGGCGGGAGGAATACCTACGTATCCGTTCCTGGCCGATGATGCCAAAGGTAACTACACCGATTTTGAAGGAGACCTTCCGGCTGCAATGGCCGATCTTAAAAAACGTGGTTTTTATTCGGCTGAGTTCATACCAACACGTAACAATCACGACAAAATGAAAGAGTATGTGATGGAATTGGTAAAAGAGGGTTTTGTGGTTACGTTTGGTACCGAGCATAATGCTCCGGGTAAACAACCGGTTGAGGTTTATGCAGGCAATAAAACACCGCTTGACGATGAGCTTTTGAAAATTAATTATGAAGGAGCGTGTATAGTTGCCGCTCATCAATATCTGTTCGATCGTGATGGCAAGGGTGTTCTGGATGCAAACAGAGTGTTCAGACAGGATAAAAGAAAAGAGTTTGCCGACCTTGGTGACAGATTGATAAAGAGTGTGGTGAAATAATGCCCCCTTCCGACTCCCGCTAAAATAGCGGGACAGGTTTCCCCTAAATGGGAGAGGAGAAAAGCTCCGTAGGAGCGAAACATTATTAGCCCCGAGAACTCGGGGTAATCAAGATAGACAAACACAATGAAAAACAAACACAGACCTAAATGAATATATTGGAAATCTTGCCGGCAGTCAGAATGCTGGCTTCGAAAAAAGGATTGGTAACCTGTAGTCTGACAGACGAAAAAGGTGAAGGTTCAGCAGATGAAAAGACCCTGGTTATTGAAAGCCCTGATGAGCTGAGAACTGCATTTAAGAGCTGGTATGAATCAAATGATTCGGCACCGGAAAGTGTGGTTGTAAGCGGAGTTTGTACTATTGCCGTTGATTCGGCAGGAGATACCGGGCGGCAGCGCATTCCAGGTAGGATAGTAATTGTTACCGGCGGTGCCCAGGGGTTTGGAGCAGGAATTGCCGAAGAGCTCTTTGAAGAGGGTGCCAATATAGTTGTGGCTGATCTTAACGAAGAGGTCGGAAGTGAAATGGCGGCCAGACTCAATGCAAAGAATTACTCAAATAAATCATTCTTTGTGAAAACTGATGTTTCTGACCCTGATTCGGTTGAGAACCTGATTAAAGAAACAACATTGCGCTTCGGCGGACTGGATGTGATGATAAGTAATGCAGGCATATTACGTGCCGGCGGACTGGACGAGATGGACCCGAAGACTTTTGACATAATGACAAAAGTTAATTATACCGGTTACTTCTATTGTGCCAAGTACTCGTCGAAAGTGATGAAAATACAGTCGCAGTACAGCGAAGGTTCGCATTTTATGGACATTATACAGATAAATTCCAAGTCGGGACTAAAAGGCAGTAACCGTAACTTTGCTTATGCAGGCGGTAAGTTCGGTGGTATAGGTCTCACCCAGTCGTTCGCGCTTGAGCTTATGCCACATCAGATTAAGGTAAATTCAATTTGTCCGGGTAATTTCTTTGACGGTCCGTTGTGGAGCAATCCCGAGAACGGTCTTTTTGTTCAATATCTGAAAGCAGGAAAAGTACCGGGTGCAAAGACCATTGAAGATGTGAAACAGTATTACGAGAATCAGGTTCCCGCCCGCCGTGGTTGCCGTGTGATAGATGTCGTTCGCGCTATACTCTATGCCATAGAGCAGGAGTACGAAACAGGCCAGGCCATTCCCGTAACCGGTGGTCAGGAGATGTTGAAATAACAGCCCCCTCCTAAATGAGGGAGGAGAAGAGCTCCGTAGGAGCGAAACATTATTAGCCCCGAGAACTCGGGGTAACCAAGAAAAACAAGAACCCGTTTGGCGGGATTTTTGCCTTTTAGCAAAAATCGTGACAAACACAGAAACGAAATATCACGATATGAAAACAAAAGCAGTAAGATTATACGGTAAAAAAGATCTCCGTCTGGAGGAGTTTGAATTGCCACAGATTAAAGAAGATGAGATACTGGCAAAAGTTGTTTGTGACAGTATCTGTATGTCATCATACAAAGCAGCTAACCAGGGAACCGACCATAAACGTGTTCCGGATGATGCAGCGGAAAATCCTGTTATCATCGGTCACGAGTTTGCCGGCGAGTTGATCGAGGTAGGTTCTAAATGGAAAGATCAGTTTAAACCGGGAGATAAATTCTCCATTCAGCCGGCACTGAACTACGAAAATGGTCCGGTGGGTATTCTGAGTGCTCCCGGCTATTCGTATAAATATATTGGCGGAGATGCAACTTACGTTATCATTCCTGCTGAAGTGATGGAGCAGGGATGTCTGCTTCCGTTCAAGGGAGAAGGATTTTATCCGGCTTCACTATCCGAACCGTTATCGTGTGTGATTGGTGCGATGCACGCAAACTATCATACCACTCCCGGTTCATACATCCATAAAATGGAGATAGTGGATGGCGGAAATATGGCTATTCTTGCCGGTGTAGGTCCAATGGGACTGGCTGCCATAAACTATGTTTTGCGTCGTGAAGACCGCAAGCCCGGATTGCTTGTTGTAACCGATATTGATCAGACACGCCTCGACCGTGCAGCGTCGCTTTACACTGTTGAGTTTGCAAAGTCAAGAGGTATTGACCTTAGGTATGTGAATACCGCAAAAATGGATAACCCGGTAAAAGAGCTTAAGGATATTGCCGGAGGTAAAGGATATGACGATGTGTTTGTATTTGCACCTGTGGCACCTGTAGTGGAGCAGGGAGATGCAATACTGGCATTCGACGGATGTCTGAATTTCTTTGCAGGTCCTTCTGATCCGAACTTTACCGCACGTATGAATTTTTACAATGTTCACTATGCATACACTCACATTGTAGGCACAAGCGGTGGTAATACCGACGATATGAAAGAGGCGCTTGATGTTATGGGTAAAGGACTTGATCCGGCCGGTCTTGTAACACACATCGGGGGTATCAATGCCGTAATAGAAACAACTCTTAATCTTCCGAAGATCCCGGGAGGAAAGAAACTTATCTACAATCATATTGAAATGCCATTAACTGCAATTGCTGATTTTGAAGAAAAAGGAAAGACTGATCCGATGTTCAAAAAGCTGGATGAACTTTGCAAAAAACATAACGGATTATGGAATGTTGAGGCAGAACAATATTTACTCGAATATTTTAAATAAGGTATAACAAAGGCTGCCGGTGATTTCAGGCAGCTTTTACTTTTTTCATTTTGAAAACCTGTCGGGGATTTATTGAAAATTCATTAAATTGCTGCTAAGAAGCAGGAATTTATGTATAAAGAGATAACAGGATTGTGTAGGATATATCTATTTTTGAT
>JAADEM010000112.1 GCA_013153405.1 Chlorobiota bacterium
ACAACAATAAAAATGAAAATTTTTAGTACCTTGCCTTGCATAGTACTAATTTTTATACATATATTTGCATAACAAACTTCAGTGTGAAGGATAGTATTGTACAAAAAACTCAAATGGAGAATACTTATGAATGTAGAAAATGCAAAAGCACAAATGCGCAAGGGAGTACTTGAGTACTGTATTCTTTCCATTCTGTCAGATAAAGATGCATATGCGTCGGATATAATAAATAAACTGAAAGATGCAAAAATGATAGTTGTGGAAGGCACATTATACCCATTGCTAACACGGCTTAAAAATGCCGGTCTGCTAAGTTATCGCTGGGAGGAATCCACACAGGGACCTCCCCGAAAATACTATGCACTTACCGAATTAGGTAAAGAATTTCTGAAAGAGCTTGATAATTCGTGGAGAGAACTGGTAGAAGCAGTTGAGACTATTAACCAAACCTCAAAAGAAGAACAGAAATGAAGAAAACAGTAACAGTAAATCTTAACGGATTGATATTCTATATTGACGAAGATGCCTATCTCCGGTTAAGTAACTACCTCGAAAAGGTGGAAAAATGGTTTACAGGAAAAGAAGGTGCAAGAGAAATAATTGCTGATATAGAAAGCCGTATTGCAGAACTTTTCGAAGAAAAGGTCAAACCGGGAGTTGGTGTAGTTGATTACGCACTTGTAGAGCATGTTATCGGAATAATGGGCGAGCCTGAAGAGTTTGATGACCTAAGCGATAGTAATGAAAAGAACGCAAGCAATTTTACCTCATCGGGAACATATATCCCACCCAAAAAACTTTACCGTGATATCGACAACAGAGTTTTTGGAGGTGTTTGTTCCGGTATTGCTGCATATCTGAACCTCGACATAACTCTTGTCAGAGTGATTTTTGCAATTCTACCTTTCCTTAGCGTGGGAGTCATTATTCCTATTTACATAGTACTTTGGATAGCTCTTCCACCTGCTGTAACAACAGCTGAAAAACTTCAGATGAGAGGCGAGCCCATCAATATCTCAAACATCGAAAAAACCATTAAAGATGAGTATGAAGATGTGAAAAAGAGGGTAAGCAGAATAAAAGACACAGAAACCTATCAAAAAGGGAAGAACTTTTTTCAGAACCTGGGCAAGAATGACAAAACAGTACTCATAGTAGCAGGTATTTTGTTGGCAGCAACATTTCTAATTCCGTCTTTTCACACTTCTTATTACACCGGTACAGTAGTTCACAATTTTATTCCCGGAATGCAAATGAACTTCCCGGGTAACTGGCATATTCAGATATTCTATTCTGGTGTGCTGAAAATTGTTCTTGTGCTTGCAATCATGGGGATTGTCTATAAGCCTGCGTTAAAATCTATGCTGTATGCAATTGTTGCACTGCTGTTGATAACCGTTATTTTCAAAATCATATTTTTCTTATTTGGTTCTGTTGCTTTAATGATGTAAAAAATTTGCCATGAATAAAACAATAAATATAAATCTCGGAGGTTTTGCATTTCAAATTGAAGAAGATGCCTACGAACTACTGGATTCTTATTTGAATAAAATCAGACTGAATCTTGGAGACAACACTGAAACAGAAGAGATAATAAATGACATAGAAGCACGCATTGCAGAATTGTTCCGGACCGAAGTTAAACCAGGGACAGAAGCAGTTACAATTGACTCGGTGAAAGAAATAATAAGGCTTGTCGGCGAGCCCGATGAGTTCGTTCCAGAACATGAAAACACACAAAATGCAGAAGATAAAAGAAACCCAACCGGAACACAGGGATATGTTCATAATCAAAAGTCTCTTTTCAGAGATATTGAAAGAAAAATTTTCGGTGGTGTATGCAGCGGGCTTGCTCTGTATATGAATACCGACCCTGTTATTCTGAGAATTTTATTTGCTGTGATAACTTACTTCTGGTTTCCGTTTGTTTTTATATATCTGCTATTATGGATAGCAATGCCAAAACCTAAAACACCGGCACAATGGTTCGAAATGCGCGGAGGACAAAACTATTTTAAATCAAAAAGCACATATGAAAACAACCCGGCCGCAAAACCAACAGGAACACCAAGCTCAATCTACTACGGAAATGATATTGTTAAAGGATCCGGAAATGTTCTGAAAATAATAGCTGGACTTGCTTTTACCATTATAAGTTTCCTAGGCCTTGTATCGCTTGTAATTTTTGCTCTCTTCCAGAACAGTACAATAGGCGAAATGCTGCCTCATAATTTATTTATTTATGAACTACCTCACCGTCTGCTTGCCGGATACGACATGTGGATAATTTCACTCTCTGTTTTGCTCCTTGCAGGAATTCCCTTATTACTTTTTTTCTATCTGGGATTAAAAATGATTTTCAATTTCAGGTCAAACGGATTTATACTTGGAATTATTGCACTTTTATTATGGCTTACCGGATTAGGTCTACTGTTTTACGGTTCGCTGAAAACAGTAACAGATTTTAAAACCCGCTCAAAAGTTGAAAGTCAAACAAAGCTTCTTCCTGTAATGTCTGACACCCTATATATAAAATCGTTATCAGGTTCCGATGAAATGAGATATGACGAATATCTTATGAATATGAATAAAATGGACCTTTATATCGACAGTAACGGAGAATTGATAATTGAAGGTAACCCGGTCATTAACCTTTTACGTGGCAATAAACTTAAAATTACAGAAGTAAAAGAGGCCCGGGGAAGAACGATTGATGACGCAGTTAAAAACACTGAAGGAATACGCTATAACTGGGAACAGAGAGATTCTGTTTTATACTTTGACAAGTTGTTTTCTCTCGACGACGAAACAATGCTAAGAGATCAGAAAATAATAATAAACATTTTTGTTCCTAAAGGAATGACTGTAAAAGTTGACGATGATATTAATTATCTCATAAATGATAATACGGATTACAACGACGAGGACGAGAATGATGATTTTGTTTCTTCGGGGAAAACTGCTGATGCCTCAGGCTTTATGTATAACAACGATTTTAAATTCATTTTGTCTAAGTTAATTTTATAAATCAATGAAAACTTTAAAATTAATTATAGCAGCCATTTTTGTATCAACAGTTTCTGTTCTTGCACAAGACAGCCCGTCTGATAAACTTTTCAGCAGTCTTGACGGAAAAGATGGAATAACCATTCTATCCTTTTCTAAACAGATGCTTGACTTTGTAAATATGGACATAGACAATAGTAATATTACCGGAGAACTTGACAAAATAAAAATTCTTATTTACAATTCACCGGATACTCAAACTTCTTTTAATCTGCGAAAAACGGCACTAAGTGCACTATCGGGAAAATACAAAAAGATTAAACCTGATGACATCGACAAAGAAGCTGATGATGATGTGGATATTATGATATTAAAAAAAGGCAAAAAAATAAAGGAGTGCCATATTATCATAGAGAACAACGACGAACCTGAAGGCAGTGGACTTATGGTTTCATTTTACGGAAATTTTGATGTGAAAGATTTAAAAAACCTAACCGATAAAGCCGAAAAATACAATTAAAAAAATCTTTATTTAAGAAA
>JAADEM010000117.1 GCA_013153405.1 Chlorobiota bacterium
CGTCCATATTTCAGTTTCATCTAAAAAATTCTCCATTGGGCGATCCGGCAACTTATATTCCTCGGGATGATAAAACATTGACATAACAATAAATTTTTAGGTCTTTAAAGCTTTTTTAAAACTACACAAAAATACCAACTCTTTTTATGGCGACAAATTTCTTTATTAAACTTTAACTAAAACAGGACTTTTGTCAAGAAATTATAAAATTGAATAAAAAGATTGTAGGGAATGTCCAAAAAGTCGTCATTCCGAACGGAGTGAGGCCTGCCTGCCGTAGCATGGCGCAGGCAGAGAATCTCAAAACTCACAAGCTCTGAAAATCAAGAGTTTGCCTGCCCGGCTTCGCTGGCCAGGCGGGCTTTGTCGTACCTCCTCGCAATGACGTGGGTATATTACTTTTTGGACATCCTCGAATAAAAATCATTCCGACGCTTTCCTGATCATGAAAGTCCTTTAAAATTCAATATAATAAAGAGTTTTCTTGTTGTCAGAAAACAACCTTAAAATGATTTCACCTGATTTTCTTCAGTAGCATCTTTAATACGATATTTATCACCGTCGCATTCAATTACACGCCTGTACCATTGTTCGGGATATCCCACAGCTTTTATTCGCCTATTTTCATCTTTAACATACCCGTCGTTGTATTTTGTTACAAGATAAAAGCCCAGTTGCCGCCACTCTTCCGTGACATCTTCACCCGAAGTCACACTATAATCAGTCAGGAACTTCAACATTTTATCTTTATCGCCCGCATCAAGCATGTCCAATGCCAGACTTTCTATTGAATCCTGATCCTGCAGGAATTTATCCTCCAGTCGCGACTGTACTTTTTTCACATCCTCTATCATATCGGAGTATCGCAAATTCACATAATTTCCAACAAAGTTAAAAGCCCACCAGGCCGATTCAAGAGAAAATTTGTTAATATCTCCTTTGGTAAAGGATTCGGGAATTTCAGTGATTGAGTTATACATCGGAACGTAACAGGTCGAGTAGGTATCATCTTCGCCAAACCACACGATACCTCCTATCGGATCAGGAAGATAACTGCGCATCTCAGCCACAAAAGAGAATGCTGTATTGTAGGTTGATATTGGTCTCTCCCACGAGTATTTTACACTATCAACATAAAACGACAATGGCCTGTTTCTTTGCGGACTACCATACGGTCCTGCCATTATTCCCTTTGTCATATCAAACGGAGTTCCCTCGTAATGGTCACGTATGAGACCGAAGATATCTTTGGTAGTAAGTTTTTTGTCGGGTTTTATGTACAACGGGTATCTCTTGTTTGTTAATCCCCTGTGATAATCTGGCGAAAGGTTCAGCGATGGCGCAATTCTCCTGAATAATGACCATACTCTCGTTTCGGAGTATTTAAGCTTTTCGGGCGTGGAGGGATCATACACTTTATTAAATTCGAAAGGTTCTCCCGATTCAGGATCATAATACCCTTTCTCAACGGCAAACGAGATAACATTTTCCGAATACATACAGTTCTCTGGATCATCGAGCGGAAATGTCCCGATACGTGAATGGTTAGCGTGAGCAGCCACATACCCGTCAGGAATACGTACAGCCACCCAGATAGCACCTTTACCACCCGAGCCGTTTCCTATCATTTCAAGTATCCATACCTCATCCGGATCACCAATCGAAAAAGACTCACCTTCCGAACCGTAACCGTACTCTTCGACCAGACCGGTAATGACCTTAATTGCTTCACGGGCTGTTTTTGCACGCTGAAGTGCAAGATCTATCAGGTGCCAGTACTTAAGAAAGTTATTTTTTGACCAAAGCTCCTCCCTGCCCGTAAATGTTGTCTCACCTATCGATACCTGATACTCGTTCATGTGCCATCCCAACCGGGCATAGGTATGTCTGACCTGTTTTATTTTCCCGCTTCCTATCTGCAGCCATTCTCCCTCCGGGTAATCTGCTGCCGGATATTTTTTTAAATGATACAACCATTCTCCGTCGTTGGTATAAACAATATAGCTTGAACCATTTGCTGATGCACCTTTAGTTACCAATAAATTAGTACATCCGAATGACGATGCTAATCCTATAATAAATGAAAGTAAAAAAACAGATATTATTTTTTTCATATTTTTAGTTTTACCTGCAGAGAACTGCATAAATTATAACATTTTATGGTATTGATACAATCTGAACCGGAAATCTTTATTCAGCATACTTTTATAAAAATGCATACACTAAAAATCATATTTTCCGGTTTTTTATAAAATTAATCATTTTAATATTATTTTTAAGGCCCTCCCAATTCTATCCTGACTTTTATTAATCTTTTTTAAACTACAATTGATAACAGGTTATGAGGTTAAAAACATCAATGCTACTGCTTTTTGCAGTCACACTACTAAATGCCCAAACCGGCAAAACAATAAAGTCTTCTGTTCAACCATACAATTCAAACCGTTTGTTTATAAAATACGGTATTCAGCTTGGATGTTGGGTAGGAAGTGAAAATATAAAAGCAGAAAGAACTGGAGCTGCATATTACCGTATCCGATCAAAAGACTGGAAAACAAGCGGCTTTACCAGCCCAACATTTTTTGTACCTCCCCGTCCTTTCAACAAGAAATTCATTCTTGAGCAGTTTCCCGAATCACAGTGGTCGATGGCAAAAGCACCGTACGGCAAACGCCTCGACAGAGAACCGACAGAAGATGAATACGAATACGGATTTCTTGACGATGACCAGAAAAAAGCTCTCTCGCGTCTCACTACAATGTGCATTGGTGACGAAGAGTATTACTCCGATACTCTGATTACACAAATAACCAAATGGTTTAATGTTGCAAGAAAACACTATCCTGATGTTATCCTGCATACAAACCAGTTCGGCTACGGAGGGCAGTGGAAAATTGACCAGATGAGAAAGTATATGCGAATTGCCAAACCGGATATGCTTACGTATGATGCTTACTATTTTTTACCTGTAGGAAAAAAAATAAAATACTACCGGGGAGCAAAAGCCATGGCCGAGGACCTTATGCTGTACCGTACCGTAGCTCTTGAAGGTCACGACGGAACCGGAAACAATCCCATTGCTTTCGGACAGTACACACAAGGATATAAACAAGGCGGCACATATGAAATTTCAGAATCAGAGTTACGTCTCTACTATTCAATGACCTGGGTTTTCGGCGGCAAATGGCTCAACTGGTTTCGCTGGCTGCAGGGAAACGAAGATATCAACGGCAAAACACTTCCCAACAAAGGAGGAATGTTACTTGAAAACGGCAAGCCCGGGAAATACACCAAACAAATGGACTGGGTATCGAAATGCAATTCAGAATCGAAAGCAATAGGAAACCATCTGGTACGTCTTATTACCGACAACGTGGTTTTCATAAAAGGTGATAAAGAACTGACAAACGGAACGCCAAAGAATATTGAAAAATGGGAATCGGGAAAACTTAACATTTTCAATAATATAAGTTCAAAATGTCTTTATGGAAAATATAAAAATAAAAGAGCCGATATCTACATAGGCACATTTA
>JAADEM010000137.1 GCA_013153405.1 Chlorobiota bacterium
TTTTTGAGTCTTTGGTTATATTGGAAAGAGTAATCATAAAATCAGCAATGATTTCAGGAGTAAAATATTGTCCATATTTGTTTTTGGCTGATTCTTCAACCAACATAGATTGTACATTTATTTCATGTGTTTTTTTATTTCCTTTCATATTACAAAGATACTTTTTTTGGGGTTCGTAATAAATTATACAATAGTGATTGGCTTTAAAATTAATTTCTTGTTATTACAATACATTATGTGTTTTTTTTAATGTAATCTTAAAAATTTAGTAGAAAAACTATAAGAACAGTTGATAAACTAAAAATTTAATAATACATTTGTTTTGAGTTTCTGTTAAAAGCTGTTTTTTTGAGATGAATTATATATGATTAATAAATTAGACTAGCCTGACAGCAGGCACATAGTAGGAATGATTATATTGTGCATCATATACGGTTACAAAGTAAAATAAAACTCTGTGCCTCTGCGTTTCGGTGTTAATCATCTAATAAATGAAAATATATGAAAACATTAACCAAAGCTGAAGAAGAGATAATGCACATTTTGTGGGAGCTTGAAAGAGGGCTTGTGCGCGATGTGCTTGATCGTCTTCCCGAGCCGAAGCCGGCATACAACACTGTTTCTACCGTAATACGCGTTCTGGAGAAAAAAGGATTTGTAGGGCATAAGGCCTATGGTACCACTTATGAGTATTTCCCGCTGATAACCAAGAAGGAGTACACTAAATTCCGTTTCGGGGAATTTATGGAGAAATACTTTAACAATTCGTTCTCACAGCTTGCATCGTTCTTCTCGAAAGAGAACAAGCTTTCGATGCAGGAGCTGGATGAGATAATGAATGAGCTTAAAAAGAACATTGACGATAAAAACAATAAATGATGACTCCCGTTTTAGTTTACTTTTTAAAATCGGCAATATCACTTGCCATGTTTTACGGTTTTTACTGGTTCTTCCTGCGTAAAGAGACATTCTTTCGCTTCAACCGGTATTACTTTATCGGGAGTATGTTTTCGTCACTGCTTCTGCCTTTTATTGATGTTAGCGGATTGCTGACGGCCAATGAAGCAGCACCGGTAAGAACTATCACCGAAAGTTATGTTACCTTTCAGAATGCGGTGATATCACCGGTAATTTATTCTGCTCCGGTCAAGGAGCTGCAAAGTCCTGCTTTTTCGGCATCCGACTATTTACTGATGCTCTACACAGCCGGTGTTGTATTGCTGTTGCTGCGTCTATTTCTTCAGGTTGTTGTTCTGACATTCCGGATAAAGAGTACGGAGGCTATAGATATTGACGGCCTAAAAGTGATAACGCACAAAAAGGTGAAGAGTCCGTTCTCTTTTTTCAGCTATGTTTTCATTAATCCGGAACAACTTGACGAAGAAAATATCGGTGATGTTATTCTGCACGAAAAAGAGCACATCGAACAGAGGCACAGCATCGATCTTTTGTTTGCTGAATTTCTGACCATACTGCAGTGGCCTAACCCGTTTGCCTGGCTTACTAAACGCTCATTAATAGAAACTCACGAGTACCTGGCGGACTCCGCCGTTCTGAAAAAAGGTGTCCCTGTCGACGAGTATCAGCGGACACTGATAAGTTTTATGCTTGGGGCCGGAAATCCGGCACTCATCACACCATTCAATTTTTCACTGAATAAAAAAAGACTAATAATGATGAAAAAGATAAAATCACCTTCAATACGAAAATGGAGAAGCCTGCTTTTACTTCCGCTTCTTGCCATACTAATTGCAGCATTCTCTGAACCGGATATGAAAAACAGTTCCGGAAATGAAAACATAATCAGTAAGCATGTTAAGCCCACAGCCGGAAATGATAATTTAATTAAAGTAGCAAATCATGCAGAAGAGGGAAAGTACCGGGAGAAAGAAACTATTTCCGACAAATCACAATCAGATAAAATTCTGGTGTTATTGGACGGGGAAAAGATATCTGAAAAAGAGTTAAGAAATATTCCACCGGCTACCGTGAAAAGTATGATAATACTGAAAGGCAAGAAAGCTGTTGAGAAGTATGGTGCTGATGCAGGGAAAGGAGTTGTGAATGTGACATTGAAGGATGACTGCAAAGGACTGAAAGAGCTTGACCTGACAAAACCTGTTCCTATGCTTTTCGCTATCGACGGCAAGCTTGTTGATGAAAAAACATTTCAGGAAGTTATAAAACTGGGCGGTTATACGCTGAGAGATATTGCTGGCGATGAAGCTGTGCGTAAGTATGGTGAGAAAGCACGGTTTGGTGTTCGTGAAGGAATCAAAAAAGAGGAGAATTCTGAGGATACCTTTTCGGACAGTGTTGTTGATAAGGAAAGCGGTAATCCTGTTTCCGGTTTAAGTGTAATAAACGCGGATAAAAATACAATAACCATTACAAATACAGAAGGTTTGTTGATGATGAAGGCCGGAAAGGTAACGACAGATGCTACTTCCTCTGGAAATAACAATGCAAAAGTTACTGTACCGTTTAAAAGCGGGGATGATGTGGAAGTGAAAATGATAAAAACAGACGATTCCGGCATTATGAGACAGGGAGTAAAAGATGGTAATGGACTAGTTGTATTTCTTAACGGGAACGAAATATCTCTCCAGGAGATGAAAAAAATACCTCCTGAAAATATTTTGAAAGTAAATGTTCTGAAAGGTGAAAAAGCAGAAAGTCTCGGTGGTAATGCAAAGGACGGAGTGATACTTATCACTACAAAGGATGCAGGTGAATATATTCTGAAAGGAAAAGTTATTGATGCAGAAACGGAAAAACCGATACGCGGTGTAAGTGTAATTGTGCAGGGTACAACAACAGGCAGTATAACCGGTGAAGACGGAACTTTTGAACTTTCTGTTCCAGAACCTCAGGCGATGATATCCTTCTCATTTGTTGGATACGGTACTATCATAACAAAGATGAGTGCCGGAGAGTCGCCGGTCATAAAGCTGAAAAAAACAATAACTGTTATCAGCTTTGATAACCTTCCTGAAAAGACGGCTGCTCCAGTTCAGCCCGACAAAGCTTCTGCAGGGGATAAGCCTGTGTTTTTTGTGGTCGAAGCGATGCCTGAATTTCCCGGCGGGATAACTGCACTGCACGATTATATTGTTTCAAACACCAAATATCCAACGAAGGCCAAGAGGCAAAAAATATCTGGAACGGTTTATGTTAACTTTACAGTGGATGAAAACGGTAAGGTGACAGATGTTTATGTCGATAAAGACAAAAGCATCGACCCGCTGCTTGATAAGGAAGCCGTAAGGGTTGTATCCGGTATGCCCGACTGGAAACCCGGTGCACAAAGAAATCATCCCGTGCCGGTGCAGATGTCGGTTCCTGTAAAGTTTGAGCTTTAGTTATTGCCATTGGGGATGTCCAAAAAGTAAATTACCCACGTCATTGCGAGGAGGAACGACGAAGCAATCTCTTGACTTTCAAAGCTTGTGAGTTTTGAGATTCC
>JAADEM010000115.1 GCA_013153405.1 Chlorobiota bacterium
CAAAAAGAAGGCCATGGCTTGATGGTATCTTTGCTCAAATTGATAACATAAGCCCCCCTTTTTCATACTCTAATGCATAATGCGGGTTAAATATACGGAGATATGGGCCGTATATGTGCTAAAAATGTTGTTTTTATACGGAAAGTTTTTTTCATAATGTTTTTTATGTACAGGTTTTAATTATCACATAAAATGCCTTATATCAAAAATATAATTTGGGACTACCGGTTCTTCTTATCAAAAGCAGCATCAAAAGCCACATTAGATGGAGGGAAATCTACCCTACGAACGAAATCGCAAGCTTCGCGGGCACCGTATTCACGGTCCATGCCAATATCTTCCCACTCTACCGAAAGGGGCCCATTGTAGTTGATGCGGTTCAGTGCTCTCATTATCTCTTCAAAATTTATCTTACCCCGTCCGAGGCTGCGGAAGTCCCAGAAACGACGGCTGTCACCAAAGTTGGTATGTCCACCGAAGACGCCTGCTTCGACAGGTCTGTCGCTCCAACCCACATCTTTCATGTGAACATGGAATATCCTGTCGCCGAACTTATCGATGAACTTCACATAGTCAACTCCCTGGTAGCCCATGTGCGAGGGGTCGTAGTTGAACCCGAACGAAGGATGGTTGTTGATTGCCTCAAGAGCACGTTCGGCAGAAACTATATCGAAAGCGATTTCGGTGGGATGCACTTCAAGGCCGAATTTTATTCCAAGCTTTTGAAATTCATCCATAATGGGAGTCCAGCGTTTGGCAAAATCGGCAAAGCCGGCTTCTATCATCTCCTCTGTAACGGGAGGAAAGGAGTAAAGCAAATGCCAGATGGAGCTTCCCGTGAAGCCGTTTACAATCTTCACACCGAGGCGTTTGGCTGCATTAGCTGTTTTTATCACCTCCTCAGCCGCACGCTGTCGCACACCTTCCGGATCGCCGTCGCCCCAGATATAATCAGGCAGAATACTTTTATGGCGTTTATCAATCAAATCGCATACTGCCTGTCCTACGAGATGGTTTGAAATGGCGTAAACCTTTAATCCGTATCTATGCAGGGTTTCCAGCTTTTGCTCGATGTAAAAATCATCAGCTTTAGCTACTTCAAAATGATCGCCCCAGCAGGCGAGCTCGAGCCCGTCGTATCCGAATTCTTTGGCTTTCTTGCAAATCGTCTCAAACGGAAGGTCGGCCCACTGCCCCGTGAATAATGTTACCGGTCTCATGATATTAAAGTGTTATATGGTTAAAGTGTTACATTGTTAAATGGTTAATTATCCAAACGTTCCCCTCAAAGGGTAGGTTTGGGATTTTGTCACAATTTTTGTGTATGCTACGCAAAACAAAAATGTACGCCAAAACCAATTTCTTTTCTTTGTTTGGCATCCCCGGGATGCTCCCGGGCGTAGAATATGCTGCCCTTACAGGGCTCTCATTTACTTTATCCTCTTCGATTCCTTCTTTAAGGCTCGGTTCTGAGTTTGTCACATTTTTGTGTATGCTACGCAGGACAAAAATGTGCGCCAAAGCCAATTTCTTTTCTTTGTTTGACATGAGGATGTCCAAATGTCATCATTCCGAACGAAGTGAAGCCTGCCTGCCGTAACACGGCGCAGGCAGGGAATCTCTCGATTCTCAAGTATTTAAAATCAAGAGATTGCTTCGTCGTTCCTCCTCGCAATGACGTTGTTGTTTTACTTTTTGGACATCCTCGTAGAGTATGGCACCCTTACGGGGCTTTCCATTGATTTATCTTCTTCATTTCCCTCTTTAGGGGCTGTCCCATTGTTTACCTCGATCTATCTCCCCTCCTGGCCAATCGGATCTACCTGGAAGTTAGACAGGCATGGGTTAGGAGGTAAATGTCCCTAGGGCTGTGGAGCAGCTTCTTCAGACCTTTAAATTTTCCAAAGCGAAGCGACGAAGATTTAAACTATCAAACCAACAGCCTTACAACTCCGCTGCTGCTTTCCTAAGATAACCAATCGATTCTCTGATATCCGGAACCGGATTATCCCAGTTGTACTCATACTCAATGGTCATCACGCCTTTAAAGCCCTGCCTTTTCAGTTCTTTCAGAATAGCTGGAATGTCAGCTTTGCCGGTACCAATGGGCACTGTATGTGCCTTAAGGTTATCAAATTCACTCATATCCTTAATATGAAGTGAGATCAGATGACCGTCAAGAATTTTGTAACCCTTAACCGGATCAATTCCCGAACGCATCCAATGACCGTTATCCACACAAGCACCAATCATTTCCGAACGGTCATCAAGTACTTTCATTACCGTTTCGGGCTGCCAGTAACGAGTAGGCCGTGCATGATCGTGAATGCCAACCTTTATGCCGTATACATTGGCCAGACTATCAACCATAGGTACTTCATCATATGGCGGTTCTGTGTTAAGAGTCTCCACTCCCATCTCTTTAGCAAATTCAAATATCTGCTTCCACTCTTCCGGGTTCTTGCCTGTCACTACTCCATAAGCAATCATTTTTATTCCGTAATGATCAAGTATATCCTTCATCTTTTTACGGGTTGCATCGTCAGCAGTGAAATGAGTTGTTACTTCTGAAAGTCCGCCAATCTTCTGTCCCGGATATGCCTCGATATATTTTAGTCCAAGCTCTTTGGTAAACTTTACTGCTTCAACAAATGAAAACTTACGGAACGACCAGGCCTGAACCGCAAGTTTCCATCCGTTTTTCTCCAACGGGTCTGCACCTGCTATTTTCATAAGTGGCGTTTTTGTATCCTGCTCTTTTAATTCTCTAATCCAGATATTACGGTATTGTACCGGGTTGCCATGATCCTGCAACTGAAGAGGCAATTTTGCCTCGTGCCAGCTGTAATGAGGAATACCATTATAAAGTGTAGGCCCTTCAATTTTAACATGGTTCTGTATAAGCACACCGTTATGAATTACCGTAATGTAAGCCGGTTCTATGAGCTCTTTGTCGCCATTGAAACGAGGTGCAGTAAAAAAGATATCGTAGGTCTGCCATTTACCCGGAGGTCTGCTTGCATTCACAAGCGGAGCGTATTGTTTGTAAATACTTCCTGCCTGTCCGTTGTAATAAGTTTCGTTATTGTATGAATCGAGAACCTGAACCTCATACAATCCCATCAGGAACACCCCGCTGTTTCCTCTGGCCTGTCCGTAACCTGCAATCTTTTTCGGAGTTTTCCACTCGATGTGCAACTGACAATCGCCGAAAGCCTGTTTTGTTCTTACATATCCGGTACCTTTTACCGTAATAAGTGTTTTACCGGCTTTCCACTTCAATGGTTCTCCGTTGGCCTGCTCCCACTTTACAGCATCATTTTTACCTGAATACAAAATAACGGCATCTCCGGGAGGAGCATTGCATTTCTTTGCTGGCGTAACAATTTCAGGTTTGTGACGCCAGTCTTCGGTATCTTCAGGTTTTAGTTTTTGTCCGTATGTAAGCTGCACAGTCAACAGCATGAACAACAACAATATCAACTTATTCATTTGAAATATCTGTTTTTATTTATTTAAACTCGATTTTATTCTTTCCAATGCAAATCTTGCCATATCGGCAGTCTTTTCGTTCTCTTTCAGTTTTTCAAGAACAGGAATACTCTTTTCTGTACCAATACTGCTCAGGTCACGGCACAGATAGTTTTTGCACTCAATTGTTGCATCATCCGATTGCATCACCTCCAGTATTTTATCTTCAAACACTGCAAGTTTTTGCTTATTCCCCTTTGCTTTTCTAATCCTGTTGCTTATAAGATACAGAAACTTCTCCGGCTTACCGTATTCATAGTTTTTTGCATTGACAAACAGGTCATTGAGTGAATAGAACTTGTAATTGGGAAGGACAAAAGCAGCAGCAATATTCGGAAGATCTTCAGGCAGTTGCTGAGTAACCTGACCCGTAGCGGCCCATTCGGCTCCCCGCTGAACGGCAAGTATCAAACCCGCATCCTGAAGAGCAGCCGGAGATGCACCCTCTTTCAGACATCCAATAAAAACACTGAACACTCTTCCTTTTCCAAAAACATTCTCAGCCATAACCGGCATATTCTTGCCATTCCCACCCGATTTACGGTTTGCATAAGCCATAGCCAAAACAGTAACACTATCGGACAAAAGCTTAAGGTCGGAATGCAATACGTCGGCAAGATGCAACCACCTATGGTTCATTCCTTCAAAAACAGGTCCTCCGCTACCTGTAACCTGAATTACAAAATCATGAACAGCAGTAGTCGCATTCACCGTATCATTTATACTCTCATAAGTCATAATCTCACCATTGCCATTCAGGTACATGTAAGGAGCAGCTGAATTATCCCTGTTTCCGCCTATACCAATTAATCTGCCATACTCATCCCAATCGGGAAAAGCATATGCAGATTCTCCAAAAACCAACACACCTCCTCCGTCTTTTACATATTTCACAAAGCGTTCTCTTGTTTCAGACGGCCATTTTTCCCCGATGTAATCGAGAACAACGACATCGAATGAAGTAAAGTCAGGCGAATAGATGCTCATATCCTGTCCCTCCGCAGGGCTTTCAGCAATCTCAACATTAAATTTTCCGCTGTTTTCAAGTATTTTCTGCAATGCAGACTTAGCTGTATTCCCACTCCCGTCCGGTCCCGTAACAATCAAAGCTCTGAGCTTATTATCACTACAACCGTTAAGCAACATCAAAGAGACAACAGCAATTGTTACCAGGTTTAATATATTTTTCATTGTTAATTTATTTTATCCTATTATTCTTTTGAGAACCTTATCCTGATTAAATTTCAGGAATCCGCCATGGCTCCCTGAACGGCCTGCTTAGTAAACGGTTTGCATAATCACTGTTTGTGAATGTCTCTGTTTTCCTGTCCCACAGAAGCTCCTGTTCTGTCATCATTGCTATTTCACCTGTAAGTGCAACACTGATAGAGTTGTGAGCAGTTTCAACCGGAGTTATGGTTTTTTTCCTTGTTTTGATACAATCGAGGAAATTCTGCCAGTGATCTTTACTGTCATAAAGTTTTATTTTCAACTCTTCTTCGGGAACTTTCAGCAATTCAGGGTCTGAAGCCCACAATCCGCTACGGTTTACCTGTATCCAACCATTCTCACCAAACCACACAGGCCCCATACCATAATTCTGAGCACCTACCTTGGGCCAAAGTCCGTTCCTGCGCTTATCCACAAAATACCTTGCATTAGCAATTGTCATCGGAAGCCCGTTTTCATACTCTGCTTCTATCAGATACTCGACAGGCACATTGTAGATGCCATTGACAGGATAAATACCTTTACCTTTTATCTTCACCGGCGACTTATCGTCAAAGCCAAGTCCCCAGTGAGCAATATCAACGTGGTGTCCGGCCCAGTCGGTAAGCTGACCTCCCGAATAATCAAGTATCCATCTCCAATTGAAATGAAGCACACCTCTGAATGGCACTTTAGGAGCAGGTCCGAGCCACAGGTCCCAATCAACTCCTTCGGGAACAGGCTTTACAGGCGGTGTGCCTATCGACTGCCTTCCGTCAGGCAGGCCAACCTCCACATGTGTAATCTTTCCCAACACACCGTTTCGTACGAGCTCGGCAGCTCTTTTGAAGTTTGGAACCGACCTCTGCCAGCTTCCGGTTTGCCATATCACGTTGTTTTTCTGAACTGCATCAACTATGGCACGCCCCTCCTTAATGGTTCGTGACAAGGGTTTCTCTCCGTAAATATCAAGTCCCTTATTGGCTGCAGTAACTGCAATTATGCTATGCCAGTGATCGGGAAGAGCCAGGATAACCGCATCAAGTTTTTCATTATCAAAAAAATCAATAAAATCTTTATAAATACGAGCGTCATTATTCCCATAATGTTTATCAATTCTGGCTTTTGTTGAGATCAATCGTCGGTTGTCGACATCGCATGCAGCAACAACTCTTGTCTCCTTTTTCTGCAGGAACTGTTTCATATCATAATTCCCCATACCACCCGAACCTACCAGTCCCATAACTATACGATCGCTGGGCGGCACGGCACCGTTCAATCCAAGCACAGAAGCCGGAACCACTGTAGGAAAAAGAGATGCTCCTGCCGTAACAGCCGCACCTCGTTTCAGAAATGATCTTCTTGATAATTTACTTTTCGACATTTGAATAAATTTATAATGTGAGCTCAAAATGATTCCAACATACTTATAATAACAGTATCATACCTTTATGGGAGTACCCGGCAACGGTACAGTTTCGAACTTTACCATATCGTCGACATCTCCCATGACCACTTTTTCTGGTCCCAATTTAAGGTCTGAGCTCATAATCTCGTCCCAGGTAATCCTTTTCCCGGTATAAGCCGATTCACGACCCATAATGGCGGTAAGATTTGAAATCGCGGTTGTTTCTGCCGTATTCACATAAATATTGGTTCTTATTGCAGTTATCAGATGAATATGCTCCTGAACATATTCTGTTATTCTTCCTTTTTTAACAGGATTTCCGTCTTTGTCTTTCGGATATTCATACTCCCATATTACATTTCCATCGTGGTCAAAAATTTTATCAATGCAGTTTGTATATCCCTTAGTTCCCACAATCATCTCTCCCACACCATTAGTACAGTTGTCGATCTGACGGCTCATACTATGTGAAAATTTACCTTTACCGTAACTGAAATCAACACTAAAAAAATCGTACTGATTACCGGTCACTCTTCGTGCCCTGCCGCCATAGCCCAGTGCCCATTCGGGATGAGTACCCATAAACCAGTTCACAACATCGATATTGTGAATATGTGTATCAAGAAAATGATCACCACTAAGCCAGATAAAATTATTCCAGTTTCGAATCATATACTCCATATCGTTCCATTCCGGTTGTCGGCGACGGAACCAAACATGTTCCTGATTCCAGAAAGCCTTGGCTGCCAATAATTCACCAATGGCACCGTTAGCCACCTGCTCATATGTTTTTATATAAGATTTCTGATGACGTCGCTGGGTACCTGTAACCACATTCAGTCCCAGGGTTTTTGCAGTTCGTGCGGTTGCTATTATCTGTCTTATGCCCACAGGATCAACAGCAACCGGTTTCTCCATAAAAACATGTTTTCGGGCTTCCACCGCCGCCTTAAACATTTCGGGGCGGAAATAGGGCGGTGTTACCAGCAGCACCACATCCACATCGGTTTCCATTACTCTTTTGTATGCGTCGAGGCCGGTAAAACATCTGTCATCGGTAATATCCATGTTATATTTGCGCAACCTTGCACGAACCGCCTCTATTTTTTCAGGAAAAACATCGGCAAGGGCACCTACCTTTAGGTGAGGTCCGGAACTGAGGAAATTCATAAGCGCACCCGTTCCCCGGTTACCACAACCAATAAGGCCCACTTTCAGTTCTTTTCCGTCGGGAGCATGATTTGCCAGAGGAGGCAGCCCAAGCTCTTCATATGATTTCTTTTTGCTGCACGAAGAGAGCATTCCTCCTGCCACAAGACCTACAGCGCCGGCCAATGCAGTATTTTCTATAAACTTCCGGCGATTTATATTTTTTTTACTCATGATTTATAAAATTTTGAATATTCTGCTATCTATTTTACGATTCCCGAATCGGGTTCGCATACAACCCTGAAACCAACAAAATTCTGATCCGAATACCACCAACGGCTCTTTGGCATCTGCGGATCGGTTTTCAACCAGTCTTTGGTATGAGTATAATCTCTGTCAGCACATCTGAGCAAAGAAGCATCACTGCGATAAGAGCCGCCTCTTACCACATGCTCTTTCCCGCGTGCCGGTCCTTTAGGATCTTCTACTCCGTCCTTGTATGTTGCATATGTTTTCGGCGAATATATGTCGGAGCAGAATTCGGCTACATTACCCAGCATATTTTTAAGTCCGAACTGATTAGGCCATACCATGTCGGGTAATTGTGTTTTCCCGTTACTGTTAAGTTTATAAACAGCATAACTGTTTATTACAGCAGTATCGGGACCAAACCATCTGTTCCAGAATGTAAGTTCAGAGTAATCTTTCGGACTGCCCGGAAAGAAATATGGCGTATCGGTTCCGCTCCTTGCAGCATATTCCCATTCGGCCTCGGTAGGCAAGCGGTATTTTTTACCGGTAACTTCCGACAACCAACGGCAATACTGAGTAGCAGCAAAAAACGACATTGTTATGGCCGGCCTTTGTCCTTTGCCCCAACCCTGATCGGGTGCACCCCAGGGCGGTGTTGCCCCTGTCATTGCATCTATCTCCTTATCACTTTTTCCGTCATCTTTTCTTCCTTCCGAAGCTGTCTGATTGAACCAGGCAAGAAACTCATCCCAGGTTACCTCTACTTCGGCCATGAAAAACGGACTAATCCTGACTTTACGCTGAGGCCCTTCATCCTCCTCCCTGAACGGTTCATCCTGCGGGCTTCCTATCACAAATTCACCTCCCGGAATTGCTTTCATCCTGAATGAAACCGATGTTCCTGGAATCTTCTCTTCAAAATCCTTAAATTCGGTAACAACAGCAGGTTCGGTAAAAACCTCCCTGCCGGCAGTCTCTTTTGCGAATTCTGTGTTTTGTTCATGTTTATATGAAGGATCGAAATGCCCGGTATGCATATGACAGTTAAGGCATGTCATATCACCTCCGGCCTGTTCGTAATGAATATGTGAATCGACGCCTTTCCTGCTCAGACCTACCGGATACAGATTTGAGTGGCACTTTTTACACGACTCTTCATAAGTATATTCATTTGCTGACTCAAGAGTACGTTTCTGCTCCCACTTGTAATCTGCCGAATCTTTAAAATAATAACCGTAAAGATCTTCTGCACCATGTTTTATCTTAGCTATCAGGTAACCATGTCCTGCCGGAGGAAGATGGCAATCAACACAATTCACCACAATTCCGGCATCGTTATCCACATGCGGAGACAACCTCCACGAATCAGTGGCATGATCATGTACATGACAACTAATACAATACTCATTGGCAGAAGTATATTCAACAGCCCTGCCGGTAGGATAAAGCAGAGCGATAGTTAAAATCACACCAGAGGCAAACAGCCAGAATGCTTTACGACGACTGTTATTTCTTTTTTTACCCGCCATAACCTGTTCTCTTAAATTTTTGTTTATTAATATTTCTGAAATTTCTGCTTCTTATTCTTTCCTGTTTCTTACTCAATTCCACCGGCCTATTATGATTTATCCGCCTTTTTATTTTCACTTCCTTTCTCTGTTGCTGCATCTGATTTCCGGCCGGTATCAACAGGTACATCCTGTTGTTTTATCTCTTTTATATAAAGATCCTGCTGGGGGAAAGGTATTGTTATCCCTGCTTTTTCAAGCTCATCAAAAACAGTTATGGCAACCTGGCTCTTGACATCAAACGAACCGTCGAAAGAGGGATGCCAGAACACTAATTTAAAATCAACGGAACTACTGCCGAAACCAATGAACCATGCTGCCGGCGGAGGATTTTTCATAACATCGGGATGACTTTGGGCACTATTAATAAGTATTTCAAGCACCTTTTTCAGGTCGGCACCATACTCCACTCCCACTTCTATTTCCAGCCGGCGTTTCTGATCCGAAAGAGTCCAGTTTGTAACTTCTCTGGAAATCAGCATCCCGTTAGGTACAATCACCTCTGAACCGTCGAAAGTACGTATAATACTGGATCTGATTCCTATATTTATAACCGTTCCCCACAAATCATCAATCTGTACTTTATCGCCAACCTGGATAGGACGTTCAAACAACAATATCAGGCCGGAAATAAAATTGTTGATAATATCCTGCAATCCAAAACCAATACCCACACCCAAAGCTCCCATAATTATTGTAAAGTTAGAGAGTTCCATCCCGGCTGCTGCAATGGCTATAAGAAATCCTACCGTAAGAATTGTATATTTTGCAAGTATCGAGATTGTTCTGGGAACACCTCTTTTCAACCTTACTCTGTTCAGAACATCCTTTTCAAGAAAAGTACTGATAATCTTTGCAAGAACATTTGACACCCAGAGGGTAATAATCAGGGTAAGTATGTTACCCAGTGTTATAACAATCTGACCTATATGTATCTCAAAAGTCCAGACCGATAAAAGAAACTCACCTACTACTCTGTCTACTTTAAACAAAGAGAACACTTCATTAAGAAGAAGCAGAATCATTACAACCAACAAAAACCGGTTAACAGCTGACAAAATCTCCCGGATATTTGAAGTTACCGAATTGAGCTTCCTGGCATAATCACTAAACATAAACATTTCAACAAAACCACCAACAACAACATAAGCAGCATAAAAAAGGAAAAAACGGTATATTGACCACACCGTGTTATCAAACAGAAACACTCCAAGAGCATAATAACCTATTAACATTGAAAAAAATGCAATTACAAGAAGAAATGCAAAAACATAAAACATAAGTGTTATCACATGCCTGAACACTTTTACAAAAAATATCTCTCTGATTATATTGGTAGAGATAAATTTATAAATACCAAAAAGCATAACGAAAATTGCACTTATTATAATCAGATACGATGTTATTTCACCGACAAGTTCAAGCCGCAGAAAAAGTGTAAGCATATAAATAAGGCCAAGACCGTATATGTAAACATTCAGCTTTTTAACCGTAATTGCAGGCAGGATTATCATTACCGGAATTAACAGTAAAAAGAAAATAAGAGTCTTGAATATAGGTGGAGAATCGGCATATATTATATGAGCGCTTAGCAAAGCAATCATAAATGATGCAGATAAAGGTCGCGATAATACCTTAAAAGTAATATGTATAAAATCGAGATTTATCTTATTGTATTTATCAATATTAATGCGGTTCTTAATTATGCGTAACAAAATGTACAAAACAATAAAAAGAAGCAGATGTCCGATCAGCAAAATAAGATTCTCTTCAATATAATTAACAATAGGAGAGTATATGTCGGACAGAGAATATTTTGAATCTGAATTATCCTGCTGATAATCCTTTTTAAATATTTTGGCAAACAGAGAAGGCTCTTTGGTAAACAAGAGAGTTTCGGTCAGATTATCAAGTTTACTTTGTATGAGTTCAATATTCTCATTCAGTGAAATTATTGTATTGGTTATAAGTTCAAGCTCCTTAAATACAAAATCTATTTTCTGATTAAGAGCATATTCCACACCGTTTATCTCATTAAGCAAAGAATTTACCATTCTTTTGGTATTCCGCGAAAGGTCGCTTTTCCCTTTTGACGCCTCAAGACTTTTCACCCAAAGGTCTCTAATTTCATTCAAATCCTTTTTCTGTTCAATAAGCTTGTTTTTAAGCTTATCAAAATCAGACTGAATGGTAAGCAGACGTTCTTTTTCCTTATTCCAGTAATACAATTCATTCTGAAGTCTGCTCCTGTCCATTGGCTTTCGCTTACTTACATTGTGAACTTCCCTGAACTCTCTTAATCCGGCAAGATATTCATCAAGCTCTGCCTTTTTAGCCATCAACTCCTCCTGCGAAATAAGGTTCTTTTTAATTGCCTTAACCTTATTGGTAGCATCTGGCAGGCGGTTGGGCATATCAACAGCAGGAATAAGCGATTTCCTTGGAGCCATAACTTTTTCAACAACATCCCTGGCTACGCTCTGAGTATCCTGTGAAAACATAATTGTACTAACCCAAAGAAGAATTACCAGGAAAATGAAATGCTTATATCGAACCATAAATTCTGTTTTTATTTATTCCGTAAATAAACCTTAAGTTTATCCTTTTCTTTAAACTTAATAATTAACGGATATTTTTTAACTAAAATATTTTTCCCGCTTAATGACACTATCAAATTGTGAAAATAACTTAATATCTTTATTTTAACAAATAGTTAAACTTTATTACACCAATATGTACAACCTCATAACATCTTAATATTTCGAAGGTGATAAACAACTAAAAAAACCACTACGGAAAACAACCACATTTATCCCAGTTTTTCCAGCTTATACTTTCCGGATAAAACTACTCAATATTCAACTAATTCACCCCTTTTAAAGTTATAAATTGAATCTTCACAGCCAATCATACTAATAATTTCAGACTATTTACAGCAATATTCTAATGATTTTATAAACATATTTCATAACATATACACTATAGTTGCCCATATATCAGAGGCTTAACCAACCCTCTTTTCACATTAAACATTTTATAACATAAAAAAATAGATTATTGAAATTAAAAAACTGTAATTTTGAACTTGTTAATCACAGACTTTAAAACTTAAACATATATTTACAATGCGTAAGATAACCAAAGACGATGCTTTAAAGTATCATGAAATGGGACGTCCGGGAAAAATAGAAGTAATCCCGACAAAACCCTACAGTTCACAACGTGATTTATCGTTGGCATACACCCCGGGTGTAGCTGAACCATGTAAAGAGATTGAAAAAGATCCGCACAATGCCTACCGTTACACGGCCAAAAACAATCTGGTTGCGGTAATGTCAAACGGAACGGCGGTTCTGGGCCTCGGTAATATCGGTGCACTAGCGGGCAAGCCGGTTATGGAAGGGAAAGGCCTTCTGTTTAAGGTATTTGCCGATGTGGATGTTTTCGACATCGAAGTAAATGAAACGAATGTTGATAAATTTATAGAAGTTGCCAAGGCAATAGCACCAACTTTCGGAGGTATTAATCTTGAAGATATTAAAGCCCCGGAATGTTTTGAAATTGAACAACGACTCATTAAAGAACTTGACATACCTGTTTTCCACGACGACCAGCACGGAACTGCAATTATTTCAGCTGCCGGACTTATCAATGCTCTTGAGCTAAACGGAAAAAAAATAGAAAAGCTTAAGGTTGTGGTAAACGGAGCCGGTGCTGCTGCAATCATGTGTACCAAGCTGTACATCAGCCTGGGTGTAAAACCCGAAAATGTACTTATGCTTGACAGTAAAGGTGTACTGACAACAAGACGTACCGACCTAAACAAATACAAAGCTGAGTTTGCCCGTGACACGAAAGCCGAAACTCTTGCTGATGCCATTAAGGGTGCCGACGTATTTCTGGGACTTTCACAGGCCGATGTCTTGTCGAAAGAGATGGTACAAAGCATGGCTAAGGATCCTATTGTATTTGCAATGGCTAATCCGAACCCGGAAATAGCTTATGATCTGGCTGTGGAAGCACGTCCTGACATAATCTTTGCCACAGGACGTTCTGACTATCCCAACCAGATAAACAATGTTCTGGGATTCCCGTACATATTCCGCGGTGCTCTTGATGTGAAAGCCAGCAAGATAAATGAGGAGATGAAAAAGGCCGCAGTTTTTGCTCTTGCCGACCTCGCAAAAAAAGATGTTCCCGAAGAGGTAAATGCTGCATACAAAAGCCAGAACCTTACTTTCGGACGCGAATATATCATTCCCAAACCGCTTGACCCTCGCCTTATTACAACTGTAGCTCCTGCTGTTGCCAAAGCTGCTATGGATACAGGTGTAGCCCGTGAACCAATCGAAGATTTTGAGGCGTACAAAGTGAAACTTCTGAAAAGAATGGGTCTGTACGACAAACTCGTGGACGGAATACATCAGCGTGCCAAAATCAATCCTAAACGTATCATTTTTGCAGATGCCGACCACTTCAAAGTGCTTAAAGCTGCCGAAACAGTACGTCATGAAGGCATTGCATATCCTATTCTTCTTGGCCGCAAGTGTGCTATTGAGAAAGTTGCCGAGGAGAACAATATCCATATTGAAGGAATGACAATAATTGACATCAAACATGAGGACGAGGAACAAAGAAGAAAAGAGTTTGCTGAAATACTGTATGATAAGAGAAAACGTAAAGGTCTGAACCTTGAAGAAGCATACGAGCTGATGAACAACCAGAACTACTTTGGGGTAATGATGGTTGAAACAGGCCAGGCCGACGGATTTATCGGTGGATACACCAGCAAATATGCCGATACTATCAGACCGGCTATGCAGATAATCGGTACAAAAGATAACTTTGAGTACATTGCCGGAATGTACATTGTAATGACCAAAAAAGGCCCGTTCTTCTTCGCCGACACAACGGTTAATTACAGTCCTACCCCAAGAACTCTGGTAGAAACAGCCCTTATGACTGCAGATGTGGTCCGCAATTTCGGAATGACACCTGTGATAGCAATGGTATCTTACTCAAACTTCGGTTCTACCCGAGAAGGCAGTCCTAAACGGGTACGTGAAGCTGTCAAGTTTCTTCACGAGAACCATCCCGAACTGCTGGTTGATGGAGAAATGCAGGCAAACTATGCATTCAATACAGCCCTGCGTGAAGAGAAATTCCCATTCTCTAAAATTAACGGTCGTGAAGTAAATACCGTTATTTTCCCGAACCTCAGTTCAGGAAACATTGCTTATAAAACAATGAACGAACTGGGTGGTGCCGAAATTATAGGCCCGATTGTAATGGGAATCCGCAAACCGGTTAACGTTCTGCAAATGAACTGTTCAATCAGAGAAATTGTGGATATGGCAGCTGTGACAGTCATCGATGCTCAGGACATATCCAAATAAATAATTTCATAACTTTACAATTAATAAAAGAGGAACTTTAACCGGTTCCTCTTTTCCTTTTTAAAGAAAGATATTATCTTGTGTCGCATATGACCAGGAAGTTCTGCATATTGACACTTTTATTATTACCCGTTTTCAATATGTTTGCCCAGGATGCTCATTACTGGACAGAACAATACGGGACCAAATCGATGCTGTTGAGCAACTCTGTTGTAGGCAGTGTTGAAGATTTGGGAGCCGTTTACTACAATCCGGGGCGCCTGGGACTGATTGAGAATCCTGCCTTATTGTTAAGTGCCAAAATATATCAGATCTCTAAACTTTCGATTAAAGATGCCGTGGGCGAAGGCTGGAACATCAACAAATCAAACTTCGGAGGTGTTCCCAGTCTGACGGCTGGAACCTTTAAGTTCAAAAAACTGCCTAAGCACAAATTCGCATATTCTTTCCTTACCCGTTCAACCGCCGACGATGATTTTTCTACAAGATCGGATACATATGGCGATGTTGTTGATATACTGCCAGGTGAAGAGTATTTCAACGGTGAAACCACATTCAGAAAAAAAATCAGGGAAGACTGGATGGGCGTTACCTGGTCTTTAGCTTTAAATCCCCGTTTAGGAATAGGTGTTTCAACGTTTTTCACAACAAAAAAACAGGAGGCATACAATCAGGTAATCATAAACTCTTTGAGCGAAAATAATGAAATAGATGTTTACACCAACATCAAAAGATACAGCTTTAACAATTACGGACTGATATGGAAAATGGGCGTATCTTATGTTCACTCACGGTTTCGTTTCGGTCTTACAGTTGCCACACCAACTCTTTCGCTCAAAGGCAGCGGCAAATTCGAATACCGTCATATATTCACAGGAATTCAGGAGGATGCCGCATACACACATTTTTACCAGGATAATCTTGACCTTACTTACCGCTCTCCTTTTTCAGTTGCTGCCGGTATCAGTTCAAGGATTTTTAAGGGCACCATTCATATGAGCGGCGAGTATTTCGGAAAAATATCCAAATACGACCAAATGGCTACCGATCCGTTCGAAGACAGGATAACCGGTGAAGAGCATACTCTCACTCTATACAACGAACTCAATTCCGTTTTTAATTTCGGAATAGGTTACGATATCAGACTAAATAAAAAACTCAGCGCATACATCAGCTATTCAACCAATAAATCGGCAGCAGTAAGCTCCGGCAATAATTCGGACGAACAAACATATGATATTCTTGCATCAACCTTTAATTCCGATATTAATAACTTCGGTCTCGGAGTTGTTATGAATTTCAACGAAACCAATATCACACTAGGTGCCACTTATGCATATGCTTCATTTGACATTAAACGCCCAGTCGATTTTCCTGATGACGAGTCTGACAGAAATATAATACTCGACCCGGAAGCTTATTCTTCTATCGACTGGCAAAGATGGCGCATAATCGTTGGTATATCTATTCCGTTCCTTAAAGACGTTGCCAGAAAGTTTGAAAATGAATGGGAAAGTAAATGGAAAGACAAAAAGAAAAATAAATAATCTGTTTCCCTGCATCATACTTAAGCATGTTTATCCCTATTGTTTAAAAACTATTCCTAATGTTTAATTCTCGGCATTTATATAAAATCTGCCTGCATTTTCAATATTTGTTTTTGTAGATTTACAAGTATAATTCTTCAAACATAAAAACATGAAAAGAGTATTTATTGTATTTTTTACATTCTTAACTATTGTTTCATACGGACAAAATGATGAAAGGTGGGAAATGCTTTTCAATGGAAAAAACCTTAAAGGATGGAAGGTACTGAACGGCAAAGCAGTATACAAAGCTGAAAATGGTGAAATTATCGGTGTCAGTGTCGTTAATAGTCCAAATACATTCCTTGTTACAAAAAAGAATTACGGAAATTTCATACTTGAGTATGAAATGAAAATGGACCGCGGACTTAATTCCGGGGTACAGATTCGCAGCGAAAGCAACAAAGAGTACCAAAACGGCAGCGTACATGGTTATCAGGTAGAATGTGATGACTCAGACCGAAGGTGGACTGCCGGAATTTATGACGAAGCACGACGAGGATGGCTTTATCCGCTCGAGTACAATCCGGAAGCAAAAAAACTTTATAAAAACGGAGAATGGAACAAGTTCCGTGTCGAAGCCGTTGGAAACAAAATAAGAACCTGGCTCAACGGAAAACCTGTTGCAAACCTTGTAGACGATATGACACCGGAAGGATTTATCGGATTACAGGTTCACGGAATCGGGAACAAAAAAGAACTTGCCGGAAAAACTATTCACTGGAAAAACATACGAATAATTAATAATGCCACTGAAGCCGATATGCTTCCTATGCCTGACAATGTGCGCGAAGTTAGCTACCTGAAAAACACACTTACCGGCTGGGAGAAAAAGCACGGCTGGAAGCTTTTATGGGACGGAAAAACCACAAACGGATGGATTGGTGCTAAGCTTGACCATTTCCCCGAAAGAGGATGGCACATAGAGGACGGAGTTCTTGTTGTTGAAAAAGCTGACGGTGCAGAGTCCGGGAATGGCGGCGATATCATCACCGAAAAAACATACGGCAACTTCATTCTTGAGGTTGATTTTCTTATCACCAAAGGTGCCAACAGCGGTATCAAATACTTTGTAGACCCGGAACTGAACAAAGGCCCCGGTTCTGCCATAGGATGCGAATTCCAGATACTCGACGACAAAAATCACCCCGATGCAAAAAAAGGCGTTAATGGAAACCGAACACTTGCTTCTCTGTACGACTTAATACCGGCCAACGGAAAATTCTTTGATCCAAGCCATCAGGTAAAACGCTTCAACGGAACAGGCACCTGGAACAGGGCCCGCATCGAAGTTCACGGTAACAAAGTGTGCCATTTCCTGAACGGTGTTAAAGTCGTGGAATACGAACGAAACACACAGGAGTGGAAAGCATTGGTTGATTACAGCAAATATCATAAATGGCCAGATTTCGGGAATGCAAAAGAGGGACACATCCTGCTTCAGGACCACGGCGACGAAGTTCACTTCAGGAACATAAAAATAAAAGAACTGTAAAAAACATCATCATGGAAGAAAACAAGTCGAATATAAAAAACACAAGACGTGATTTTATAAAAAAGTCGGCAATGGGAGCGGCCGGAATAACGATCGGAGCAATGGGTTTTCCAGCCAAAAGCTACGCCCGTATCATAGGTGCCAACGACAGGATGAACGTCGCACTTATCGGCCTTGGCCGCCGATACGGTGCATACCTCCCTCCCATCGGAAACAAAGACAACAACGTCAATCTTAAATATATTTGCGATGTAATGGACAGCCAGCTTGAGAATGCATCAGAGAATATAAAAAAAAGGCTGGGAATTAAACCTAAGCCTGAAAAGGACATGATGAAAATTTTTGACGACAACGAAGTTGATGCTGTCTTTATTGCTACCCCCGACCACTGGCATACTCCTGCAGCTATTATGGCACTTCAGAGAGGCAAGCACGTGTACGTTGAAAAGCCCATAAGCCACAATCCTTACGAAGGAGAACTTCTGGTTGAAGCAAAAAAAAGATACGGCAAAGTGGTCCAGATGGGAAACCAGCAACGCTCTTCTATTGAATCGCAGGAAGTAATTAAAGCAATACATGAAGGCGCCATAGGTAATCCATATCTTGCCGTGGCTTTTTACACCAACTCAAGAGGCCGCACTCCAAACCAGACAGTTCAGGCACCTCCCAAAGGTCTTGACTGGGAAATGTGGCAGGGGCCTGCCGTGCACCGTGAATATACTCACGACACCTGGAACTACAACTGGCACTGGTACGGATGGAATTACGGAACTGCCGAAACAGGAAACAACGCCCTTCACGAGCTCGACATCGCACGCTGGGCACTAAAAGTGGGGATTCCCGATGAAGTTTATGTAGAAGCTAAAAAACAACACTTCCCCGATGACGGATGGGAAATGTATGACACAATGGAAGCTACATTCAAATACGGTGACGACAAAATAATTAAGTGGGACGGAAAAAGCCGAAACGGCTACGTCACATACCGCGGAGGAAGAGGAACAATAATTTATGGTTCCGAAGGCTCGGTATTCGTGAACAGAGGCGGATACAGAATATTTGACCGCAAAGGCAAGCTCGTAAAGGACAGCTCCGCGGCCACTCAGGAAGCCGGAACCGCTCTCGGTGGCGGTGGCGATTTATCAACCCGGCATGTAAACAACTTCTTTGATGTTGTAAGAGGCAAATCCACAAAACAAAGCTCACCGGTTGAAGAAGGCGTGACCAGTACTCTGCTTTGTCATCTGGCTAATATTTCATACCGTATGGACTCAAAACTGAGATTAAACCGGACAAACGGACACATTATGAACAACAACCAGGCAATGCAACTGTGGAGAAGAGAGTACGAAAGCGGTTGGGAACCGAAGATATAATATCGATATGCTTCCGGCATGTTAAAGATGTCTAATAATGTAACATCCTGATATCTTTGGCTAAAAGAACAACGAAGCCTGGCTTGAAAACAGGCTTCGTTTCTTTAGGAACGACAACTTTTCAGATATCCTCTTTTACTTTAATTTGCAATTACCATAAGCTGCCCTATACCGGAAGTACTGAGGTAATATTTACAGAAATTACTACCTTTGGAATAACCAAAAATCAGCAAACCAGTTATTATGCAAAAAGAAAGAATCTATACTATCTCCCTGTTTTCCTCAATAATTCTGATTTATGCAGGTGTTTTTTTTAAAATCATGCATTACCCATTCTCGGATATTCTGCTTTTATCAGGATTAATCTTTACAGCTCTTTTTATTGGAATTGCATTCTTTAACATCATTAATGATTATCGTAAGGCCGCATCCGAAAAAATACTTTGGTATACCGGTTTTATTATTTTCCCTGCATTTGCCGGAATTTTGTATTATCTGAGAGAAATAAAAAACAGATGAAAAATATAATTTTAACAGTATCATTGTTTATGCTGGCCGGACCGGGTTTCATGGCCAGTGCTCAAAAAAAAATATGGAACGGCAAAGAGTGTGCCGTGGTATTAACATATGACGATGCTCTTGATGTTCAGCTCGACAATGTAATTCCTGCCCTTGATAAACGTGGATTAAAAGGAACATTTTACCTGCCCGGAGAAGCTAAAACACTGTATACACGACTCAGTGACTGGCGAAAAGCTGCTGCCGAAGGACATGAACTGGGAAACCATACGATGTTCCATCCCTGTCATGGTAAATCAAAAAAACGCAAATGGGTTAAACCAGATTACGACCTTGACAACTACTCGGTAAAAAGAATAACTGATGAATTAATTGCCGGAAATACGCTTTTAAAAGCCATTGACGGTAAAACAGAAAGGACTTTTGCATACACCTGTGGTGATACCACTGCAGGAAATGAATCATTTGTAAATGAAGTTAAGAAACTTTTCTCCGGTGCCCGGGGAACACAATACGGCCTTAACTATTTCAAGACTTTTGACCTGTATAACATTAAAATATTCGGTGCAAAAGGAAAAACCGGAGAAGAAATGACCGAGCTTGTAAAAAAAGCGCAAAAAGAGAATGCACTTGTTGTATTCCTGTTTCACGGAGTAGGTGGTGCCTATTTGGTTACAGATACAGAGGAGCATAACAAACTTCTGGACTATCTTAACGACAACAAAGATAAAATATGGACGGCTCCGATGGTTGAAGTGACTGAATACGTAAAAAAACACAGAAAATAACCGGTTCTGTATTTTCATGATTTTTGCAAAATATAAATTTCGAAATGATTTCACACCCCGACAAACGACTTACCATATGAAAGAAACCGTAAACCGTTCACGCATCTTTATTGCCAGCTGCCTGGCACTTCTTGTCACATCCCTGACTTTTGCCATGAGGGCAAAAATTGAAGAGATATTCGGCCCCGTTGAAGACGGAGGTATTTTCGGATTGTCAAAAGAGACCATTGGCTGGGCTTTCGGTCCTGCATTCTGGGGATTCACAGTAGCTATGGTTATAGGCGGATTTATTATCGACATTGTAAAAACAAAGACCATTGTGTGGGCGGCATTTTTTCTTCACCTTATCGGAGCCATTGCTTTTATTATGGCTGATGACAAAACAACCCTTTTTGCTGCTAATGTATTTATTGGTCTGGCAAACGGTTCGGTAGAAGCGGCTTTCAATCCCCTTGTAGCAACACTTTTTCCCGATGACAAAACAAAAATGCTGAACCGTTTCCATGTCTGGTTCCCGGGAGGAATTGTTATTGGCAGCATACTGGCCTGGCTGATGATGGACACAATGCATCTGAGCTGGCAGATTTACATCGGTGTTCTGTTTATTCCTCTTACACTTTACGGACTAATGTTCCTGGGGCAGAAAATACCGGAAACAGAAAGAGTAACAAGCGGCATTTCATATAAGGGAATGCTTAATGCCATCGGGGCACCTGTTACTATAATTACTGCGATGGCCATAATGTTGTTACTTGCAATAGATGTGATAAAACTGCCTGAAGGCTGGATGTATCTGGCACTTATTGGAGCATTTCTTTTAATTGCCATCATTGAAGCCAAACTGGTACGTAAGGCAAGTGCACTGTTTCCTTTCATGTTCACTTTTATGCTTCTGACAGCATCAACCGAACTGGTTACCACACAATGGATAAATGCTCTGCTTGCCGAAGCCGGAATAAGTCAGATGCTGATACTTGCACTCATAACCGGAATTATGGCCGTAGGTCGATTTTTTGCCGGAAACCTGGTACACAAATTGAATCCAGTAGGTGTTCTGCTTTTATCATCCATATTTTCAGCAATCGGAATTTACATGTTAAGCTTTGTTTCAGGAACCGGAATGGTGATTTTTGCAGCTGTTATGTTTGCTGTGGGAGTTTGTTATTTCTGGCCCACAATGCTCGGTTTTATAGCTGAATACATCCCGGAAAGCGGAGCTTTGGGACTTTCACTTCTCGGAGGTGCAGGAATGGTATCCGTGGCAATGTTTCTGCCTGTGATGGGTAAAATAATGGAAGAACATGGTGAAAAAGCAGCTTTGCAAAGTGTAGGTTTGCTGCCGTTGATACTTATTGCCGGATTTACGGTTCTCTACATTATTTTCAAAAACAAAAAACCGGTTAAGCTGGGATAAGAAATTTGTTCGATTTGTAAAAATCCTACTAACCTAGAACTAAAAACTAAGAACCAAGAACCAAAAACATAATGAACAGAATAAAATTAGGCATGATAGGAGGAGGCACAGGAGCTTTCATTGGTGATGCACATCGCCGTGCCTCAAGAATATGCAACGAATACGAATTGCTTGGTGGCGTATTCGATGTTGATTACGAACGTAGTAAGGAATTTGCAAAACAGGAAGGCATTTCACCCGAAAGATGTTATCCTGACATCGATAAATTCATTAAAGGAGAACTGGCTCTGCCCGACAATAAACGAATTCAGGCAGTTTCCATTGTAACTCCAAACCACCTTCATTATCCCTTTGCAAAAAAACTTATTGAAAACGGATTCAACGTGATTTGTGAGAAACCTATGACTATGACTGTTGAGCAGGCTGAAGACCTTGCCCGGCTGGTAGAAAAGAATAAGATAGTTTTTGCACTCACCCACACTTATACCGGATATCCGATGGTTCGCCAGATGAAAGAGATGATAAAATCAGGAATACTTGGTACAATACAGCGTGTGGACGCTCAGTACTATCAGGGCTGGATAAACAGTCTGATACATGGCAACGAAAGCCGCATAACCGGTGTCTGGCGTCTGAAACCCGAATATGCCGGAGTAAGCAGCTGTATGGGTGATATTGGTGTTCACGCATTTAATCTGATAGAGTACACTACCGGATTAAAAATAAAAAAAGTATTAAGCGACCTTAACTCTGTAAAGGATAATATTGAACTTGACCTTGACGGTACGGTTCTGCTTCGTTTCGACAATAACATTAAAGGTGTGATTCGTTCAACACAGGTTGCAGCAGGAGAAGAAAACAATCTTCGCATTGGGGTGTATGGTTCAAAAGCATCGCTGAAGTGGGCACAGGAAGACCCGAACTATTTGTATCTTCTAAGTGATACCGAACCAACCAAGGTATTCAAGCCGGCACACACTTACAACTCTGAATTTGCTGAAGCCAGCCACGTAATGCCGTCCGGTCATCCCGAGGGAATATACGAAGCACTGGCAAACATTTACAAAGGAGTTGCCAAAGCAATAAAGGGAGAAAAAACATATGACGGTGAATATCCAACTGTTTACGATGGTGTACGAGGAATGAAATTCGTTCATAGTGTTGTCGCATCAAACAAAAATGGTAATACCTGGGTGGAATTGTAGGTTAGTTAGTTGGTTTATTATACGATACAAAAAAAACACAACCATTTAACAATGTAACAATGATCTCAGTAGTAATTCCGGTATACAATGAAGAAGAACTTATCGATGAATTAATCGAAAGAGTTGCCCGCACACTGAAGTCTATCGGTGAAGACTTCGAAATAATCTGCATTGATGACGGAAGCAAAGACCTGACAGTTAAAAAACTTTTGGAAAAGAAAAATCAACACAATCGTCTGAAGATAATCTCCCTGTCACGAAATTTCGGACATCAGGCGGCCATTACTGCAGGACTTGAATATGCCAAAGGTGATTTTGTTGCAATACTCGACGGAGATCTGCAGGACCCGCCAGAAATCATACCGGAAATGTACAAAAAGCTGAAAAACGAAGAATACGATATTGCCATCGGCTACCGGAAAGAGAGAAATGAAAAGAACATAAAACGAAAACTGATGACCCGTGTTTTTCATTACTTTTTCAGCAGAATAAGTGATCTGGATGACATTGAACATACCGGCCATTTCTCGATGATGAACCGCAAAGCGCTCACTGCCCTTTTATCAATGAAAGAGAGAACCAGATATTTACCAGGACTTCGAAGTTTTATAGGATTCAGACTGGCAAAAATCGAATATGTCAGGCAACCTCGCTCTGCAGGTGAATCAAAAATGAGATTTAATCAGTTGATACGTTTGGCGGCAGATGCTTTGTTTGCATTTTCACGCATACCCGTCAGGATCTTACTTTATCTCGGACTGGCAGGGGTAATAATATTTCTGATTGCCGGAATATATGTAATTGTATCAAAAGTGATGGGATGGGCACCAACCGGCTGGTCCTCGACCCTTATAAGCATATATTTTCTCGGTTCGGTACAGCTTACTTTCATGGGAATATTAGGCGAATACCTGTTTCGTATTTACAAGGAATCCCAAAACAGACCGCTGTATTTTGTGAAGGAGATTTTTGAATAATTGATAAATTGAGTATTTGAGGAACTGAGTATGCATTGTACAATTTAAATTTTCGTTGCTCTGCTTTGGAAAAATAAAGGTTTGAAAAGCCCCGTTAGGGGCGGCATATTCTACGAGGATGTCCAAAAAGTAAAACAACAACGTCATTGCGAGATTTCACCCCAAATTTTGGGGCATAATGAATAAATGACGGAATATCAGCGTCATCGCGATGAGCGCGAGCGAAGAAGCGATCTCAACCGTGTTAAGATTGCTTCACCCGTCTATTGACGGATTCGCAATGACGCACAAGTCTTGCTGACAATCAGCACCTTAAGCATTTCCGTCATTAGTAGGGGGAACGACGAAGCAATCTCTTGATTTTAAACACTTGAGAATCGAGAGATTCCCTGCCTGCGCCGTGCTACGGCAGGCAGGCTTCACTTCGTTCGGAATGACGACATTTGGACATACTCATGTCAAACAACAAAAATATGCGCCAAAACCCTGAACCTACTCCTTGGGGGAACGTACGGAAATTAATATTTTAAAACTTTAGCACTGTAAAAAAACAATGAAACACCTCTCGTACCTGATATGGATATTACTACTCGGCATATTTATCCGCCTGAGCCTTGATGCCGGAATATCGGGAGATGAGTACCTGCACCTAAACCACTCTTATGATGTTATAGAATATTTTAAAACACTTGGAAAAGACCGTGCCGCACTGCATACCCCCAAAACATATCTGAAATATTACGGACAATCGTATGATAATGCAGCTACGCTGATAAGCGAAGTGTTTGATATTGATGATATATTCACACTGAGGCATGTAATGAACGCCTTTGCAGGCTGGCTCATTGTTGTATTTACATTCCTTACAGCCAAAAAACTGGCCGGTAAAAGAGCTGCTGTAATTGCAGCAATACTACTGGTTGTCTCACCACGTTTCCTTGGCCACACATTCAACAACCTGAAAGACATTCCTTTTGCTCTTGGTTTTATTGCATCCATGTTTTTCATACTTAAATACCTGGAAAAGCTGAAAGAATCATCAAAAACAGTAAGAGCCGGACTGATTGCCTCCATTGCCTTCACTCTTAGTATAAGGCCTGCCGGATTACTTATTATCATCTATCTATGGATATTCCTGGCATTACGTATCGTGCAGCTTAAGAAATACAGTATCACAAAGCTGAAAGAAGAAATACTTCCACCTCTGTATATCTCGGTTACTGGATACTTTGCCGGACTGTTGTTCTGGCCTTATGCACTTGAGAATCCTCTGTGGCATCCGATAGAATCAACCATTGTGATGACAGATTATTACATAACCATCCGGCAACTGTTCGAGGGAACCCTCTATTGGTCCGACCAGCTGCCATGGTACTATCTTTTAAAATATATCTTCATTACTATCCCGGTTGTCGTGACATTTGGCCTTACACTTAGCCCCGTATATTTTGCAAAAGCGTTCAAAAACAAAACAAAGGTGCTTCCGTTGGGTATACTTTTATTTTTCACATTCTTTCCGTTATTGTTCATTATACTGAAGGACTCGAATGTATACGGCGGCTGGAGACATATTCTTTTTATTTACCCTCCGCTGGTGATAATTGCCGCACTGGGCTACAACAGAGTTCTTGAAATGAAATTATCGCAAAAGCTAACAGTAATCATTGTTTTCTTTTTAATGCTTGCAGAACCTCTGATATTTATGATAAAAAACCACCCGCTGGAAATTACCTACTTTAATCCTCTTGCAGGAGGCATAAAAAGTGCCAAAGGAAATTATGAAATGGATTACTACTTCCATTCAACCAGACGTGCGGCTGAAAAACTAAAACAATATATTTCGGACCATAAAGAAGATAGTGTTATAGTTGCCGGAAACTTCAATACTGCATGGTTTTTCAGGAATTTCCCGCAGGTTAAAAACAATATTTACACTCCATTCTACTACAAATATGCAAAAGACTGGGATTTTAACATTATTACTGCCGCATACATGCAACCCTATTCTTTGACACCTGATGTCTGGCCTCCCGAAGGAACAGTACTAACAGTTGATGTGAACGGAATTCCCGTATGTGCTGTTTTGAAAAGACAGACAAAAAAAGACCTGGAAGCATACAGTCTGATAGAGAAAGAGAGATATGACACTGCCGCTGTTTTACTCGAAAATGTAATAAAACACTATCCTGAAAACGAAACAGCTTTTATACAGCTTGGAAAATGTTATCTTAAAATGGGAAAGTATTCTGAAGCAAAAAATATATTTGAAAATTGTCTGGAAAAAATGCCTGCCTATGAACCGGCGCTGTATTACAAAGCTGAAGCGGAATTCAATGCAGGACAGACAAATGAGAGCATCAAAACTTTAAAACATTTATTGAAAGAAAATTATAAATATTTACAAGCATATGTTAAATTAGCGGAATATTTGAAAAAAACAGAACAATCTGATGAATCAGTGAATGTTCTGAAAGTTTGCCTGAAAATAAAACCGGGGTACAGACCGGCTGTTAAGATGCTTGAAGAATCGGATAATAAAACAGATAATAACAAACAATAAATTTAAATTATGAAAAAGTTAGTATTAGTATTGGTTATTGGAATGTTTATGGCTGTAGCATTGCCATTTGGAAACATATCAGCTCAGGATCCAGCAGCAGCAGATTCACTTTCTGCTGATGTAGAAGCAACTCCGCTGTATAATCCCGAAGAAGAAGCACAGGAACCTTCAGAAGATTCAAATACCCTGGTATGGGTAGCTATAGGTGTTGTAGTTGTTGTTGGCGGATATCTGGCCTTCAAAAAGAAAAAATAACAATACTTTTTTAATAACCGACGGCTGTTTTTTAGCGCTATGCTAAAAAACAGCCGTTTTTATTACAGAATGCATTCTTTATAACTTAAATAAAAAGATTTTTGGTATTTTTGCGAGTCATAAAACAATTATCAGCGTGAATAAAACCGACCAACAATTCGACCACGTAATTTCTGTTTGCAAAGATATTTTTGTAAAAAAGATGAAAGATTACGGAACAGCCTGGAGAATTCTCAGACCCAGTTCCGTTACCGACCAGATATTCATAAAAGCTCAGCGAATAAGAAGCATTGAAACAAAAGGTGTTACAAAAGTAAATGAGGGTATCAGATCTGAATTCATAGGTATTGTCAATTATGCCGCAATGGGACTTATACAGCTTGAACTGGGCCCTGCTGATAAGCCAGGGATGGATCCTGATCAGGCATTAAAATTGTACCTCGAAAAGCTGCATGCCGCCAAAAGTCTTATGTCGGACAAAAATCACGATTACGACGAGGCATGGAGGAAAATGAGAATCAGCTCTTTTACCGACCTGATATTGATGAAACTTCACCGAACCAAAGAAATTGAAGACAAAAAGGGTAAAACTCTAATTTCGGAAGGAATTGACGCTAACTACCTCGATATAATCAATTATGCAGTTTTTGCCCTGATAAAAATTGAATTTCCCGACGACCCCGACAATAAATAAAACAGTATGCTGAAACATATAAGCCGTATATTAATTGGATTACTTTTCCTTTTCTCTGGATTTGTCAAGGCTGTGGATCCTGTAGGAGGTTCCATAAAACTCACTGACTATTTTGAAGCCTTTGGGATGGATTTTATGATAAGCATGGCACTTCCCCTTGCCATTCTTTTGTCTACAATTGAGTTCATTACCGGATTTCATCTGCTTACTGGCATCAGGGTAAAACTGTTTTCATATGTTGCTTTTTATATGATTGCTTTTTTCACTGTTCTTACCTTTTTTCTGGCAATCTTTAATCCTGTTTCAGACTGTGGATGTTTCGGCGATGCCATAAAACTAACAAACTGGCAAACTTTTTACAAGAATCTGATCGCCCTTCCGTTCGCATGGATAATATTCAGGGATCGTACACAATTCTCCACCTCAATATCTTCAGCCAGAATAAACATAATTACTCTTATATCTGTAATCTTTGCAACAGGAATATCAATATACAGCTACTTAAACCTGCCTCCTATTGATTTCAGGCCGTTTAAAACCGGAACAAACATATCCGAAGCAATGAAAATTCCGGAAGGGGCACCACAGGCTGAATACAAAACAACTTTTATTCTGGAAAAAGACGGAATAAGAAAAGAGTTTAATGAAAATAATTATCCTTACGAGGATACAACATGGCAGTTTATCGACAGTAAAAGCATTCTGGTAAAAGAGGGATATCAACCTCCAATCAAAGATTTCTATCTCTCGAACAATGCCGACGAGAACATGACGAATACTGTATTAAACAGTAAATTTCCAGTATTTTTGATGACAGTTCCTGATATTACAACTCTTAATAAGAAAAATGTTTCGGAGCTGATAAACATCAGTAACAAATGCAGAAAGAATAAAATACAATTCTATTGTGTTACAAGCTCTTTAATGAAAGACATTGTTAAATTTGAGAGTAAACACAGAGCTATGTTTAACTATCTGTTTGCCGATGAGGTTCTGATAAAAACAATAAACAGAGGAAATCCCGGACTTACAGTATTAAACAAAGGAACGATACTTGCAAAATATAATTATTTTAATCTGCCTTCGTCCGGCATTGTAAACAACCCACTGTCTTACACAATAAAAGAAAGCACACTACAAAAAGAGAAACGATTTGTTATAATTACAGCATTACTGTTGATTCTGACAGTTACTGTTTTATACAGAAAACATTAGATTATTAATTTCAAAACAAAACAAATATGAGAAAGAACATTGTTGCAGGAAACTGGAAAATGAACAAAACCTTACAGGAAGGTATTGATTTGGCAAAAGAACTTAATTCAATATTAAGCAAAAACAAGCCTAATTGTGAAGTAGTTATAGCAACACCATTTATTCACCTTACCGAAGTTGCAAAGATTGTTGATAATAACATAATAGGTGTATCGGCCCAGAACTGTGCCGACAAAGCAAGCGGAGCATATACCGGTGAAGTTTCAGCCGCCATGGTTAAATCAACCGGAGCAGACTATGTAATACTCGGACACAGTGAAAGAAGAGCATATTACGGCGAAACTGATGAGATACTGAAAGAAAAAGTTAATCTTGCTTTGGAGAACAACCTCACTCCCATTTTCTGTATTGGCGAGGTACTTGAAGAACGTGAAGCAGAAAAACACTTCGATGTGGTAAAAAGCCAGATAGAAAATGCTTTATTCCACTTATCATCCGATGACTTTTCAAAACTGGTACTTGCCTATGAACCTGTATGGGCTATCGGAACCGGCAAAACCGCAACTCCGGATCAGGCTCAGGAAATGCATGCATTTATCCGCAAAACACTAGCTGATAAATACGGACAAGAGGTTGCTGATAATACTTCAATACTTTACGGTGGAAGCTGTAAACCTTCAAATGCAAAAGAACTTTTTGTTAATCCTGATGTTGATGGAGGACTTATCGGAGGAGCATCTCTTAAAGCTGAAGACTTCCACGGAATTATAACTGCATTCTAACAGATTTTTAACATCTTGCTTAACACCTGAAAAATACCATTAAACTTTTTAGGTATTTTCAGGTGTTTTTCTTTACCCTAACAGCACTAACCCAAAGATGTTACAACCGTTTTATTCTTTAGTTTTCTATTACAAAGACAAAATAAAATTGTAAAACTTTAAAGAATAAGCTCCGTATAACAAAACTTAAAAACAAATAAGTTGTTATAATCATAAAATAACAACACATTAACAAATAAGGATGGTTGTATTAAAAGGAAATATATTATATACAGGTTTATCATTAATAAACCTTATACTTTTATTGACATATCCTACATCATCCGAAGCTAAAGATCATAAATTTTATTTTCGGCATATTACCACAGAGCAAGGATTAAGTCAGGTAGTTACTTCTTCATTAGCTAAAGACGGTGACGGATTTATATGGGTAAGTACACCATCCGGGCTTAACAGGTTTAACGGATACGAAACCACGTTGTTCAAGCATGACAACAATGACAAAACAAGCCTTAGCAATGATCATATAAAAGTACTTTTTTCCGACCGGGATGGAACTTTATGGATAGGAACATACAACGGACTTAACAAATACAATCCCGAACATGAAAACTTTAAAAGATATACATATTTTGAAGATAACAATTCATTGGAAATACCTGTTTATACAATTTTACAGGATAACAATGGAGACATCTGGTACGGCACCTGGGGATACGGACTTTTTAAAATAGATATAAAAACAGACTCTGTTTACCAATATGACCTCAGCAGAATTCCCGGACTATCGCACGAGAGCAATGTCATCGCAAACATCTGCATAAAAGACAACAACACTCTTTACATATCAACATGGGGTGCAGGGATGATCAAATTCAATACAAAAACAGGTTATATTAAGCAATACAAAAATAATCCTGATGATCCGAAAAGTATTCCTTTGAACAAAGTATCCTCTGTAATTAAAGCTTCCGAAAACAACTTTCTGGTAGCACTTCAGGATGGCTTACTCTACTCGTTTAACCCTAAAACGGAGACTTTTAAACCCGTAAATAAGATAAACCGTTTCACTGCAGGCAAAGAGTCATTCATAAACAAAATGATTACCGGTCACGACGGAAACATATGGATTGCAGTATACGGTGGCGGGGTTTATATATATAATGCCAACAATGATTCAATAATTAACCATATAGAAAAAGAAAGAGATAATTCCGCATCATTAAGCTCAAATCTGGTTACTGATATTCTCTTCACAAAAGATGACGGACTGACCTGGATTGCCACCGTAAACGGAATTAATGTATACTCACCATATGTTCCCAGATTTAAAACATTTGATTACAAAGATCTTCCCGATTCCATACTTGAGTTTAACACTCAGAATTTTATTTATCTTGATAAATGTAAGATCTGTATCGGAACCAGAAATTACGGCATATGGGAATTTAACCCGACAAACAACTCTTTTATACAAGATAATCAACATCATACTCCTGCATTATTAAGTAATAACATAATGTCATTAACAGACGACATCAACAATGTTTTTATCGGAACCAATATCGGGCTTTGTATGATTAAGAGGGAAACAGGAGAAGTCATTAAATTTAAAGACAGATACATAAACCATACCCCAATAAAATGTCTCCTGCCCGATTCTTCCGGTTTTCTTTGGGTGGGAACATTTAACGGACTGGTTTTACTGGACACAAAAAATGGTAAAACCGAGAAATTCTATCCGTATCCTACAAACATAAACACACCTAAAAATGTAATCCTGTCAATTGACAGAGATTTTGAAAATAACTTATGGATAGGAACTAATGAAGGAGGTCTCTGCAAGTTTGATGTAAAAAGAAAAAAATTCACACAAATAATTACATACAATAAAGACAACCCCAAAAACGGATTGTCTGACAACTATGTATATACTGTATTTGTGGATTCAGATGATAACATATGGACAGGAACAAGAAACGGACTTAACTTTTTCAACCCCCATACAAATGCGTTCAGACATCTCGGAAAGGAAAACGGATTGAAAAGCACGGATGTTTTTTCAATTATAGAAGACAAGAACAACAACATCTGGTTCAGTTCGGGGGAAAGCCTTGTTAAACTAAGTCTTCACACATGGGAATATAAACTTTTCGACAATTTTGACGGTATCTCAACATCATCCTTCAATAGCAATGCAGCACTAAAGCTGCCGTCCGGCTATTTATTATTCGGTGGAATTAACGGGTTTAATTACTTTCATCCCGACAGTATCAGAATGAATACTTTTTTACCTAAACTGAAACTATGTAATATAAAAATACTCAATCAGCCTATAAAAGAATATCAAAAGAAAAATCACAGAAAAATTCTACACCGCTCTCCAATATACACCCAAAGGTTAAACCTTAACCATTATGAAAACTCCTTAACATTTACCTTCACAGCACTGAACTATAACATTCCCGAAAAAAACACATATTCTTATATGCTTGAAGGATTTGATGATAATTGGATATTCAACGGAACCAAAAGAACCGCAACCTATACAAACATTCCTCCAGGCACATATAAATTTAAAGTTAAAGCAACCAATAACGATAATTACTGGAGTAACCATGAAATATCGCTGATTATTGATATTAAGCCACCTTTCTACCAAACCATATGGTTTATCACATCTGTTATTTTACTTATTCTTATTCTTATATTCTCTTATAATAAATACAAAACCTACAAACTGGAAAAACAAAAAAGTGTACTTGAAAAGGTGGTCAGAGAGAAGACAATGGAACTTATGGAAGCAAATGCATATCTAGAGGAGAAACAGGAAGAGATAAAAGTACAGAATGAAAAAATAATTAATCAGAAAAATAAACTTGAGAAACATAAAGATGAGCTTGAAAAGCTGGTGAAAGACAGGACTAAAGACCTTGAAATTGCAAAAGAAAAAGCAGAAAGATCAGAAAAACTCAAAACTGCATTCCTTGCAAACATGAGTCATGAAATAAGAACTCCGATGAATGCCATAATCGGTTTTTCCACACTTCTGAATACTCCGGAAATAACAAAAGAAGAACAGGAAAAATACATAGAATACATAAAAGAAAACAGTGAAGCTTTACTTGTACTAATTGACGACATACTTGATATTAGTCAGATAGAATCAGGAAATATTTATATCAGAAAAGAAAACTTTATAATAAAAGATGTTGTTTCATCGGTAGTTGAAAATTATAAAATAAAGTATCATTACCGAAACATAAAGATTATTGAAAATTACTCTGCTGCTGAAGCCTATTCTGAGATTTATTCCGATCCGGAACGAATAAAGCAGGTAATGAGAAACCTGATGGAGAATGCCTATAAATTCATGGAAAACGGCACTATTGAAACCGGTATCACAGGATATACTGAAAATGGCAAAAAGTTTGTAAAAGTATATGTATCCGATACAGGACCGGGAATCCCCGAAGAACTAAAAGAAATAATATTTGACAGGTTCAGAAAAGTTGAAATGAAAACAGAAAAACATCATTCAGGTGTAGGATTAGGACTGGCTATCAGCAAAAAAATCATTGAACACCTTGGAGGCAGAATATGGGTTGAATCAGAAGTCGGAGTATATTCCAAATTCATTTTCATACTTCCGTTAAACAACAATGATTAACTCTGAATATTTATATTCAGCCTTTACTGGTTATATTTGTATCCGAATGAATATAAACAGAAACAATGGACTACATAAAAGTAACTTTTACACTTAATCCGGTTATACCGGAAGCCAGAGAAATATTAACTGCACAACTTGGCGAATCAGGATTTGAAAGTTTTGTAGATACAGACAACGGCTTTGAAGCATATATTCCATCAAATCTTTTCAGCAAAAATATATTGGATGACCTTTTTGTTCCGTTCGGGAATATAAAAATATCAACAAAAACAGAATCAATAAAAGAACAAAACTGGAACAAAACATGGGAGGAAAACTTCTTTAACCCTATTATAATAGACAATGAAGTAATGATAAGAGGCTCGTTCCATCACAAAAAAGAAAATATAAAATACGATATAGTTATAGACCCGAAAATGGCATTCGGAACCGGACATCACGAAACAACAAGCTTAATGATGAAGTTCATACTCGAAGAGGACATGAACGGGAAAAGAGTGTTAGACATGGGATGCGGAACAGGTATTCTGAGTATTTTATGTTCAATGAGAGGAGCCTCGCAGGTTACGGGAATCGACATTGAAGAATGGGCTTATAATAATGCAATAGAGAATTGTGAAAAGAATAACATCAACAATGTGAAAATCATACATGGAGATGCCGGAAGTATCGAAACAGAACCATATGACATTATACTTGCCAATATAAACAGAAACATATTACTGAATGATATAGGAAAATATGCCACATCACTAAAAAAAGACGGCAAACTCATACTCAGTGGATTCTACGAAAATGACTTGAACATAATCAATGAAGAAGCAAAAAAACACGGCCTGAAAAATCTTTTTATCAAAAGTGATAACAATTGGGTATCTTCATCGTATAGAAAAATGTAATAAAAAAAACATATTTGTTTCATAAAAAGATTAACACTCTACGGTAGATGCTGAAACGTATCCTTTCTATATTCCTGATTTTCTATCTGACAATTCCGGTTTTGTCTCAGGTAAATAAATTCCCTGAAGACCCGGATGCTTTTTTAGAGCAGATAGAAGAACGTTTTATTGCTGCTGCCGGTAAAAAACAAGGAAAAGAATTTTCCGAAAACATTGCCCTTTTCTGGAATGATCCCTCCACAAGCCAGGAGATAAAAAAACTAATAATCGAAACTTGTAATCTGATGGCCGTAAAACGTGCCCGTCCTTATCCCGATTATGAAGTTTACCTTAAAACCGTAATTGCATTTTACAAATCAGAACAAAGAGATAAAAACTTTAATATCTGGCACTCATATATTTCCGACTTGCTGAAAGCCAGAAGAGTGCCTTTGCGTAATGCCATAAAACAGATGCGTTTAACCAGAGGACTGATAGAAAACAACGAGATATATTCCACACCTTCGGTTAAATGGATATATAATACAAATGATATCACTTTCAGGTACGACAATAATAATTTCTCCATTGAATTTGGTAAAAACAATATAGTCTGCCGATCGAAAAACGACAGTATTGTAATTTATGATACACAGGGTATCTTATTCCCTGAAAAACAGTTATGGAAAGGAAACAAAGGTCGTATAACATGGCAACGCTCAGGCTTTCCTGCCGATAAGGTTTATGCCACTTTCAATGAGTATGAACTGGCAATGAACAAAGCTTATTTCACCATCGATAGTGTAGAATTCTACAACAAGTACTACTTTAACTATCCTTTAAAAGGAAAACTGAAACACAAAGTAATGGTGATTCATAAGCCGTCGAGCAGTATTTACCCTCAGTTTACTTCTTATGAGCAGCGATTTCAAATTAAAAGAATTCATCCGAACATAGATTACGAAGGTGGATTTTCCCAGAACGGAGCAAAATTTCTGGGTTCAGGAACCAGTAAAAATCCTGCAACGATTACCATTTACCGCAACGATACTGTTTTTATTACTGCTAAATCAATGTTTTTCTCGTTGCTGAAAGACAGAATAACCAGTAACGACACTGAGATATACATTCGACTCGATTCGGCATTCATATACCATCCCGGACTTCTTTTTAAGTATATGGCCGAAACCAATGAGATATTCCTTATACGTAACGGAGAAGGAATCGCACAAAGCCCGTATTTCAACACATATCACAATATCAGCATGGACGTTGAACTTATACGGTGGAAGATGGGCGAACCCTGGATGGATTTGAGAATGATTAAAGGATCGGCCGAGAACCTGGCATTCTTTGAATCTCTTAGTTATTTCCGCGAAGAATTTTACAACCGGTTACAGGGGATGGACGCCATTCATCCGCTACAGGGGCTTAAGAATTGTGCAAAATTTTATGACGGAGCTCCGTTTACGGCTAAAGAGTATGCCCAGTTCCTTGGTTTACCTGAACATCAGATACGTCAACAGATAATGAATCTGTCTTTTTTCGGTTTTATAGGTTACAATGTAAATACCGATGTAATTGAAATAAGACAACACCTTTACGATTACCTGCTTTTCCGACTCGGAAAAAAAGATTATGATGTTATCCGATTCAATTCCAGTACTCCCGCCAATGTTCCCAATGCTCAGCTTGACCTTAAAAACTATGACCTGAAACTCAATGGCGTTTCATCAATTTCAATATGCGACCATCAGAACGTTGTCTTTTTTCCAAAGTTCAAAAAGATAGTTCTTAAACAAAACCGTAATTTTAATTTCGACGGAGTAATTAATGCCGGAATGCTAAATCTGTACGGCGACGGCTTCAGGTTCTCATACGAAGATTTCAAAATAGAGATGAAAAATATCGACTCACTTCGTATGAAAGTTGAAACCGGCGAGCTTGATTATTTCGGGCAACCGGTATTGGAAACTGTACACAATCCTATATCAAACCTTTCAGGAAACCTTTTAATTGATGAACCCGACAACAAATCAGGACGAAAAAATAATGCTCAGTATCCTATTCTTCAAAGTACCAAAGAGTCGTTTGTTCATTTTAACAATGTAAAGATAGGCAACGAATCGTATGATCCGGAAAAGTTCTATTTTACCCTCGAGCCGTTTGAAATGGACAGTATTAATACTCTGAAAAAACAGAACTTTAATTTCGATGGAACATTTGTTTCCAATATCTTCCCCGATTTTAAAGAGAAGCTGACTATACGTCATGATTTCTCATTGGGATTCAGGAGAAAAACACCTCCCGAAGGTTATCCTGTTTACGGTGGCAAAGCTGTATTTACCAACACCATTGACATGAGCGATAAAGGCCTGAGAGGTAACGGTATACTTTCTTATCTTAACTCTACAAGCAGTTCTGACGACTTTTTGTTCTTACACGATGAAGTTACCGGACTGGCCAACGACTTCACTGTCGAAAAACAAACAGAAGGAGTTACATATCCCGATGTTCAGGCAAAATATGTTCAGATAAATTATTTCCCGTTCCGCGACGAACTTAATGCTGCCACCCGCGAAGAATTTTTCACCTTATATAACAAGGAATCACAACTTAACGGTAAGCTTAAAATAACTCCCGACGGTCTAACAGGCTCCGGACTGCTTTATATGTTAAGAGCCAGCCTGAAGGCTCCGAGAATTTCCTTCGGTGACCATTCCATTTTTGCCGATTCGTCAAGTTTTAAACTTGTTGGTGAAACAGAAGAAGCTGTTTCGTTCTCTACTTCAAACCTCATCTCCTCAAATGTAGACTTTCAAACCCGTGAAGGTGTATTTACATCAATGGGTGCAGGCGAACCTGTTAATTTTGAGGACAACAAGTATATGTCAATCATTACAAAATTCTCATGGAACATGGACCTCAACAAGATATATATGGGAGCCCGCGGTTCAAAAGGTAACCTGTTTATCTCAACTCACAAAAAACAGGATTCACTCCAGTTCTATGTGCCTATTGCCGAGTACGACATGGACAAGAAGCTTATTGTAGCCGAAGAGGTTAAAAACATAAAAGTGGCCGATGCAAACATCTTTCTGAAAAACGGTATTGTTACAATACGCGAGAATGCAGCAATGGACCCTCTTGACAGTACAACCATTGAACTTGGTGACACTGCTACATTCACTCACACTATATATGACTCACACGTTACAATTGCGGGAAGATATGAATATTCAGGTTATGGAAGTTATGACTTTGTAAACGGAGACAATAAGGTTTTTAAAATATCATTCCACGAAATATCAGCCGATAAGAAAAACAGAGTTACAACAGCCAAAGGTGTAATAAACGATTACACAATGTTTACATTTAACTCTCATTTTGCATACAAAGGCAAAGTTGACTTCAGGGCTGACAGAAAATTTCTTCTGTTCGACGGTGGTGTTCAGATGTTGCATAAGTGCAGCAACAAAGGACCGAAATCTTATCTGAAATTCAGTTCCGTTATTGATCCAAACAATGTAAAAATTCCGGTTGATGAAGAACCAATAAATCTGAACAGGGACAAAATTTATCACAACTTCTTCCTTACTAAAGATTCTGTGCACATTTACAGTTCGTTCCTGGAAGGACGTTCGTATTACAGCGATATTCCAATAATTGATGCTAACGGATTCCTTGTTTATAATGATGATAACAGTTCTTTTGAAATTGCTCAGCTTTCAAAAATTCAGCATCCTGACTCTGTAGGTTCCATACTGCGATTTGCAGAAAACGAATGCAGTATTATTGGAGAAGGATTACTAAATCTTGGTGTTGATCTGGGCCAGGTTAAAGTTACTGCTTCAGGTACCATCACCGACGACAGAAATAAAAACGAAATATCTCTGTCTGCAATGATGGGTATCGACTTTTTCCTTGATCCGAAAACCGTAGAATTATTTTACACATCCATAGTTAACTCTTCAGCCAAAACATCAAACTTTAACGATAAAATATTCAGAAGAAGAGCCTCTGAACTGATTGGCCCCAAACAGGCCGACAAAGCAGTAAGTAAACGCTCAATGTTAGGCGAGGTTGAATCACTTCCGGAAGAGATTGCCAATACTCTTATGTTCAGCAACATCCAACTCGAATGGAATAAAACAAAGAAGTGCTATCAAGCCGACTGCGATGCTGACCTTTCCTTCATTAAAAACTTCTCGCTGAACCAAAAAGTAAAAGTAAAAACAGAAATAACACCCCGACGCAACGGTAGTATTTTCGAAATGTATCTTGAAGCAGATAAAGAGACATGGTTCTTCTTCTCATACAAAAACGGAGTTATGTACATCCTGTCATCCATTCCAGAGTTTAACAGTAACATCAGAGAATCAAAACCCGATGACAGAAAGATTAGAGCCGGTTTTGGAACGAAATCTTACATTTACATGATTTCGCCTGAAAGTAAACTCAAAAAGTTCATGAAGGAGTTTGGTGTGAAAAAAGAAGTTGAAAGAGCAGAAAATCCCCTTGACCGGGATAAGCTTTAACATGTTCCATACATTGTTATATGTATAAAGCAAACACATCCTGTACTCTTAAATTAATCAAACTCTGTTATCGTAATTGCATCAAATTTTCTACCTTTGTACCTTAAAATTTTCAAGCGGATTAATTTATTGTTTCAAACTTACTAAAACCACAGATATAGTGTCAGATACAAAATATGTTTTCGTAACAGGAGGTGTTACTTCATCGCTGGGCAAAGGTATAATCTCTGCATCGCTGGCTAAACTTTTACAGGCAAGAGGATACAAAGTGACCATTCAGAAACTTGACCCATACCTGAACGTAGACCCCGGAACTCTCAACCCTTATGAACATGGCGAGTGCTATGTTACAGTTGACGGAGCTGAAACCGACCTTGATCTCGGACATTACGAACGTTTTCTTAATGTTCACACATCACAGGCCAATAATGTTACAACCGGACGTATTTACCAGAATGTTATAAATAAAGAACGACGCGGTGATTACCTTGGTAAAACAGTTCAGATAATACCTCATATAACCGATGAAATTAAACGAAACATAAAAATACTCGGAACAAAACACAATTTCGATGTGGTTATAACCGAAATAGGCGGTACGGTAGGAGACATTGAATCGCTTCCTTACATCGAAGCGGTTCGTCAGATGAAATGGGAACTTGAACCAAACCAGGCAATAGTCATACACCTTACTCTTGTACCTTACCTAAAAGCTTCGGGTGAACTGAAAACAAAACCCACTCAGCACTCTGTAAAAGCACTACTCGAAACCGGTGTACAGCCCGATGTTATTGTTCTCAGGACAGAAAAAGAGCTTAATCAGGACATCCGCAAAAAAGTTGCACTTTTCTGTAATGTCGATATTAAATCGGTTATTCAGTCTATTGATGTATCCACAATATATGAAGTTCCTGTAAAAATGCAGGAAGAGGGACTTGACGAAACAGTGATGAAAAAACTGAATCTTCCGATAGACAATAAGCCTGAATTAAAAGAGTGGAAAACATTCCTTGACAAGCTGAAAAATGCCAAAGAGGTAGTAAATATTGGTCTTGTAGGAAAATATGTTGAACTGGCCGATGCATACAAATCCATAATTGAGGCACTTACTCATGCTGCCACTTACAACGACAGAAAACTTAAATTACATCTGATTCACTCGGAACAGATAAATCATAAAACAGTTGATGAAAAACTCAGTGGTCTTGACGGTATTCTTGTTGCTCCGGGATTTGGTCACAGAGGGATAGAAGGAAAATTAACTGCAGTTAAGTATGCCCGGGAAAATAAAATACCATTTCTGGGAATATGCCTGGGAATGCAATGTGCAGTAATTGAATTCGCACGCAATGTTCTTGGATATCAGGAAGCCAATTCAACCGAAATGGAGCTTCATACTCCTTATCCTGTCATTGACCTTATGGAGGATCAAAAGAACGTTACAGATATGGGCGGAACAATGCGACTGGGTGCATACGAATGTAAAATCAAGAAAGGAACAAAAGCTTACGAAGCATACAATAAAGATTTGGTAGAAGAACGTCACCGTCATCGCTATGAATTTAACAATGAGTATTTGCCCGCATATGAAAAAGCAGGAATGATAGCATCGGGACATAATCCTGAAACAGGTCTTGTTGAAATAATGGAAATACCTGAACACCCCTGGTTTGTAGGTGTTCAGTTCCATCCCGAATACAGCAGTACTGTTCTGAACCCGCATCCTGTTTTCCTTTCATTTGTAAAAGCAGCAATAAAAAATAAAAAGGAGTAAAAGTTAATACCCGGAGGACAAAGAAACCTATTAACAACAATACAACACTTTAACACTGTAGCACTTTAACAATTTAACCATAAAATCACACCTATGGACAGAAATTCAATAACAGGAATAATACTCATAACAATCATACTCGGCTTTTTCTGGTGGATGAACAAGCCCACCGAAGAACAACTGAGGCAAATAGAGAGACAACGCGACTCTCTGCGTAAGGTTGAACTGGCAAAGCTTGAAGCCGAGCAGGCTAAGGATGTGGCACAGGCAGAAGAGAAAGATACCGTTATTGCCGAAATCAAAGACTCTACAAAACTTCATGATGAACTTATACAACGGTACGGTCTTTTTGCTGATGCTTCCAAGGGAACAAACGAATTCATCACCCTCGAAAACAAAGAGCTTAAAGTTACATTCTCAACTAAAGGAGGCCGTATCTACTCAGTTGAACTTAAAAATTACAAAACATTTGATCAGAAACCGTTGATTATGTTCAGCGGTGATCAGAACAGGTTCGGTTTTACTTTTACATACAACAACAGGGTATTTCATACCAATGATCTTTATTTTACTCCAAAACAAAACGGCAATAAAATAGATTTTATAATTAATGCCGGTAACGAAGGCTCACTTGCTTTCAGTTATGAATTGCCAGAAGATGGATACATGATAAAATATGCCATCGAAAGCAAGAACCTCGACAAAATTATAACCACACGCCGCGGTGGCCTGGAGATGGAGTGGAAAGTAGAAGTTCCCGCACAGGAAAAAAGCCCCAGCTTCGAAAGACGTTACGCCGGAGTTTACTATAAATATTATCAGGACGAAGTCGATCACATTAATGCAAAAACTACCGACGAGGATATTGTTACAAAAATTAAGTGGATTGCATACAAAGACCAGTTCTTTTCAAGTGCATTCATTGCCGACGAATATTTCCTTAACGGTGCCGTAAAAGTAGAAGCCCCCAAAGATGAAGAACGGGTAATTATGACAGCAACAAGTTACCTGAGTATTCCGTTTGAAGGCACAAAAACAACAACATTCTCCTTTTATTTCGGACCAAACGACTTTAAGATTCTAAAAGCTTACAAGGATATTGACCTTCAAAAACTGGTATACCTTGGATGGGGATTCCTCCGCTACATAAACCTGGGTGTCATTGAAGTCTTTCATTTTCTTGAGAAATATATCAACAATTATGGTATCATAATACTACTGCTTACCATTTTCATCAAGTTGCTTCTGTTCCCCCTTACTTATAAGTCGTATATGTCAACTGCAAAAATGCGGGTGCTGAAACCGCAGGTTGATGCCATATATGAAAAAATACCTAAAGAGAAGGCCATGGAACGACAACAGGCAGTTATGGCACTTTACCGTAAAGCCGGAGTCAGCCAGCTGGGCGGTTGTCTGCCAATGCTATTGCAAATGCCTATTCTGTTTGCAATGTTCCAGTTTTTCCCTGCATCAATTGAACTGAGACAAAAGAGTTTTCTTTGGGCACATGACCTTTCATCGTATGACTCGATACTCGATCTCGGGTTCAACATCCCGTTCTACGGCGATCATGTCAGCTTATTCGTGCTGCTTATGACCGCAACAAACCTGATTTACACACACATTAACCAGCAGATGACACAAACAAGTCAGCAAATGCCGGGAATGAAAGGAATGATGTATATGATGCCTATTATGTTCCTGTTCTTCTTCAACAATTATGCTGCAGGTTTGAGTTACTACTACTTCATTTCAACACTTATTACCATCGGACAAACTCTTCTTATCCGTAGTTTTGTTGATGAAAAAGCGCTGCTTGCAAAACTTGAGGCAAACAAGAAAAAACCCAAGAAAAAATCAAAATTCCAGCAACGTCTGGAAGAGATGCAAAAGCAACAACAACAGCAGGCAAAAAAACGCAGGTAGTACAAATGTTCAGATATATAAAAAGCTGTCAATTTATTGGCAGCTTTTCTTTTTTTCTTTTTTATCTAAAACACAAATATATTACTTTCATAATGTAAATTTAATCTGTTACTATAAATACATTTAACCAATGCGTAAACCTCAACTCTTAATCCACAACGGAAAACCCATTTTTTATATGGATTTCTCAGAAATGAAAGAATTAACCGATATTAAAAATCTGATTTCAGAAAGTGCAGAATACATAAGAAGCCAGCCTGAACATTCATTAATTACACTGACTAACCTGAAAAACATGCATTTTAACTCAGAAATAAAAGAGCTCTTTTCCGATTTTATTAAAAAAAATAAACCTCATATAAAATCGAGTGCAGTAATAGGTCTTTCAGGTCTTCAACAATTTGTCTACAACGGAATTATGAAAATTACCGGAAGAAATATCCGCTCATTTGAAAATATTAACACAGCCAAAGACTGGCTAACATCTAAATAAAAACCTTTTGAAAAAACAATTTATAATTAAAATGAAAAAACTGTTTTTATTACTTTTCATTGTCATTGCATCGCAAATGGCACAAGGGCAGGCAATCTACGAAAGTGAGCGATATGTCCCTGAAACCGACCCTCTGGTATTACAAAAACTTGAAGAGTGGCAAAATATTAAATTCGGACTTTTAATGCACTGGGGAACGTACAGCCAGTGGGGAATAGTTGAATCATGGTCTCTTTGTCCTGAAGACTACCCATGGTGTAAACGTACCAAGGGCAATAATCCCGACAACTATTTTGAATACAAAAAAGAGTATGAAGCCCTTCAAAAAACTTTTAACCCTGTAAAATTTGATCCTTCAAAATGGGCTGAAGCTGCCAAAAATGCCGGAATGAGATATGTTATATTCACTACCAAACATCACGACGGATTTTGCATGTTCGACTCAAAATACACCGATTACAAAGTGACATCAGATAAATGCCCGTTCCATACAAACCCCAAAGCAAATATTGCAAAGGAGATTTTTAATGCTTTCAGAGCAAAAGGCCTGTGGACTGGTGCATATTTCTCAAAACCCGACTGGAATACTCCGTATTACTGGGATCCGTACTTCCCACCTCTCGATCGTAACGTAAACTATGACCCGGCCGAATATCCCGACAAATGGGAAAAATATGTGGAATTTACCCATAATCAGATGCTGGAACTTATGAGCGATTACGGTAAAATGGATATCATATGGCTCGATGGCGGCTGGGTGGCAAAAAGTTCTCATAATGCCATCACAAGCTGGTATGATAAACAACTGGAAAAAAACAAAACTGGTTTCCTGAAAAACAAGATAGTGAGCCAGGATATACGGATGGATGAAATTGTGAAGAAAATGAGAGAAAAACAACCCGGATTGATTGTCGTTGACAGAGCTGTTCACGGAATAAATCAAAACTATCTCACACCCGAAAACCGTGTGCCGGATAAAACTCTTCCTTATCCCTGGGAATCATGTATAATATCAGGCGGCGGCTGGTCGTACACACCTAATGCAAAATATATGAGCGGACGCGAAGGTATCCACACTCTTGTTGATGTAGTAGCCAAAGGCGGAAACCTGCTGCTTAACATTGCCCCCGGACCCGACGGTACGTGGCAACAGGGTGCTTATGATTTGCTAAATGAATACGCTGACTGGATGAAAATAAACAGTGAAGCTATTTACAACAGCCGTCCAATCGCTCCTTACAAGGAAAACAACATTTGTATGACAAAACAGGACGACGGAACCGTTTACTTCATTTACCTTGCCAGGGAAGACGAAAGCAAAATGCCTTCTGAGATAAAGATAACATCACACAAGCCGGCAAAAAGAGCTAAAGTAACAATACTGGGATATTCCAAAAAGCTTAAATGGAAAATTGATGGCGACGGATTTGTTGTAACTATCCCTGCTGATGTAAGGAACAATCCTCCGTCAAAATACGCCTGGACAATTAAAGTCAGTGCCATAGAATAATTCTTACAAACACAAAATACATTTTAAAACTCTGAAATTTACATAAATGAAAAACACAAAGCTCTTAGTATTTTTATTTATTATTACAGTTTTTTCTTCCTGTTCGCAAAACACAGTACAGGAGAAAAAGCTTCACCTGTGGTACGACAAGCCGGCAAAAGTCTGGGATGATGCACTCCCAACCGGAAACGGACGAATGGGAGCAATGGATTTCGGTGACCCGGAAACCGGACATATACAGTTCAACGAAGAAAGCTTATGGGCCGGGAAAAAGTTTGACAACAATAACCCTAATGCTTTAAAAGACCTGCCTAAAATACGCCAGTACATTTTTAATGAAGAGATTGACAAAGCATACAAACTCGGCAACAAAAGTCTTCTAAGTGTTCCCCCGCGTTTCAGATCATATCAGACATTCGGCGATCTGTACATTACACCTTCAACAAAAGGCCGGCTTACAGAATACCGCCGTGATCTGTGTCTGAACGACGGAATTTCAACAACCACTTATACCATCGATGGTGTAAAATACACCAAAGAGGTATTTGTGTCAGCACCTGATAATGTAATTGTGGTACACATTACAGCCGACAAGCCGGGAAGCATTAACGCTGAAATAACAATGACCCGGCCAAGAGATGCTAAAGTCACTGCTCAGGACAAAACACTTTGGATGAAAGGCCAGATAATAGACGAACCGTCGAAAGAGATGGGCCCAGGCGGAAAAGATATGAAATTTGCTGCTAAACTTACGGCAGAGAACAAAGGTGGAAACATCACAGCCAAAGGAAGCTCACTGAACGTTGAAAATGCAGACGAGATAACCCTGCTACTGACTGCCGCCACCGACTACAATCTTGAAATGCTCAACTTCGATCGTAGCATCGATCCGGAAAAAACCTGCAATGACATTATTGCAAAGGCAGGAAAGAAAACATACAGCTCATTAAAGCAAGCTCACATCGCCGACCACTCTGCCATTTTCAACAGGGTTTCATTCAACCTTGGCGGTAATAACCTTGATACAATACCCACCGACAAACGGCTGAACGCCGTAAAAAAAGGTGCTGAAGACCCGGAACTGGTAACTCTCTATAACCAATACGGAAGATACCTTTTGATGGGTTCCTCTCGTAAACCCGGAAAACTGCCTGCCAACCTTCAGGGTATATGGAACGGCCACATTAAAGCACCGTGGAACTCTGACTACCATACTAACATCAATCTGCAGATGAACTACTGGCCGGCAGAGATATGTAACCTTTCAGAAACTGCACTTCCCCTGACCGACCTTGTAAACCAATGGACAGAACCGGGAAAGGTAACTGCAAAAAAAATGTACGGATGCAACGGTTGGACTATGCACCACGCAACCGATATCTTTGGCAAAACAGCACCCAATGCGGATATGCGCTGGGGAATGTCTCCGTTAAGCGGTGTATGGATGACTTTCCCGCTTTGGCGTCACTTTGAATTTACTAACGACAAAGCTTACCTCAAAAATAAAGCATACCCGGTAATGAAAGAGGCAATGCAGTTTGTAAGTGATTTCCTTATCGAAAAGGACGGTTACCTTGTTACTAACCCGAGTATGTCGCCGGAGAATGCATACAAGCTTCCGGGAAGCAATAAACCAAACCAGCTTACTTATGCCCCCACCATCGACAACCAGATACTGATGGCACACATCGACAACTGTATAGAAGCTGCCGAAATACTCGGAGTAGATGCCGACCTGACAAAACAATGGAAAGAGATAAGGGCAAAAATTCCGCCGGTAAGAATAGGAAAAGACAGCACCATTATGGAGTGGATAAAGGACTATGAAGAGTGGGAACCTGGACACCGTCATATGTCGCACCTCATGGGCCTCTACCCTCTTGCTCAAATTACACCGGAAACACCGGAACTGTACGAAGCAGCTGCTAGAACTATAGAAAAACGCCTTAAGTACGGCGGAGGACACACCGGATGGAGCCGTGCATGGATAATCAACTTCTTTGCCCGCCTGCACCAGCCGGAAACTGCCTATCACCACGTACTGGCACTTCTGCGCAAATCAACCAAGCCCAACCTGTTCGATAACCACCCACCGTTCCAGATCGACGGTAACTTCGGTGGTACGGCAGGCATAACCGAAATGTTGCTGCAGTCGCATATGAAAGACAAGGACGGAAACTTTATTCTTGACCTTCTTCCTGCCCTTCCCAAAGAGTGGGCCGATGGAGATATATCGGGCATCAAAGGCCGCGGTAACTTTGAAGTTTCGATGATGTGGAAAGATGGCAAGCTTGAAACTGTCAGTATTAAGTCACTGTCGGGCAACAAACTGAATGTACGCTACAACGGTTACCTGATATCTCAGGACACAGAACCGGGTAAAACCTATACCTATAATGTGGCTGAAAGCTTTAAGTAATTAATAATACCAATATTTTTAATGAGCAGATGACACAGGTTGCCTGCTCTTTTTGTTATCCCCCAATTGGCGAGAGCCCGGGGTTTGTCACAGTTTTTGCAAGCTTCGCCGCAAAAATCCGCCAAACCCTAAATATATTATCTCTTTTAATGGGGATGTCCCAAAAGTCGTCATTCCGAACGGAGTGAAGGATTCTCAAAACTCACAAGCTTTGAAAGTCAAGAGATTGCTTCGTCGTTCCTCCTCGCAATGACGTGGGTAATTTACTTTTTGGACATCCTCCAATAGTATGTCGCTCCCACAGAGCTAATAAACAATTCCCCAATTCATCAATTCCTCAATAAGGTGCAGCGCACCGAAACATTAAACCACGGATTTCACGGATGTTTTTGAAGAAACCGCTAATAACGCTAATTATCGCGAATTTTATTTTTGGTACGTTTGACGCTTGCCGTTCATTCTCTTCGTTCAGAACGGCAAGGTCTTGAATAAGGTGTGTGTAACATATACAACTCTTTTAAACCCCAATTTTACAATCGGAGCAATAATATGCCGCTCCTACGGAGCTTTAACAATTCCCCGATTTCTTAATTTCTCAGTTCCTCGAAAAAATAAGGTGCAGCGCACCGCCAATATTTGTAGAAAAAGGATTCCAAACACCCCACAGGTGCAGAGCACCGGAACATTAAACCACGAATTTCACGGATTGGCACGGATTATTTTTGTTGGAACCACTAATTACGCGAATTACACGAATTCTTTTTTCAATTTATCAGTTCCTCAACAAGGAACCACGGATTACACGAATTGACGCGAATGATTTTTTAGTGTTAATTCGTGTCTATTCGTGGATGATACACTTCCTCGATTCATCAATTCCTCAACGAGGTGCAGAGCACCGGAACATTAAACCACGAATTTCACGGATTGGCACAGATTATTTTTGTTGGAACCACTAATTACGCGAATTACACGAATTCTTTTTTCAATTTATCAGTTCCTCAAAAAGAAACCACGGATTACATGGATAGGCACGGATGGTTTTGGGGAAACCGCTAATTGCACGAATTATCGCGAATTTTTATTTTTTCGTTCATTCGACGCTTACCGTTCCGTCACTCCG
>JAADEM010000113.1 GCA_013153405.1 Chlorobiota bacterium
TAGCTTTTTGCAGGATGTAAGATTCTTCTTCGGAAAAATGTAGCAAATCGTTTAATTCTTTATTGTAAGGGTTATTTTTTTCAAGTTTAAAGAAACCGTTTTTATTTTTTTCAATTATTAAACCTGCATTCCTGAAGGTTTCAATATACCGGTAGGCAGTACGCTCTGATACCTCCAGTTTATCTGCAATTTCTTTAATGGTCAGTCCGAAATGTTTGGAGAGTAAAATTATTAACCGTATTACTCTTTCAATTTTTGCCTGATCGTTCATATTATAATGTTTAATTTTAACGGTATTGTAAATATATGATATTCTTTTTGTATAAATTATAAAGAATGATTCTTATTTAGGTTGTATAAAAAACAAGTTGTGTTTAATAGCTTTGTGAAATAATCTGATTAATATTTTTGTGTTACTTTTGCAAACCTAAACTGTTGATATGGAACAAACATTCATTCATTACCCTTTTCTTTTTGGTCTTTTTGCTGCATTCCTGCACGTATTGGCAGGACCTGATCATCTGGCAGCGGTGGCACCCATAGCATTGAACAGTAAACTGAGGTCCTGGATGGTAGGGTTGTCGTGGGCAATAGGCCATATAACCGGAATGATGATAATAGGAGTGCTGTTCATCTATTTTAAAGAGTATATTCCTGTTGAGCTTATTTCGGCTCATAGCGAACAGCTGGTCGGATTTATGCTGATACTTATCGGTTTCTGGGCATTTTACCGTTTGTGGAAAATGAATCGTGTAACTTATCACGAACATCAGCATCTGCACGTAGACGAAGAGGGGAATGCATTTATACATAATCACGGCCACTCACACGAAGAAACTAAAGCACACGCACATCCTCATAAGGAAAAAAGCAAACAAACTTACTGGGCTGCACTTACTATTGGTATACTTCACGGTCTTGCGGGAGTGTCACATTTTCTGGGTGTGCTTCCCACACTTGCATTTGAAACAAGCTGGCAGTCGGCCCTGTACCTAATAGGTTTTTCGGCAGGTACAATAGTTGCAATGGTATCGTTCTCAATGATACTGGGATATGTAAGCAATTTTGCCGAAGAGCACAGAAAAGTCACAATCTCGAAGTGGATAAACGGAGTTGCAGGATTTGCTGCTTTATTTGTCGGTGTTTTATGGATAATGCAGAATTAACAAAAAAAGAAGATTTAACCTGAAAATGGACAATGAAATTATTTTGCTGAATATAAACGGGGAGGACAGGCCCGGAATCAGCTCATCACTTACCGATATTTTATCAAAATATGATGTTCAGATACTTGATATCGGACAAGCTGTAATACACGACAGTTTGTCTCTTGGTATAATGTTTCGTATACCTAAAGAGATTGAGTCTTCTCCGATTCTGAAAGACCTGCTATTTAAGTCGTATGAATTAAATGTTCAGATAAAATTTACCCCTGTAAGCGAGGATGATTACAACGAATGGGTAGGACATCAGGGCAAAAAACGTTATATAATTACACTTATTTCACGCCAGACAACAGCTTTACAACTGTCGAAGCTTACTGAGGTCATTTACAGGCAGGGATTAAATATTGACATTATTACCCGCCTTACCGGACGTCCTAAGCTTGATAATATCGATGACAGTTCGAAATCAAGTATTGAGTTCTCAGTGAGGGGAAATCCTGTGGATGAAACAGCTTTTAGAAAAGAGCTGATGGAGATATCCAAATTGACCGGTGCCGATATTGCATTTCAGGAAGACAATATTTTCAGGCGTAACCGGCGTATGGTTTGTTTCGACATGGACAGTACCCTGATTCAGACTGAGGTTATTGATGAACTTGCCAAACGTAACGGAGTGGGCGATAAGGTTAAAGAAATAACAGAAAAGGCGATGCGTGGTGAGATCGATTTTAATGAGAGTTTTATTCAGAGGGTAGCCTTGCTTAAAGGGTTGGAAGAGAGTGTGATGGAAGATATTGCACATAGCCTGCCCATAACCGAAGGTGCTGAAAAGCTATTCCGAACATTGAAAAAGTATGGTTTCAAAACGGCTATTTTATCGGGAGGTTTCAGCTATTTCGGTCGATACCTTCAGCATAAGCTGGGTGTAGATTATGTTTATGCGAATGATCTTGAAATAAAAGATGGTAAACTCACAGGAAAACATATCGGTGAAATTGTGAATGGTGAGAAGAAAGCGGAAATGCTGAAAAAAATAGCTTTTAAGGAAGATATACACCTCGAGCAGGTGGTAGCCGTAGGTGATGGTGCCAATGACCTCCCGATGCTGAACCTTGCAGGGCTTGGTATAGCATTTCACGCCAAACCAAAAGTAAAAGCCAATGCACGACACTCAATCTCAACTATCGGCCTCGATGTTATACTTTACCTCATGGGCTTCCGTGACAGAGAGATAGAGCAGTAGCTTGTTAATGGTTAGTTGGTTTGTAGGTTGGTTGGTTAGTTAGTTGGTAGGTTAGTTGGTTGGAGTTCAGGAGTTTGTGCCGGATGATTTTTTGATTTCTTAAGTTCCTCAACAAAAGGATCACGTATTGCACGGATGATTTTCGTTCTTTCGACGCTTACCGTTCTGTCACTTCGTTCGGAACGGTAAGGTCTTGGAAAGATTGTGAGGGCTTTCAAGACATTGCCAACGGCAATCGTCGCGACAATGGAAGCAACCACGGATTAACGTGAATTCTTGTTTTCAATTCAACAGTTTAACAATTCCTCAAATCCTCAAAAAGCAACCACGGATTAGCACGGATGGTTTTTGATAAACCGCTAATGACGCGAATTTACGCGAATTCTTTTTTGCAATTTATCAGTTTATCATTTCCTCAGTTCCTCAACAATAAACCGCGAATTATCACGAATTTTGCGGCAAAATTCCCGCCAAACCCGACATATCTTACATCTTTTAATGAGGATGTCCCAAAAGTCGTCATTCCGATTAAAATGAAGGAATCTCTAAATTTACAAATTTTGAGAATCAATAGATTGCTTCGTCGTTTCTCCTCGCAATGACATCTGTTTTTTACTTTTTGGACATCCTCCAATAATGGTATTTTGCTCCTATGGAGCTTTAACAGTTCCCCGATTCCTCAATTCCTCAATAAGCAAGTGTGTTACTCATTCACTTCCTGCAGAGGCTTAAATCCTTCACCAAGAATTTCTGCAGTATTCATCACCGTAAGAAATGCATTGGGATCTATAAGTTTTATCATGGCTTTCAGGGTGGCAAGTTCACGCCGGGTAATTACTGTGAAAATAATCTTTTTGCCTTTGCCGCTGTATAATCCTTCACCTTCAAGATAAGTGCCGCCACGTCCTAGTGAAAGCAATATGCGCTCTTTTATCTCCTGATGTTTGTCTGAGATTATAATAAGTGCTTTTTCATAATTTATACCATCCAGCACAAGGTCGATGACTTTACCTGTGACATATATTGTTATCCATGAATAAAGAGGTACTTTCCAGTCTTTAAAAACTATAAGTCCGATGAGTACAATAACAGAGTCTACAGTTATTAACAACTGACCTACAGGTAGCTTAGTGAATTTTGCAAGTATCATTGCAATAATATCAGAACCACCTGATGTTGCTTTTGATCTGAATATTAAACCCAGCCCCAGTCCAATGATGATACCTCCGAATATACTAGACAACAATAAATCGTCTCGGAGTCCGAGAGGATCATTCTCACCGATAAAAAATGTAAGTGAATCCATGAATATAGTTGAGAGAATCATTCCTACTACTGTTTTTATGCCAAACCGCGGACCCAGTATCTTAATTCCGAGATAGGTTAGGGGAATGTTCAGAAGCAAACCAAAAGTACCTACAGGGATGGCTGGTATTAGTTTGTGAACAACTATACCTATACCGTAAACACCTCCTGGCACAATATTGTATGGGTTGATGAAAAGAACATAACCTAGAGCCAGAATGAATGCACCCAGTGTAACCTTGGCATAATCAAAAATAACTGCATAAAGCTTTTTTCCGTAAATTTGAGTCTGAAGATTTTTCATGTCTGTAAAATTTTGAGCCGCAAAAGTAAATATTTTTGTGATATGCAAAACAATAATGTCTTAAAAAGTTTAATATTTAACATGCGGTGGTTTCACAAGGTGTTAAGTTAATGATTTTAAAATACAACTAATGGATTCAAGACTCACGGTAACATATCTTCAGCAGGATATCATATGGGAAGATACTGAAGCAAATCTTAAAAAGCTGGATGCTATTGTAGATAAGGTAAGTAGTAATACTGATCTTTTTATCTTGCCGGAGATGTTTCATGCAGGTTTTACAATGCGTCCCGAAAAAATAGCGGAAAGCGGTGATGGAAAAGTAATCAGATGGATGAAAGATACAGCGGCTAATAACGGTTTTGCCATAATGGGGAGTGTAATAATTTATGACGATGATGCATTTTATAACCGGTTGTCTCTGGTACATCCTGACGGCAGAACTGATTACTACGACAAAAGGCATCTGTTCAGCATCGGAGGGGAGAATGAGAATTACCGTCCGGGTAATCGTCGTGTAGTGATGGAGGTGAATGGCTGGAGGATACTTCCTTTGATATGTTACGATCTTCGGTTTCCGGTGTGGAGCAGGAACCGTAACGATTACGATTTGCTTGTGTATGTGGCCAACTGGCCCGAACCCCGACGTGAAGTGTGGCAAACACTGCTTAAAGCAAGAGCTTTGGAAAATCAGAGTTATGTGATAGGCGTAAACAGGGTGGGAGAAGACAAAACAACTTCTTATGCCGGTGACTCAAAGGTTCTGGACTTTAAGGGAAAGACAATAAGTGAGGCAGAAGAGAACAAAGAAGGGCTTGTAACATCTGTATTGTCTCTGGATGAGCTTAAAGCTTTCCGCAAAAAATTTCCTGCATGGAAAGATGCAGATGGTTATATTTTATTGGGGGTTGATTATTAATATGATAGCATCCAACAATAATTAATGTTTTTTATGAATACTGAGTTATAAAGTCATTGAATAATTAAGGATTAAACTTTAATTTTTAAATATAAAATTCAATGATTTTCTACTTTCAGAACAATTACCTGTGTTCGGGTGTTATTTATTCAGATGAAACAATCAAACCATAAATTATGAAAAATACCCTCTTGTTGCTGCTGCTCCTTGCAGTACTTGTTTCCTGTAACGGAAATAAACAAAAAGAAGTTCCTTTACAGGAGATACCTGTAATAAAAGTCAAAAAACAGGATTTAAAAATGTTCACTCTTTTTGTGGGACAGGTGTATGGATATAAGGATATCCCTATCAGAGCGAGGGTGGAAGGATATCTTGAAGGAATTCATTTTAAGGAAGGTTCAGGGGTAAAGAAAGGGCAACTGCTTTACACTATCGACTCCCAGCCGTTTGAAGCTGAAGTTGCAGCCAATCAGAGCAAGCTTGCCGAAGCAAAGACTATGCTTATTAAGGCTGAAGCAGAATATAACCGTTATAAACCTCTTGTGAAGACTAATGCGGTCAGCAAGAGTGATTACGATGCTGTTAAGGCACAATATGAAGCAGCAATAGCAGCCGTTGAAGCTGCAAAAGCCAGGTTGCGTATCGCAAACATTAACCTGAGTTATGCCAGAATTAAATCACCTATCGATGGTATAATAGGAAAAACTATGGCAAAAGTTGGGGAGTTTGTAGGAAGAGATCCTAATCCGGTTATTCTTAATACGGTTTCACGTCTCGATAGTATCAGGGTTGAGTTCTTTATTTCTGAAAACCAGTATCTGAAGCTGGCAAGATATATGATAAATGTAGATACTGTTTCGATGGATATGGATACCGGTGAAAGGTCGAAAGACCGCCTGCAGCTTGTATTGTCAGACGGAACACTTCATAAATACCGTGGCCACATCGACTTTATTGACCGTGGTGTGGACAGCCAGACAGGAGCGATGCTCATTCAGGCTACATTCCCCAATCCTGACCGTCTTGTGAGACCCGGCCAGTATGCCAAAGTAAAAATAGAACAGGATGACGGGATGGTACTTGCCTTGCCACAGCGATGCATAAATGAGATTCAGGGAAGTTATTCTGTTTATGTGGTAAATAAAGATAATGTTATAGAACCCCGCATTGTTGTTGTTGGTGATAAGTCGGTTGATATGTGGGAGATTAAGGAAGGCATAAAAGAGGGAGAACTGGTTGTGATAGATGCAATCCAGATGGTACGTAAAGGCCAGAAAGTAATTCCTAAAGAAACAGAGTTTAAAAGCAAAGCAAATATTTAATAGTCACAATTATGTCGGAAAAAGGAGGTAATTTTTTTGTCCATCGGCCTATTGTGGCTATGGTTATAGCCATTGTAATAGTTATCGTAGGTACGATATCTCTTATAGGGCTTCCTATCGAACAGTATCCAAATCTTACGCCGCCGATTGTTCAGGTGAGTGCTACCTATACCGGTGCAGATGCGATAAGTGTTGAAGAGTCGGTGGCCACACCGCTTGAGCAGGAGATAAACGGAGTGGATAATATGATCTATATGAAATCCACTAATGCCAACGACGGTACAATGAATATTCAGATATCGTTCGAGGTAGGCACTGATCCTGATATGAGTACGGTACTTGCACAAAACAGGGTGTCGGCTGCATCGGCTAAACTGCCGTCGGCCGTTACAAAATATGGCGTTACTACCAAAAAAATGCTGCCCAATACGTTAATGCTGGTGACGCTGACTTCTGACGGTACATACGGTCAGGAATTTCTTGGAAACTACGCATTGATTAATATAAAGGATAAGCTGGCCCGTATCAAGGGGATAGGGAGTGTTAATGTGCTTGGAGCATCAGATTATTCAATGCGTATCTGGATTAAACCCGACCGTCTGGCACAGATGGGGCTTACGGTTCCTGAGATTATAAATGCCATAAACGACCAGAATGTTATTGTTCCGGGTGGTAAGTTTGGTGCAGAGCCGGCTCCTCCGGGAACAGAGTTTACTTACACAGTTAGTATGCCGGAGCGTTTTAATTCGCCTGAGGCATTCGGTAATATTGTTGTTCGAACAATGCCTGACGGCTCGCAGGTGAAACTGAGGGATGTGGCTACTATAAAGCTTGGTGTTGAGCGTTACAATATGATACCTAGGCTTAACGGCGAAACGGCTGCTATAATTGCCCTTTACCAGGCACCGGGAGCTAATGCACTGGAGCTGGCATCAGCTGTAAAGAAGGAGATGGAAATCCTTTCCGGAGAATTTCCCGAAAGTATTAAATATGATATATCGATGGATACCACACTTGCCATTACCGCCGGTATCCGCGATATTGTTGTTACTCTTATTATTGCTCTTATTCTGGTGATATTTGTTGTTTTTATCTTCATTCAGGACTGGAGAGCAACCCTTATACCGACCCTTGCAATTCCCGTATCATTGATTGGCGCATTTATGTTTTTCCCGATTCTTGATTTTTCTATAAATGTTCTTTCACTGCTTGGGCTTGTTCTTGCTATCGGTATCGTTGTTGATGATGCCATAGTTGTTGTTGAAGCGGTGCAGGTGAATATTGAAAAGGGAATGAGTACGAAAGAAGCAACCCTGGATGCAATGCGCAAGGTTACGGCCCCTGTTATTGCCACAACATTGGTGCTTATCGCTGTGTTTATTCCTGTTGCAGGAATGGCGGGTATTACCGGACGCCTTTATCAGCAGTTTGCAATTACGATAGTGGTCTCGGTTATAGTGTCATCGGTAAATGCACTTACATTAAGTCCAGCTCTGGCATCAATTCTGCTTAAGAAGCCCAAGCCATACAAAGGTTTTCTGGGGTGGTTCTTTAAGAAGTTCAATAACGGTATGGACCGCACAACGGACTCCTATATGAGTTTTACAAATGTTGTTACCCGCAAGCTGAAAAGGAGCGTTATTTTTATTTTAATAATGACTGTGGGTGCCGGTGTTTTCGGATATCTTCTGCCCGGCGGTTTTATGCCTGAAGAGGATATGGGATATTTCTTTGTGAATATTCAGCTGCCTAATGCTGCATCAATACAGCGTACAGATGAAATTACAAAACAGGTAGAGGATGTGGTGATGGGACTCGACGAAGTTAATTTTGTCACAACAGCTACCGGATACAGTATTCTTTCGGGAGCAATGACATCAAATACTGCTTTTTTGTTTATCAGCTTAAAAGACTGGTCGGAGAGGGATATGACTGCTGCCGAAATAATAAAGCGGCTCAATATGCAGTTTCACAGCAGGATTAAAGGAGGACAGGTTTTTGCTTTTGCACCGCCTGCTATTCCCGGGCTTGGCAATGGTTCAGGTTTCAGTATAATGATTCAGGACAGGGGTGGCAATTCCATTGATTACCTGGCCCAGAATACTATGAAGTTTATTTCAGAAGCTAGCAAGAGGCCTGAAATAGGCAGGGCGACCACAACATTCCGGCCTGATGTTCCGCAAAGATATATGGATATTGACAAGGAGAAAGCATTGAAGCTTGGGATAAAGCTGAATGACCTTTACACTACAGTAGGAGCATTTATGGGTGGAGCATATGTGAACGACTTCACACGGTTTGGACGTCTTTACAAGAGTTATATTCAGGCAGAGCCGGAGTATCGTGTTAATGAAGCCGGAATAAACGATTTTTTTATTAAGAACAGTGCAGGCAAAATGGTACCGCTATCAACGGTGGCAACCATAGTTCCTGTTTCCGGCCCTGACTATACCACCAGGTTCAACCTTTACCGTTCCATTGAGGTTACCGGAGTACCTGCCGAAGGATACACTTCGGCCGAGGCAATGACAGCACTCGAGGAGGTTGCTGCATCAGTCTTGCCGGCTGATGTGGGATATGCCTGGAATGCAATGTCGTATCAGGAGAAAAAGGCGAGCGGTTCGTTGGGTATGATACTTACATTCTCACTGATATTTGTATTCCTGATACTTGCCGCGCAGTATGAAAGCTGGTCGCTGCCGCTGAGTATTCTGCTCGGAACGCCTTTTGCCATCTTTGGAGCTTTCTTTGCCCTTTGGGCATCAAGGTTATTCAGTCCGACATTTGAGAACAATATCTTTGCCCAGGTATCTTTTGTGATGCTGATAGGTATGGCAGCAAAAAATGCCATCCTGATAGTGGAGTTTGCAAATGACGAGTTCAAAAAGGGACTAAGCTTGTTCGATGCAGCCATTAAAGCTGCCCGTTCACGATTCCGGCCTATTCTGATGACGGCCTTCTCATTCATACTCGGGGTATTTCCGCTTGTGATAGCAACCGGATCAGGTGCCGAAGCACGTAAAGTAATGGGTATGGCACTGTTGGGAGGTATGACCCTTGCAACATTTCTGGGAGTATTCCTGTATCCGATGTTGTTTGTGTTTATAGGTAAAGTAGCAGGATACGAAAAGAAAAGAGATAAGATGATGGAAGAAATAAAAGTAGAAAGTTAAAAAGGTAAATGATTTATCTTAGCACTGTAACCATAGAACCATAGAACACTGTAACCATAGAACACTTTAAAATGCGCATAGCCAAGATATTTTTTTCAATAAGTTTGCTACTGATTGTTGCCGGAGGGTGTAAGATAGGAAAGAACTATACGAAACCTGAAGTAACCCTGCCCGACAGTTTTCGTTTTGCAGAAGATACTGCTACTGTAAATGCAGAAATAAAATGGTGGGATATGTTTGATGATCCGACCCTTGATACTCTTATTCGTTTTGCATTGGAGAACAATAACGATTTGCTAATAGCAGCAGAGAATGTTGAGCAGGCACGACTAGGGCTGAAAATACAGAAAGCCGAGATGCTGCCAAAATTTGATATGTCGGCACAGGGATCGCGGGGTAACTTTGCCGGTTTCAAGCTTGATGATGTGTCCAATAACTTTTCCCTGACCGGATCTGTTAGTTGGGAGATAGATATTTGGGGTAAATACCGCCGAATGAATGAAGCTGCAAAAGCACAGTGGTTATCTACAAATTACGGTTACCAGTTTATCAAAATATCACTTATAAGCTCTGTAGCTACAACATATTTCAGTTTACTTGAATATCGTAAAAAACTTGAAATAGCACAGAGTACATATGAAATACGAGACCGCACCCTGAATATAATTAAACAGCGTTTTGATGCAGGAATAATTCCGGAGATAGATTACAATCATGCACAGATACAGCGAGAAATAGCTGCTGCTTTTATTCCTTACTACAAACGAATGACTGCACAGACAGAGAACCTCTTATCTGTACTTATCGGACAACTGCCTCAATCAATTAAAGATAATACGACTATAGAAGATATAAAATCAGAAGTTAAGATTCCTGCCGGACTTCCTTCAGAACTTCTTTCCCGAAGACCGGATATTTTAAGTGCCGAACAGGAACTTATTGCTCAGAATGCTTTTATAGGAGTGGCACAGGCCGACCGTCTGCCGTCTGTTTCACTTACAGGATTATTTGGTGCTGCAAGCAATGATTTAAGTAATTTCTTTACAGGAGGTTCTGCCTGGAGTATTGGTGCAGGGCTTGCAAGTCCGCTGTTTCACTGGCGACAAAAAAGTAACCGGTTAAAAATTGAGCGAAGCAGGTATGAAGCCGCTATACACGAATACGATCAGGTTGTTCTTAACTCTTTGCGTGAAGTCGAAGATGCTCTTGTTGCACTTAAAACTCTGAAGGATGAACAGGCAGCATATCAGAGGAGGACTATTGCAGCTATAAATGCTATGAAACTTTCGGGTGAAAGATATGACAGGGGGGTTGCTAACTATATTGAATATCTTGAATCTCAACGTCAGGCATTTGAATCTCAGCTTGAACTTGTAACGGTGAAGCAACAGATACTGTCGTCATATATTCAGTTGTATAAAGCACTCGGTGGAGGATGGGCATCTGAAGAGGAGATGAATGCAGCAGATTCAGGCGGTAATACACAGAAATAATCGGGGAATAAATATCCTGATCCGTGGTTTTTTACTGAGGAACTGAGGAATTGATGAATTGTTAAAGCTCCGTAGGAGCGACATACTATTGGGGATGTCCAAAAAGTCGTCATTCCGAACGGAGTGAAGGAATCTCAAAACTCACAAGCTTTGAAAGTCAATAGATTGCTTTGTCGTTCCTCCTCGCAATGACGTGGGTAATTTACTTTTTGGACATTCTCTTAAAAGATGTAAGATATGTTGGGTTTGGCGATTTTTTTGCGGCGAAGCAAGCAAAAAAAATGACAAACCCCAGACATGCCGCTCTTGGTTTTCCCCCCACCTCTTGACAATTGCCGATAGTAATATCTTGCAAACCCGCACAAGTATTCAAAGACCTTGACCTTCCCAACGGAGTGACGGAACGGTAAGCGTCGAATGAACAAAAAATAAACCCAAAATCGGGGTTACCCCGCATGGGGTCTTTATTTCAGCGATTTCATCGCTTCCTAACGACCAATTTGGGATAAAATTCGAGATAATTCGCGTAATTCGCGGTTCCCACAAATATTATCCGTGTCACTCCGTGGTTTAATCAAATACTGTCTGCGGGATTCTTTTTAATCCGAATAATCTCCATTTTAATCATATCACCTTCATAAATTTCTTTTTTCTAATTTTTGTCATAAATTGATTTGAAATCCTTTTGCATTTTTGTATAAACATACAGAAGTCAATAAACATTAAAAATAAAGAGATGGCAAAAATGAAAGCTTTGGTAAAAGCAAAACCGGAAAAGGGTATTTGGATGGAAGAAGTGGATATTCCAGAAATAGGACCAAATGAAGTCTTAATAAAGGTTTCAAAAACAGCTATTTGCGGAACAGATTTGCATATTTACAAATGGGATGAATGGGCACAAAAGACAATTCCCATAGGAATGACCATTGGTCATGAGTATGTAGGGCATGTTGCTGCTGTTGGTAGTGAAGTGTTTGAATTCAGAGAAGGCGACAGAGTGACCGGCGAAGGACATATTGCATGCGGGCATTGCCGTAATTGTCGTCGGGGACGTCAGCATATATGTGAGCGTACGGTAGGTATCGGAGTAAATATCAATGGCGCATTTGCCGAGTATGTAAAAGTGCCGGCCAATAACGTAATGAAAATAAACATGTCGATACCTGATGAGATTGTTGCCATAATGGATCCGTTTGGAAATGCTACACATACTGCATTATCGTTTCCGTTGATAGCAGAGGATGTGTTGGTTACCGGAGCAGGACTTATTGGTAGTATGGCTGTGGCTGTGGCTAAGTTTGCAGGAGCAAGGTATGTTGTGGCAACCGAAACAAATCCGTTCAGGGCTGAGCTGGCAAAAAAGATGGGAGCAACAAGAGTCGTAAATCCTTTGAAAGAAAACCTGCGCGATGTAATGGACGAACTGGGAATGATCGGTTTTGATATTGGACTTGAGTGTTCGGGAGCTCCGGCTGCTTTTAATCAAATGATTGATCATATGTACAATTCAGGTAAGATATCTCTCCTTGGTATTCTTCCATCATCTACTCAGGTGGACTGGAACAGAATAATTTTCAAAGGACTTACACTAAAAGGAATTTATGGCCGTGAAATGTTCGAGACATGGTATCAGATGGAACAGATGCTTATGTCTGGTATCGATATTTCGCCGATGATAACACACCGATTTCCTGTTGATGAGTACCGGAAAGGATTTGAAGTAATGGAAGAGGGCAACTGTGGTAAAGTGCTGTTGAACTGGGATTAATGATGCATTTGTCGTTGTAGGTTACAAGCTGAAAAGTACATTGATAAAATTTAAAGAGGATGTCTGAAATTGGTGTTTTTAAGTCGTGCGGGATTCGTTCCCGAAATATTCAGAACAGGCTGTTCCTCTTAGCGATGACTGAACATTTGTACTTTTTGGACATCCTCGTTTCATTTTATATATTATGGTATGTGTGTGGACAAATAAATCCGTAAAGGGAGCTTTCACTTGATTAAGTGCCTTTACACTACAATGTTTTAGCGTTTAGCCAGAGGAAGCTCGATGATAAAAGTGGTTCCTTTTCCGGTTGCACTTTCGACTTTTATGGTTCCTTTATTTTTCAAAACCATTTCTTTTGTCAGGTAAAGTCCCAGTCCGGTTCCTGTTTCATCGTTTGTTCCTTTTGTACTTGTTATGTCATTCATATCGAAAAGGTTTTCCAGTCTTTCTTTTTTAATTCCAATACCTGTATCTTTTACAAAGATTCTCAGATAATTGTCAGATATTTCAGAGTTGATACTTATAAGTCCGTATTCCGGAGTAAATTTAATTGCATTATGAATCAGGTTTCTGAAAATAAATTTTACCATTTCAAAGTCGGCAAAAACAATATCTTTGTCCGACAGATCGGAAACCAATTGTATCGTTTTTTGTTTTGCAACAACCAGCATATTGCTGTATATATCGGTAACAACCCGATTGAGGTTTACATTATCAGGATTTGTTTTTAATTGTCCCATTTGGGTTTTAGCCCATATCAGCAGATCTTCAAGTAGTTTATACACATTTTCACTGGCATCATGGATTTTTGATGTATATGTTAAAATCTCTTTTTTGCTGAAACTTTCAAAATTTGAATTCAAAATCCTTGAAAAGCCAAGAATAACATTAAAAGGATTTTTAATGTCATGAGCAATGATTGAAAATAGTTTGTCTTTGGTTCTGTTAAGTTCTTTCAATTGTTTTTCGTTTTCCCACATTTGAATCTCCATTTCAATTCTAACCGAAATGTCTACAACCATTCCCACGATTTCAGTTACTTTGCCCGATTCAGATTTTATAGGTGAAACAAAAAGGTCGCCCCAGAATTCTGTTCCGTCTTTTTTAATATATCTTTTGATTACGTTAAAACTGTCTATCTCCCCGGTTTTCAGTTCATCTATTTTTTTTTGCGTAATGCCAATGTAATCGGGGTGTGTATATGTGTCGTAATGAAGATTGTACATCTCTTCCGGCGAACTATATCCCATCATGCTGACAAAGTGTTCATTAACAAGTTTCAGGTGTCCGTTTAAGTCAATAACGCCAATGCCGATTAGGCTGTTATTTATTATGGCATTAAGTTTATTCCGATGTTCAATCAGAGCTTCTTCGGTCTCCATTAATTTTGTGAAGTCCATGCTCACAATCTGAAATTCAGTTATGCTGTTGTCGGAGCTGCATATTGCCCTGCATATGTTTTTAAACCACCTTTTTTTGCCTTCAATCTCAATAATTGATTCAAATTCGTACAGGGGAGAGTCTATAGTAAGTTTTTTTATTTCATTTTTAATCTTTTCTGTTTGTTCAGCAGGAACGTTGTCAAAGAAAGAAAATTCAGAAATGTTGTTTTGGCCCGATAGGAACGCATTAATGTACAGACTGTTTGCATAAGTAAGTTTACCGGTTTCGTTAAACCTGCAAATCATTGTCGGAGAATCTTCAACAAGCGAGTAATATCTTTTATTGCTGGCTTCAAGTTCTGTTATTGTTTTCTTGAAGTCAGTAACGTCTTCTTTTATTGCAATATATCCCGTAATTTCTTCTGAGTCTGATATGATAGGGTTGATGATGGCATTTTCCCATAACAGGTTTCCGTTCTTTGTTTTATTCAGAAATATACCCTGCCATGTTCTACCGCTGCTGATAGTTTTCCACATTTCATCATAAAAACTTTTGGGATGAAAATCTGTTTTCAGCATTCGTGGGTTTTTCCCTAATACTTCTTCTTTTTTGTAACCGTATTTTTTCTCAAATGTTTTGTTTACATATTGAATGCTGCCTCTTTTGTCCGTCATTACGATTATACTGGCAGAATAATCCAATGCCTGAACAAGTTGTTTGTTTTTGTCCATCTGTAGAGTTGTGATTAGAGATAAATCTCATAAAAAAATATGACATATACAATAAAAATCAGGTGTTTTATAACTTATATGTATTAAGGCGATGTTGCTGTCGAATAAATATATAACATTGTATGAGTATAATCACCTTAAAACGACGATAAAACATCAGCGATATGAAGTGTTTTAACAGGCAGGTTCTGTTTTTTTATGTAGCTGTTTATATTTATCAGACATGATGCTTCGGTACTGATTATATATTCGGCTCCTGTTTCCATTGCATTTTTTACTTTTTGTTCAACCATGGCAGTTGAAATGGGGGGGAACTTTACCATAAATGTACCTCCGAATCCACAGCATGTTTCATTTTCTTTCATTTCAACCAGTTCAAGTCCTTCAACATTGTTCAATAGTATCCGTGGTTCTTTTTTTATACCGTATTCCCTTAAAGCCGAGCAGGCGTCATGATAGGTTATTTTATGATTGAATGTTGCACCAAAACTGGTGAACCCTATCTTGTTGATAAGGAAATCCGTTAACTCAAAAATGTTTCGGGAAATGTTCAGGGCTTTTTCTTTCAGATTATCATCATCCGAGAATAATTCAGGATAATGTTTTTTTACAAATCCGGCACATGATGCAGATGGCACAACTATAGGAACATCTCCGGGATGATCCTTAAGAAACTTTTTTGCCAGTTTTAAGGTGTTTTTAATGTCTCCGCTATTATAGGCAGGCTGTCCGCAACACGTCTGATTAGGATTGTATCTTATATTCATTTCTGCCTTTTCAAGAATTTTAACAACATTCCAGGCAGTATCGGGGAAGAGCTGGTCAATGAAACATGGTATAAACAGGTCAATTGTCATTGTGTATGTTTTAGATCTCAAAAGTAAAATAAAAGTTAAAATTGTGAAATAGTGTGTGTAATAACTTTTTGGCACAGGTAATGCATAATTGATAAAGGTCATTGAAAGATAGTTTATTATGAAAATGGACAGGTACGTGGAACAGTTGATTGAAGATATCAGAACTTCGGTTATTACAGCTGAAAAAAGACTGGATGAAATTTCTGATTTTCAGGAAGATGAAATATTTCATTTTGATGTGGATGATAACAGTTTTCATGGAATTATTCTTTCTGTATTATTCGATATTGATAAAATGTTTTTCCCTGAACTGATATTATTGAATGATTCCCACATTTCAGTGCTTGTGAATGAAATAGAAAAGCTTTGGAGAGCTTATGGTTTAAATCCGGTTTTTCACGATGCACTGCCCGATTCACTAAAATATTGTCAGTTCAGAAACTATATGACTCATGTTGTTTATCCGGTAAAAAGTAAAATAGTTGATGTCGAGCTTTGCGATTATTTGCCCCATCAATGTCCTTTTGGTGAACTTTGTCCGGTTGCTGAAAGTTATTATGATAACATGAAGGATCGGCATCTGTCGGCATAAAATACCGGTATATTCATGGAATGAACCCAGGATGCAGTATGGAACTGAAAATATGGGTAATTGTGCCGTTATTATTCAGATTCTGGGATTTTGGAATTTTCATCTTTTTTATTTTCCGGTACAAATTTTATGGAAACGGAGTTCACACAGTGGCGGGTGTTTTTTTGTGTAAATCCTTCGTTAAGGAATACGTGTCCGAGATGAGCACCGCACTGTGCACAGATTATTTCTGTCCTTCTTCCGTCGGCATCAGGAATTCTTATTACCGCTCCTTCTATTTCATCATCAAAACTAGGCCAGCCGCAATGGCTGTCAAATTTATCATCAGATCTGTATAGAGGGGAATTACATCTTTTACAAACATAAATGCCTTTACCGTTAAAATTGTAATATTCACCCGAATAAGGGCGTTCTGTACCTTTATGAATAATTACATATTCTTCAAAAGCAGTCAGCTTGTTATATTTTGCCGAAGATGTGTCTTTCTGTGCCATAATTTTGGTCGGTAATAATACAGGCAGTAATATCATCAATAGTATAATTATTCTCATTACGCAATCTGAAATTTATTCATTCTGCCATCGATAGCTGTAAATTAGTTTTATTCTAAATAAAGCAATTAAAAGGCATTTTTGTTCATTTTTAACTCATTTTTATATATTTGTTGCACTCATAATTAAATAAATTAATAAAAAATAAAGTAATGGGATTAAACATTATTGTTCTTGCCAAGCAGGTTCCAGACACTCGGAATGTGGGTAAAGATGCCATGAAAGCCGATGGAACAGTGAACCGTGCTGCATTGCCCGCCATATTTAATCCGGAGGATTTGAATGCCTTGGAACAAGCGTTGCGGTTAAAAGATAAATATAAAGGCACTACTGTTACTATTCTTACAATGGGCCCCGGACGTGCTGCTGATATTATACGAGAAGGTTTATACCGAGGTTCAGATAAAGGATATCTGCTGACAGATCGTGCATTTGCAGGTTCTGATACACTTGCTACGTCATATGCCATTTCAAGGGCAATTATGAAGCTAGACAAAGCTGATTTAATAATAGCCGGCCGTCAGGCAATTGACGGGGATACGGCTCAGGTTGGTCCGCAGGTGGCCGAAAAACTGGGAATGCCCCAGATTACTTATGCCGAAGAGATTGTTTCGCTTGAAAAAGGAAAAATAACGGTAAAAAGACGCTTGGAGAGAGGTGTTGAAACTGTTGAATCTCCAGTCCCTGTAGTTGTAACAGTTAATTCTTCAGCACCTGATTGTCGTCCGCGTAATGCAAAACTTCTGATGAAGTATAAACATGCTAAAACAATTACCGAAAGCCAGAATGCATCGGAAGATTATCTGAATCTGTCTGCCGACAGACCATTCCTGAACATCCCGGAAATGAGTGTTAACGATATTGATGCTGATCCTAAATGGCTAGGTCTTGCCGGTTCTCCCACAAAGGTTAAGAAGATTGAAAATATTGTTTTTCAGGCCAAGGAGGCAAAAAAACTTACTGCCGGCGATAATGATATTAATGAATTAATGAAAGAATTAATTGCCAATCACACTATTGGCTAAAAACTGACAATTGTCAATTGACAATTAAAAACATAAGACAGATGAATAATGTATTTGTTATTTGCGAAATAGATGAAGGCAAAGTGGCAGATGTGAGTCTTGAGCTTCTTACAAAAGGACGAACTCTTGCCAACGAGCTTAAATGTAAGCTCGAAGCTGTTGCCTTAGGACATAATATAGAGGGAATAGAAAAAGAACTTTATCCGTATGGAGCCGATGTGGTTCATGTTGGCGACGATGAACGTCTTAATCCCTATACCACCCTTCCGCATACTGCGGTCATTACAGGTTTATTCGAGGAGGAGAAACCTCAGATAGCCCTGCTTGGTGCAACAACATTCGGACGCGATCTTGGTCCCCGCGTTTCTTCAGCTCTTCAGAGCGGACTTACTGCTGACTGTACAGCATTGGAAATTGGAGATCATGAAGACAAAAAGGCCGGAAAGACTTATAAAGATCTTCTTTATCAGATTCGTCCGGCGTTCGGAGGTAATATTGTTGCTACAATTATTAATCCTGACTGCCGTCCGCAAATGGCTACGGTAAGAGAAGGGGTGATGAAAAAAGAGATATACGATAAAAATTATAAAGGTAAACTTAATAAACTTGACATAAATAAGTATCTCAAGCCCGAAGATCTTGTTGTGAAGGTTATTGAGCGTCACATGGAAAAATCGAAAGTAAATATCAAGAATGCTTCTATTATTGTTTCGGGAGGTTACGGCATGGGCTCGAAAGAAAACTTTAACCTTCTGTATGAACTTGCCGAGGTAATCGGTGCCGAAGTCGGAGCATCACGTGCTGCTGTTGATGCCGGATTTGCAGAGCATGACCGTCAGGTTGGTCAAACAGGCGTTACCGTAAGGCCAAAGTTATATATTGCCTGCGGTATTTCAGGACAGATACAGCACGTGGCCGGAATGGAAGATTCATCAATGATTATTGCTGTAAATAATGACCCTAATGCTCCCATCAATAAAATTGCTGATTATGTGATTACAGGTGATGTGGCAGAGGTAATTCCAAAGATGATTAAATATTATAAGCAGAATACAAAATAAATTTAAAGTGAAAAAGGATAAGGCTTTTGCCTGACCAAAAATATTACTACAATGGCTAATTTTTTTACAGATAATCCGGATCTTAAATTTCATCTTAATCACCCCCTGATGAAAAAAATTGTTGCTCTTAAAGAGCGCAATTTTGCGGATAAGGACAAATACGATTATGCGCCTATCGATTTTGAGGATGCAATGGACAGTTATGAAAAGATACTTGAAATTGTAGGTGAAATTTCGGGAGATATTATTTCTGCAAATGCAGAAAGCGTGGATCAGCAAGGCCCGAAAATTGTTAATAATGAAGTGGTTTATGCCGATGGTACAAAACAAAACCTTGACGCTATAGTAGAAGCAGGACTAATGGGAATTACACTTCCCCGTAAGTACGAAGGTCTGAATTTCCCCATAGTACCATACATTATGGCTGCCGATATTGTTTCCCGTGCCGATGCAGGGTTTGTTAATATCTGGGGGCTTCAGGATTGTGCAGAGACAATCAATGAATTTGCATCTGAAGACCAGAAAGAGCGTTACCTGCCACGTATTTGCCGGGGCGAAACTGCTGCAATGGACCTGACAGAGCCTGATGCCGGTTCCGACTTGCAGTCGGTACAGCTTAAGGCCAGGTACGATGAGAAAACCGGTAAGTGGTATCTCAATGGTGTTAAACGGTTTATTACAAATGGTGATGCTCATATCTCTCTTGTTCTCGCACGTTCGGAGGAGGGAACTCATGATGGTCGCGGACTTTCAATGTTCATTTACGACCGTAATCACAAGGCCCTTACAATTCGTCGTATTGAAAATAAAATGGGTATAAAAGGATCACCAACTTGTGAACTGGTATTTAAGGATGCTCCTGCTGAGCTTGTGGGGTCGCGTAAGCTTGGACTTATAAAATATGTTATGGCTTTGATGAACGGAGCACGTCTCGGAATCGGTGCACAATCGGTAGGTATAAGTGAAGCTGCATACCGTGAGGCCCTGGAATATGCAAAAGAGCGTGAACAGTTCGGAAAACCTATAATTAAGTTTCCGGCGGTATATGAAATGCTTGCGGTGATGAAATCAAAGCTTGATGCTTCGCGTTCTCTCCTATATGAAACATCTAGGTATGTTGATATTTACAAGACTTATACAGCTATATCTGAAGAGAGAAAGCTTGAGCCGGATGAGAGAAAAGAGATGAAGAAGTATCAGAAACTTGCCGATTTCTTTACTCCGTTGCTGAAGGGAATGGCAAGTGAATATGCAAACCAGCTTGCTTACGATGCTGTACAGATTCATGGCGGTTCGGGTTTTATGAAAGATTATCCGGTTGAGCGTATTTACCGCGATGCCCGTATTACTTCAATTTATGAAGGTACAACTCAGCTGCAGGTTGTGGCTGCCATACGAGGTGTTACAACAGGTGGCTATCTGCAAAGGATAAGGGAATTTGAGGCAATGTCTTTGAAACCTGAGCTTCACGGATATCGCAGAACTTTAATTATTATGACCGAAGAGTACGAAAAGGTTGTTAAAGCGGTAACCGATGTTAATGATCTTGAATATACAGATTTTCATGCCCGCCGTATGGTAGAAATGGCAGGTAATATAATAATGGGATATTTGTTACTTCTTGACACTGAGCGTGATGATAAATTCAAGACATCAACAGAAATTTTCATAAAAAGAGGTAAAGCTGATAACCATGCCAAGGCTAACTTTATTTTTAATTCATCTCTTGATGACCTTGGAAATTATAAGCATAATTAAAAATTAACATACACCCGAAGATATTATTGTCCGGGGCATGTAACTACTTTAAATGACGGAGTGACTTAAAATTGTTGCTTCGTCATTTTTTTGCGGTTATGGAGCGTATATTCCAGAAAGGCATTGCCAGAGGAAACGGAAGCAGAGATTGGCAATCTTCGAAAAAAGGAATAACTTAATCTATTCTCTCGTAAAAATCAGTAAGAAGCTTTTCTGTAGAATTCCAGTCAAGGCATTCGTCGGTTACCGATACTCCGTATTTGAGAGTTGAGATATCAAAAGGAATATCCTGTTTACCGTAATTAAGAAAGCTTTCGAGCATAAATCCGAATATAGAATTGTTACCATTCTTTATTTGTTCTGCAATATCAGAAAGTATATCAGCTTGTTTTCCGGCATTGCGATTACTGTTGCCGTGACTACAGTCTATCAGGATTCGGTCGGGCAATCCTTTTATTTTGAGTTCTTTCGAGTATTTTTTAATTATTTCAGAGTGATAGTTTGGCTTTTTACCACCACGAAGTATTAAATGAATATTATGGTTTCCCCTGGTTTTAATAAGTGACACTTTCCCTTTTTGAGAATAGCCAATATAACCCCCGGGTTGAGTTGCAGATAACATTGCATTGACCGCTATATCTATATTGCCGTCGGTGTTGTTTTTAAATCCGACAACGTAGTCGAGTCCTGCTGCAATATCTCTGTGTGTTTGAGATTCCGAGGTACGTGCACCAATACTGTTCCATGAATACAGTTCATTGAAATAGAGAGGAGAAGCAGGGCTGAGGATTTCACCACCTGCCGGCATTTCCATATCGGCCAGTGACAATAAAAGTTTTCGTGCCTGTATAATACCTTCGTTTACATCAAGACTTCCATCAAGATGGGGATCGTTGAGAAAACCTTTCCAGCCTGTACTTGTCCTGGGCTTTTCAAAATAAACCCGCATTACAATAAACAGCTTGTCACTGAGCTTATCCGAAAGCGATTTAAGCTTGAGTGCATACTCTCCGGATGCGATTGTTTCATGAATGGAACATGGTCCAACAATAGCCAAAAGCCGCTTATCGTTACCAGACAGAATACGTTTGATTGTATTCCGGTACGACATAACATTATCCCTTTGTAGGGGGGATGACGGTAAAAGTTTTTTTAGCTCTTCTGGTGTTATTAGTTCCATTAATTAAATATCAGAGCTAATTATTTTTAAGCTCTCTGTTTAAACTAACCATTTTAATCGCAGTAACAGCGGCTTCATCGCCTTTGTTTCCATGCTTGCCTCCGGCACGGTCGAGTGCCTGCTGCTGATTCAAAGTTGTCAGTACCCCGAAAATGAACGGGATGTCATAAGTGAGGTTAAGTTCTGTTATTCCCTGGGTAACTCCTCCGCAAACGTAATCAAAATGTGGTGTTTCACCCTGAATCACACATCCGAGACAAATTACTGCATCAACATCGGTGTATTGGGCAAAATATTTTCCTGCAGCCGTAAGTTCAAAACTCCCCGGTACATACTTCTTAATTATATTGTCAGGGTTAATGCCGTATTTAATCAGAGTATTAACGGCTCCCTGGCATAATGCACCGGTTATTTCCTCATTCCATTCTGAAACGGCAATGCCTATTTTCATGTCATAAGCCGACGGGATTTTTGAAGGATCGTGATCTGAAAGGTTTTTATATTGAGTAGCCATGTTAAAATATTTTTAAATGATAAAGGCCGCCTTAACTAAGACGGCCTTCAAAAATATAAATTTTTTATATGTTATAACGATGCTCTTGTTATGTATTTATCTATCTGACGTGCTTCAGGACTGTTCTTGTAATCTTTTTTTATCAAAGAATATGCTTTTACAGCATCTTCTTTTCTGCCCATATCTTCGTAAAGCATGCCCAGTTTCATTAAATAAGTGGGAGCTGTCAGGTCATTACTGAATCCGGCAGCTTTTTTGTAATATTTCAATGCCTCTTCTTTTTCACCAAGTTCAAGATGAGCATCTCCGATAGCTCCGTTTTTTGTAGCAAGAAGAAATTCATCATCAGTTGAGAAATCTTCAAGATAGTTTATGGCATCTTCATAATTACCCAGGTGCAGATAGCAAATGCCTGCATAATAATTTGCAAGATTACCGGGTTTAGTTGAACCGTATTCATCTATTACATCAAGGAAACCAAGGCTGTTGCCGTCACCATTTAGTGCCAGTTTAAAACTATCTCTCTGGAAATAGTTTTGTGCCTCGAAAATACTGTTGGCAGCTTCCTCTTCCAGTGGCTGGAAATATAATTTCTTAAGCCCCCAATAGCCTCCTACTATCAGTATTAAAGCTAATGCTACGATAGTTAATGTTTTCTGATTATCTTCAATAAACTGCTCGGTTTTGGTCAACGCCTGTTCTACGTTTTCAAAACTGTCTGCTGCTGTTTCTTTGTGTTTCTTCGACATTGTTGTTTGATTTTATTTGCACCGCAAAAGTAGTTGTTTTAAGAAAAATACAAAATAAGAGAGGAGTATTTTTAACGATTATATGTAAAAAAGCATTACTTATATGGTTTTAATGCAAAATAGGTTAATTATCTGAAATATAAAACATGATGGCTATCTTTAGGTTTTTACCTTTATGTTGACGGTTTTTTTATGTTTCTTTCGGTTTGTAATTTATTTCATTCTGTTTATTACTTTTGTAGTAGAAAATACAGAGTATGCACCTGAAACACATAAATCTGGTAAATTTTAAGAATATATCACAAGCGTCACTTGATTTGTCGCCGGGGATAAACTGTTTTGTCGGAGAGAACGGTTCCGGAAAAACGAATATGCTTGATGCTATATACTATCTTTCTTTCTGTAAGAGCTATTTTAATCCGGTCGACAGTCAGAATATAAAGCATGATGAGGCTTTTTTTGTAATACAGGGAGAATATGAGTTACGTGGAGAAAAAGAGGAGATTTATTGTGGGCTGAAACGAAATCAGAAAAAACAGTTCAAGCGAAATAAAAAAGAGTATACAAAACTTTCGGAGCATATAGGATTATTGCCATTGGTGATAATTTCTCCGTCCGATGAGCAGCTTATTACCGAGGGAAGTGAACAGCGCCGTAAGTATATCGATAGTGTAATTTCCCAGTACGACAGGGTATATCTCGACAGAGTAATCAGATATAACAGGGTTATTCTTCAGCGTAACACATTGCTGAAACAAATCAGGGAAAAAGGTAACGGCGAAAGCATGCTTGATGTGTGGGATATTCAGCTTAATGAACTGGGACGGAAGATTTATGAGCAAAGAAAAGATTTTATCAACGAACTGGAACCTGTTTATAATAAATTTCAGAATTATATTTCAGGAGGGAAAGAATCGGTAACTCTTAAATACCGCTCACATATGAATGACGGTGATTACACCGAGCAGTTACTTGGTTCACGACAAAAAGATATAATACTGGGATATACAACAAAAGGCATTCATAAGGACGATATTGACATGCAGATAGAGGGGTTTCCGATAAAAAAGGTAGCATCTCAGGGACAGAAAAAAACATTTCTGATTGCCTTGAAACTGGCTCAGTTTGAGTTTCTTGCAAAGCATAGTGGAGTTAAGCCTGTTTTGTTACTGGATGATATCTTCGATAAACTTGACGATTTGAGAGGCGGTAAGCTTATTGATCTTGTGGCTGAAAAACATTTTAAACAGATATTCATTACCGATACACGTCTTGAACATCTTGACAACCTGCTGAAACGTGTTGATAAGGATTCTAAAATTATAAAGGTAGTAAAGGGTGAGTTTACAGTTTTTGAATAGGGGAGGCGGTTTATGACAGGAAAATATAACAAAAGAAGAAACACGGCACTGCCAATTAAAGATATTCTGGGAGAAATACTTGATAACGGTCCTTTAAAAAAAGGAATCTCCGAAAGCCGTGCTGTGTCTTATTGGGAACAGGTTATGGGTAAGCCGGTGGCAAGGGTTACCACAAATATTTATTTCAGAAACGGTACTCTTTTCGTATCCATCAATTCAAGTGTTGTAAGAAGTGAGCTTGTTATGTTGAAAAATAAGATAATAGCCAGAATGAACGAAGCAATTGGTTATTCTGTAATCAGGGATATTGTTTTTCGATAATTTGGATGGTTTTCCTGTTTGGAAGTAATTAATATCTGGGGTAAAACCCGGAATAAAAAAGAGGATGTACGAAAAATTGTTTTTGCAATTACCAATGACGGAGTCCTTATTTTTCGAACATCCTCCCAGATTAATTTTAAATTATTAACTTAATTACTTCAGAACTTCAAGATACTCCATAGTGCTAAAGAAGAAATGGCATTCGCGCTCAGCGCTCTCGTCACTGTCGGAACCATGAACGGCATTTCTTTCCTTGCTTTCGGCAAAATCTTTTCTGATTGTACCTGGTTCTGCATTTTCCGGATCTGTCGAGCCTATCAGTTTACGGAAATCTTCAACTGCATTATCCTTGTAAAGAACTGCAGCAACAATAGGACCTGAAGACATAAACGATACCAAATCGTTAAAAAACGGCTTGCCTTTATGTTCCTGATAAAACTCTTCAGCCGCACCTTTTGATAATTTAGTTGATTTTATTGCTACTATCCTAAAGCCGGCCTGTTCAATCCTGTCAATAATAGCTCCAATGTGCTTGTTTTTAACGGCACCCGGCTTTATCATTGTTAATGTTTTATTTCCTGCCATAATCTTTGGTTTTAAAATTTTGTTGAAATTAATAAAATTGATATGTTCCTACAATACCAACATCTCTTTTTGTTTATATTTGTTGCTTAAATTATTATTTATGGTTGAAACGACCGCAGTAACAAAGCTCAGGCAGCTTGTTGAAGTATCTGATAATATAGTTATTATCCCACATCATAACCCCGATGGTGACGCAATCGGAGCATCACTTGCTTTATGCGGTATTTTACGGCAAAAGAAAAAGAATGTGAATGTAGTATCACCAAACAGTTTTCCTGAATTCTTGCAATGGATGCCGGGCGCAAAGGAGGTAATAAGCTTTGAAGATGAAAGCGAAAAGGCAAAAGCAGTTCTGTCCGAAGCCGGTTTGTTGTTCTTTCTCGATTTTAACGGACTTTCAAGGTTGCGATCAATGGAAAGTGTTGTCAGAGAAGTATCATGTATGAAAGTTATGATTGATCATCATCCGGAACCTGAAAATATTGCTGACGTAATAATATCGGAACCCGATGCTTCAGCTACATGTGAGTTGATTTATGATGTTATAAAAAAAGCCGGATGGAAAGAATTAATTAGTAAAGAACTTGCAGAATGTATTTACACAGGAATAATGACTGATACCGGAAGTTTAAGTTACAATTCAAGTCGCCCTGAAATATATCATATAGTTGCCGACCTGGTTGGCATAGGAGTTGATAAGGACAAAGTACACAAACTGGTCTTTCACAGTAACTCATTTGACAGAATGAGACTGCTTGGCCATGCATTGGGACAAAAGATGTTCCGTCTTGATGATGCTCCAGCTGCATATATTGAGCTTTCGGCTGAAGAACTTAAACGTTTCAATTTTAAGCCAGGTGATTCCGAAGGGTTTGTGAACTATCCATTATGGATCGAAGGTATTTCTGTATCGGCTCTGTTTATGGAACATCCGGATAAAATTAAAATCTCGCTTAGGTCACAGGGAGATATTCCGGTAAATAAATTTTCAGAGATGTATTTTAATGGCGGAGGTCATTTGAATGCTGCAGGCGGTGAGTTTTACGGAGAATTGAATGAGGCAGTTAATGTTTTCAGAAAAGAGTTACCTGTGTTTTTGAAAAATAATTTATGATACGGACTATTAAAATATTATCAGTAGTAATTGCTGTTGTTTTTGTTTCGGCCTATTGTACTGATGAGAATCAGCGCAGACATCCCAGGGTTACAAGGCAAATGCTTATGAATGTAAATAAAAAGCTTGTGGATAAGGATGCGGCAAAAATAAAAAAATATGCAGATTCACTTGGTCTTAGTATGCAAACAACCAAAACTGGCCTTTGGTATATGATAAAAAAAGAAGGAGAAGGAGAAAAAGCTAAAAAAGGCCGGGTTGTAACGCTTGAGTATAAGGTTTCTCTTCTTGACGGAACAGAATGCTATAATTCAGAGAATGACGGCCTGAAGGTTTTTGAAGTAGGACATGGCGGAGTCGAGTCCGGGCTTGAAGAAGGAGTATTGATGCTTAACAAAGGTGCCGAGGCTGTTTTTATACTTCCTCCTTATCTTGCTCACGGCTTGTTGGGTGATGAAAATAAAATACCTGCACGTTCTTCTATTGTTTATGAGGTAAAGGTTTTGAGTATTGAGTAAAAATGATTTTCTTTGTCACCCGGGACATTTCGATAAAGAAACCGGTGTGTCGCGAATAAAATAAAATCCGCAAAGATGAAAAATAATATATTTCTCAAGTCATTAATATCAGTTCTGTTTATTGTTATCGTATTGTTTCCTTCGTGTAAGAAGGACAATACAAAAAGTCCGACTGAGCTTTTTGCCGAGGAGATGGATATTCTGGAGCGTTTTAAAGAGACTGAAACTTATAAAAGCTGGTTCGACGAAGCAGAATTGGTAATTGACTCCAGTGATGCGGAAAGCAGTTATCATGGACTTGTATATTTTCAGCTTGAAAAAGGATGGGGAGATACTGTACAACTTGGTAAAATGGTTGGCATCAGGTACACCATGTATTATATTCTTGATTCTGTTGGTGCAGATGAGCCTTTTCTTGTGGAGGTCATGAGTAATATTTCATCTGCTAATCCCATAGTTTATCAGGTAGGAAATCCTGATACATACAGTGGTATATATTATGGTCTGGATTATGGCATAAGGTGGATGCATTGTTACGGTAAAAGCCGTATGCTTTTCCCTTCAACCTTAGGTGGTAACGATTATGTGTCCAGGGTGATGGAAGTGGAAATTACCTACATGAGTAAGTAGCTTCCATAGTTTTATACTCAGAAAATCAAAGTACGTAGTTCACTTAATTCCGGTATCCGGATTAAATATTGAACCTTTTCCGTACAATTCCTGTTTTTTTTATTTCAACGCAACCTTTAAGAGTTATCCTCATCTGTTTAATAAATCTCAGAAGCTGTATTTGATGTGTGAATTTTGAGTGGTATTAATTTAACGGTACAAGAAGCTTCAACCTGGTTTATACATAAGGATCTATAAAACAGCGAGCCATATGCCTGGCTAAATCAGGCTGGGATGTATTGAGTAAGGGGCAGATTGGGGTTAGTTCCCGTGCCCGGCATTACAGGAATTAATATCATATTACTTAACTTTAAGGAGATGTGTAAATTAAGAAGCCTGCTGCTTTCATCATTGTTTATTGTTTTTATGACGGGTTGTGTAAACGATACGGATGATGTTGACCTGCTTTATATGGATGCAGCTGTTATTACACATTACGGCTCGTCGTTTTTTATTACAACCGATGCTGGTTTAAAACTTCTTGCTGAAAACATACCTTTTAAGGACGTATTTGAGGAGAGCATTCGTGTGTTGATAAAATATTACCTGCTGGATGTTGCCGGAGAAAACAAAGAGTATGATTACTTAGTATATGTAACTGAAATAAAAGAGATAGACACGAAAGATATAATTCTGATTAATGATGAAAACAGAGATACTCTGGGAAGCGCATCCTGTGATTTTATCGATGTATGGATCACTCAGGATTATCTTACCGTGAATTTCTCTTTCTTTATGGGAACAAAGATTCACAATTTCTATCTTACATATGATGAAAAAGAACAGGCAGGGGATGATACCATAGTTCTTACCTTCAGGCACCAGGATAATAATGATATTCCTGCTCAAAAACTAACCGGATATGTTTCATTTAAGCTTAACAGTTTAAAAATACCCGGTAAAAACAAGATTGAAATTATATTCAAAGGCAAAGGATTTAATGATTTTGAATATGAGAAAAACATGATTTACTCATATTGATTCTTCTGTCGGATTTTTATCAGTTAAATAAAACGTCTGTTTTACTGCCCGAATGAATGTGGCGGAATGTTACCTTCATAAATAGATTTATTATACCACAACAATAGTGTTTATTTGTTTAAAAACATCTTTTAATGTTTTTAACATGGGTTCATCATGCTGCATTGAAGCTGTATTATTGAATATTTTCTTAAATTTGCATATAAACCTGTACCTGACTAAATTAAGAATTTATGCAGTTTCTTGGAATAGATCTCGGAAGTTCCTCTGTAAAAGTTGCCGTTATTGATGCAGCAACAGGAGAGCCGGTAACCCAGGCCCAATTCCCCGAATATGAAATGGAGATAATATCTGAACAACCCGACAGGGCTGAACAGGAACCTGAATTGTGGTTTAGTTATCTTAAAAAAGCAATAAAAACAGCATTGTCAGCAGATGGTGTCAGTGGAGAAAATATAGGTGCAATTGGAATTAGTTACCAGATGCACGGACTGGTTTTAGTCGATAAGCAACAAAAAGTTATTCGTCCCTCTATAATTTGGTGTGATTCCAGGGCTGTTGAAACAGGTGATAAAGCTGAAAAAGATTTAGGGGAAAAGTGGGTACTTACACACCTTCTGAATTCACCTGGTAATTTTACTGCATCAAAACTGAAATGGGTGAAGGAAAATGAGCCGGAGCTTTATGACAGAATATATAAATTTATGTTGCCCGGAGATTATATTGCCATGCGGCTTTCGGGTAAAATCACAACAACTATTACCGGATTGTCCGAAGGAATATTCTGGGACTTTGACAAAAATGAAATATCAACTGAGCTTTTGCAATATTATGGTTTTAACCCTGATATGATCCCGGATATTGTTGATGGTTTCGGAACACAGGTAGTTCTTAGTGAAGAGCTTGCATCCGAACTTGGACTGAAGGCAGGAACTCCTGTTACTTACCGTGCAGGTGATCAGCCTAATAATGCTTTTTCTCTTAATGTGCTTAATCCCGGTGAGGTTGCGGCAACTGCCGGAACATCAGGTGTTGTATATGCTGTGGCCGACAAAAAGGTTTACGACCTGAAATCCAGAGTTAATGTTTTTGCACATGTTAATCATACAAAAGAAATCTCACGGCTGGGTGTATTGCTTTGTGTAAACGGAACCGGTATTCAGTATGCGTGGTTACGACGCCTTATGGGAACAGACAGGTTCAGCTATCCGGCACTGAACGAACTTGCTGAAAGTGCACAGCCGGGCAGTGAGGGGGTATTGTGTTTTCCTTTTGGTAACGGAGCCGAACGTATGCTGGGCAATGTGAATCCCGGCGCCCGGATTACAAATATAAACTTCAACATCCATCAGGATAAACATATTGTTCGTGCAGCTTTGGAAGGCGTGGCTTTTTCTTTTTGGTACGGTATGAAAGTCATTAATGAAATGGGAATTCATACAAATATAATACGGGCCGGAATGGCTAATTTATTTCAGAGCAGTGTATTTGCAAAAACTCTGGCAACTATGTGTGATGCCGAAATAGAGTTGTACAATACCGATGGCGCAATTGGAGCTGCCAGAGGGGCAGGACTGGGACTGGGATTTTACAGTTCGGAAGATGAAGCATTTAAGGGATTGAAAAAGGTGCTATCCGTTATGCCCGAAAGCAACTGGAAAAATAATCTCTCGGAAAACTATGATAAATGGGAAAACCATCTTATGAATATCATTTCAGAATAATTTTTTTAATAACCTTAATAACAAAAATAAAATGAGTGTTTTAACAGGAAACAAAGAATACTTCAAAGGAATAGGCAAGATAGAATTTGAAGGAAGTGATTCGAAAAATCCGCTGGCTTTTAAATGGTACGACGAGAATCGTATGGTAGCAGGAAAAACTATGAAAGAACATCTCCGTTTTGCCGTTGCATACTGGCATACTTTCTGTGGAACCGGCGGAGATCCCTTCGGTCCCGGAACAAAGATCTTTCCGTGGGATGAGCCCAAAGACGAAATGGATGCTGCAAAAGCAAAACTTGATGCCGCTTTTGAGTTTATAACTAAACTTGGCGTCCCTCATTACTGTTTTCATGATACTGACCTTGTAGGTGGAGGTAGTGTTTTTGCTATCGAAAAAAAACTGGAAAAGATAATTGAACTTGCTAAGCAAAAACAAAAGGAATCGGGTGTCAGGCTACTGTGGGGAACGGCTAATGTGTTTTCCGATCCACGGTATATGAACGGTGCTGCAACAAATCCTGATTTTGATGTTGTGGCAAACGCTGCGGTTCAGATAAAGAATGCCATTGATGCAACTATTGAGCTTGGTGGAACTGGTTATGTTTTCTGGGGTGGCCGTGAAGGATATATGACACTGCATAACACAAATATGAAACTTGAACAGGAAAATCTTGCCCGCATGCTCATCATTGCACGCGATTATGGCCGAAAGCAGGGCTTTAATGGTACTTTTTTTATTGAACCGAAACCAATGGAGCCAACTAAACATCAGTACGATTTCGACGCTGCAACAGTGATAGGTTTTCTTCGTCATTACGGACTGGATAAGGATTTTAAACTTAACATTGAAGTAAACCATGCTATTCTTGCACAACATACCTTTGAGCATGAACTCAGAACTGCTGCCGATGCCGGGTTACTTGGCTCAATTGATGCAAACAAGGGTGATTACCAGAACGGCTGGGATACTGATGAGTTTCCGACTAACATTACCGAAGTTACATCAGCAATGCTGGAAATACTTCAGGCAGGAGGCTTTACAGACGGCGGTATTAATTTCGATGCTAAAACACGACGCAACTCAACTGATCTCGAAGATTTGTTTATCGCTCATATTTCAGGTATGGATACTTATGCCAGAGCCTTGATTATTGCTGATGAGATACTGAAGAGTTCTGATTATCTGAAGCTGAGAAATGAACGTTACTCATCATTTGATGCCGGTAAAGGGAAAGAGTTCCGTGAAGGCAAGCTTACTCTTGAAGATTTATACAACCATGCACGCGAAGCAGGTGAGCCAGTACAGCGAAGCGGCAAACAGGAACTGTATGAGCAGATAATCAATATGTATATTTAGTTTTTTTGTTAAATAGGTTTTGGGTTAGTTTTGTCAGGTCACTAACCAATAACCAAAAACCCGAAACAACCACCTAATTAATCAAAAAAACATTTTTTAAATCCTTAACCCAATAAATTCATGAATAAAGAGTATAATCAGCGATTTGTAATAGGGGTAACACTTGTTGCAACGCTTGGCGGATTACTTTTCGGTTACGATACTGCAGTTATTTCCGGAACTGTAGGCTCGCTTAAAAATTTTTTCATTGTTCCTCAGGGACTGGCAGAGCTTGAGGCAAACTCTCTTCACGGTTTTGTTGTTTCCAGTGCTCTTATAGGATGTATAATCGGAGGGCTGTCCGGCGGATTACTTGCTTTGCATCTGGGACGAAGAACTACACTTATGCTGGCAGCTGTTTTGTTTACCGTTTCAGCCCTGGGATCGGCTATGCCGGAGATGTTCTTTGCCAAAATAGGAACCGGCAATTATGAATACCTGACTAATTTTGTTATATATCGTATTATTGGAGGAATAGGAGTCGGACTTGCTTCTATGCTTTCTCCTATGTACATAGCTGAAATAGCTCCGGCTTCGAAACGTGGCAATCTCGTTTCCTGGAACCAGTTTGCTATTATATTCGGTATGCTTGTGGTGTATTTTGTGAACTATACTATTGCATTGCAGGGTGATTCCTCTTGGCTCGATCATATCGGGTGGAGATGGATGTTTGCTTCCGAAACTATACCAGCCGTAATGTTTTTTATTCTCCTTTTTTTCGTTCCTGAAAGTCCGAGATGGCTTGTGATAAAACAACGTGAAAATGAAGCCCTGAATATATTACAAAAGGTTAATGGCAACAAGATTGCAGAAGAGATACTTAGTGATATTAAAGCTTCGCTTGTTAGTAAAAAAAGCAGTAATCTGTTTGCTTATGGTTATATGGTAATTATAGTCGGGGTTCTGCTGTCGGTATTTCAACAGTTTGTGGGAATAAATGTTGTTCTTTACTATGCTCCCGAAATATTCAAGAATATGGGATCCGGAACCAATGTGGCATTAATGCAGACAATTATTGTGGGTGTTATTAATCTGTCGTTTACTGTACTTGCAATACTAACAGTTGATAAGTTTGGCCGTAAACCGTTGCAGATAATCGGAGCTCTGGGTATGGCAGTAAGTATGTTTGCTCTGGGTTTTGCATTTTTCTTCAACGCGTTGGGTATGGGAGCTTTAATTTTTATGTTGACTTATGTGGCATTTTTTGCAATGTCGTGGGGGCCTGTTACATGGGTTTTATTGTCTGAAATTTTTCCTAATAAAATCAGAGGACAGGCTATGGCTATTGCTGTTGCTGCACAATGGATTGCAAACTATCTTGTTTCGTGGAGTTTTCCGATGCTGAATGATAATACCTATCTTAAAGAAACATTTAATCATGGTTTTGCATATTGGATTTATGGTGTTATGGGGATATTGGCAGCGATTTTTGTCTGGAAAATGGTTCCTGAAACCAAAGGGAAGACCCTTGAGGAGATGGAGCAGTTCTGGGAAAAATAAAATAGCAAAACAGTTATGCGGAGACTAAATAGTTAAGAGCAAGGAGCATTGTCACAAATATTCCGACTGATGTTTTATTTTATGTCTTATATGAAGGCAGTATGTTGTTATGTTTAGGCCGAATGTCAGTTTCCTGCAGACAGATTAGAATAAATTTACAGTTCAGAAATCAATTTTCAATTGCGGATTTTCTGTTTTATTCCTGTGTTGATCCAGTAAATCCTCAATGACTGGAATGCATCTGCCGCAACTTGTTCCGGCTCCTGTCAGTTCCTGTATCTGTTCAAGTCTTGTTGCTCCTTTTTTCTTTATGACATTAACAATCTCTTTTTCAGTAATTCCGTTGCACTGACATACTAACATTTGCAGTTTGTTTTTTTATAACAGTGAGCAAAACTAATAAAAAACTTGTTGTATTTAGTGTTTACATAAAATAAGGTGATAAAGGTTTACTATGTTTTTTAATACTTAACTTGGGATAAAATAATATTTTTAAAAATGTACATATATTGATAAAATAAATAGGTATTTTTACCTGGTACAAATCCAAATTAACTTGCCATGAAAAGACTTTCTTATGCACTTGTGTTTTTGTTAATTACATCTTTATCGACACTTACAGCACAGGTAACCTCTCCGGAAGATTTTTTCGGGTTTAAACCCGGAGCCGATCGACAACTGTTCGATTATGAAAAGCTGATTGAATACATTAGAACGGTTGACAGGCAATCGGACAGGGTTAAGATGGTTGAAATAGGAGAGAGTCCAATGGGTAAACCGATGTATTTGGTTTTATTATCCTCAGAAGCTAATATTTCAAACATTGATCGTTTGAAAAAAATAAATAAAGAACTGGCTCTGAATTACAATTTATCTGATGAGACGGTCAACGAATATTCTGAAGAAGGTAAGGTTTTTGTTCTTGCAACCCTTTCAATGCATGCGAGTGAAGTAGGTCCGGCTCAGGCATCTCCGCTTGTTATATATAAAATAGCTACGACTAAAGATCCTCAATTGTTGTCATACCTTAATGATGTAGTTTTTATGGTTGTGCCAAGCCATAATCCTGACGGTATGGATTTGGTTGTTCATAATTACTGGAAATGGAAAGGAACTAAATATGAAGGTACCCGTTATCCGGGAGTTTATAATAAATATGTAGGACACGATAACAACCGTGATTTTGTCACATTATCGCAAAGCGACACCAAAGCAATAAACAGATTGTATAACGAAGAGTGGTTTCCTCAGGTTATGGTTGAAAAACACCAGATGGGAGACAGGGGGGTGCGCTATTTTGTGCCGCCCAAACATGATCCTATTGCACAGAATGTTGATGCAGAACTTTGGACATGGGATGGTGTGTTTGGATTAAACATGCAAAAGGATATGACCGAAAAAGGATTAAAAGGCGTTGCTTTCGGATATGCATTTGATGATTACTGGCCGGGTTCAACAGAAACAGCTCATTGGAAAAATATGATTGCTATGCTTACAGAAGCAGCAAGTGTGAAAGTCGCAACACCTGTTTATATCGAAGATAACGAATTGTCAGTTAGTGGTAAAGGATTATCAGAATATGCCAAAAGTGCAAACTTCCCGGCACCATGGGAAGGTGGCTGGTGGAGGTTGTCTGATATTGTGAATTATGAGATTACTTCTACCTTTTCTATAATTAAAACAGCTGCACTGCATAAAAACGAGTTGCTGGAGCTTCGTAACAGGTTGTGTAAAAAAGAGGTTAAAAAAGGACAGGAGCTGGCACCTTCGTATTACATAATGCCCCTGAAACAACATGATACAGGAGAACTTGTACGATTGGTAAACCTGCTAAAAGAACATGGAATAAAAGTTTACAAACTTAGCGATGATGTTTCTGTTGATAACCGCATGTATAAAAAAGGAGATATTGTTGTTCCTCTGGCTCAGCCGTTCAGAGCGTTTATAAAGGAAATTATGGAACATCAGGAATTTCCGGTGCGTCATTATACTAAAGGCGGACCGGTAATTAAACCATATGATATTACAAGCTGGTCTTTACCTTTACACAGAGGGATTAATGTTATTGAACTGGATGAACGGAATGAAAAACTTGAAAATACAATTTCTGTCATAAACGATGTTTATTCGGTAAAAAGTACTGTTCCTGAAAAATATTCATATGCTGTTTTCCCGGCTGAAAGTAATGATAGTTATAAGGCAGCATTTACAGCATTGTCAGAAGGGTTAAAGGTATGGAGAACAACCGAAGGTGATGATAAAATATCGAAAGGTAGTTTTGTAATTAAGAAAAGCCCTAAACTTAACAACATACTGGACAATATTGATATTGTTCCTGTTTTTATGCCGAATGATATTAGTATATCAAAAAAAGAGATAAAAATGCCGCGTATTGCGTTGGTAGAAACATACATGCACGATATGGATGCAGGCTGGACAAGATTTATTTTTGATAACTATGGAATTAAATATACTATTGTTCATCCAGGTGAGTTTGAAAATACCGATTTTATTGCAAATTATGATGTTGTGATTTTCCCCGACAACAATAAGGATGTTTTGAAAAGCGGCAAATATAAAAGCAGTAACGGAACATATTCAATTCCATCTTATCCTCCCCAATACACAAAAGGGATAGGAGACAAAGGTATGGATAACCTGATGAAGTTTTTTAATGACGGTGGAATTATTCTGGCTTGGGGGCGCTCTGCCGGACTGTTTACCGGAGACCTGAAAGTACCTTTGAATAATAAAGAAAAAGAAGAATTTGTACTGCCGTTTAATGACATCTCAAAATCAATGAATAAATCAGGCCTGTATTGTCCCGGTTCTTTTGTTTCGGTTACCATTAAGCCTGGCTATGAACTGACTTTGGGAATGCCTGAAAAAATAGGAGTGTTTTACAGGGGTAATCCAGTCTTTACCACAACTGTTCCTGAATTTGATATGGACAGGAGGGTTATTGCCAAATTTGCCAAAGAGGATATTCTGCTTAGCGGATATGCAGAAAAGCTGAACCTGATAGCAAATAAAAGCGCAGTGATATGGCTTAAGAAAAACAAAGGTCAGATGGTGCTTTACAGTTTTAGTCCGCAATTCAGAGCTTCAACTCCTGTTTCGTATAAGTTGATGTTTAACGGTATTCTGTTAGGAAAAGAATAGATACCTTAAATTAAACCCAAATTGGTCGTTAGGAAGCGATGAAATCGCTGAACTAAAGACCCCATGCGGGTTAATTCCGATTTAGAGATTCACTGTTTTGGCGATAGACGAAACAGATGAATGTCTTAATCGATGGGCATTTAGAATTGTTTTTACAATTCTAATGACCATTTTGGGTTAAAAAAAGAAACAAAAGGAGTAGTCCAAAAAGTTTTCATTCCAAACGAAGTGAAGTCTGCCTGCCGAAGCCTCAGTGCAGGCAGGGAATCTCAAAACCGTTAAGTTCGCCAGCCTGTCTGAATGGACGTCCCAGGCAGGCTTGTTTGTGTTAATTGTATTTAATCCTGGTTCGTTTTTTAGCAGGGAGATAGCAATAAAAAACTTCCTGTTAAAAACAACAGGAAGTTTCAGATGTGTTTTATAATAAAGTATTCAGCAATCGCTTTCGCTCTGGTTAATGTCAAAAATCTGGTCAAGCTTCATCAGTTTTAACAAACTCATAACTTCGTCCTGAACGGCACATAGCTTAAAATTAGAGCCGGTTTGTTTCGCTGTTTTTAATGCACTAATCAGAACACCTATTCCTGTACTGTCTATAAACTTTATATTTTTCAGATTGAGTGTGAGTTGTACCCCTTTTTTCTTAAGTGTTTCTGTGAGATTATCTTTAATTCCAGGAGCGTTTGCTGCTGTCAGTCTGTTGGTATCTTGTAATATTCCTGTGATTTTACCTTTTTGTTCTTCAATTAGTTCGAGCATGGTTGTTATGTTTTAATTTTCAAGAACAGTATTTAATTCTTTAACAGCCTTTTTACACGTGACGTTAAATTTATCAATTAATTCTTTTATTTTTTCTACGTTACAGTTTTTCTTAACCCATTCAATACGCTCGGGTTCATAACCTTTAAAGCTTTTTTTAATTTTCTCTACTTCATTAAGTTCTGAAGCAGAAATGTCTACTTTATTTTCAATTTCATTCAAAACCATCTGTTTACAAACCAATTCAAGGTTCTTCAGATCTTTGTTGCCAAGTTCTTCCATGCCCATTGATAAAACAGAAGATTTGGCTTTGTGAGCAAACGAAGCAATCTTCAGCCAGTCTCTGTTTTCAAAACTCTCATCAAATCCCTCATAAAATTCAGGAACCTGTTCGATGAAAATATTAATTAATTCCTTGATTATTTCATTGTCTCCGTCAGAAATGCTTTCAAGGTATGTAAGATTAATAATCTTAAATTGATTTGGCATGGTATTTACATTTGTCAAAAATTAACGTATCAATTCTTTATCCTTCCCTTTTTTATGTCTGTCAATCTTTGAATAATGCTACGTTAATACAAATCTAATGATTTTATCGTAAAACAAAATATCCTTAAACGATAATTTTAAAAAATTAATACGGTCGTTTACAGTTTTTAATGTTTTATCATTTTTTCTCTGTTGTTATAATGCTTACATTTGTCGTTAATTATTATTTATAACTATAAGCGGTGATTTTCCGCCTAATTATAACTTAAACAAATAAAAGTTACGCAATGAAACATACAGCATTTTACGAATTACATAAAGAGCTGGGAGCCAAGATGGTTCCGTTTGCCGGATATGAAATGCCTATTGAATATTCGGGTATCACAAATGAGCATATGGCAGTAAGAAATAATGTGGGAGTTTTCGATGTGTCTCATATGGGTGAATTTTGGGTTAAAGGGCCTAAAGCTCTTGATTTTGTTCAATGGGTTACCTCTAATGATGCAAGTGTCCTGACAGTAGGTAAAGCACAATATTCATGTTTCCCGAACGGAAAAGGTGGTATAGTTGACGATTTGCTCGTGTACAAATACGAGGAAGATAAATATATGCTGGTAGTCAATGCTGCTAATATTGAGAAGGACTGGGCCTGGTGTAATGAGCAAAATACCATGGGAGCAGAGCTTGAAAATGCAAGTGATTCAATTTCCCAGCTTGCCATTCAGGGGCCAAATGCTGTTAAAGTACTTCAGAAACTTACAGATATTAATTTGTCTGATATCCCATATTACTCTTTTGTTACAGGGAAATTCGCAGGTGTGGATAATGTTATAATTTCCAATACTGGCTATACCGGTGCCGGAGGTTTTGAACTGTATATGTATAACGATGTTGCGGTTAAAATATGGAAAGCAATATTCGAAGCAGGTGAAGAGGAAGGAATTCTTCCTGTTGGATTGGGAGCCAGGGATACTCTTCGTCTCGAAATGGGATTTTGCCTTTATGGCAATGATATTGACGACACAACATCGCCTATCGAAGCCGGACTGGGATGGATAACTAAATTTGTTGATCATAAAGACTTTATTGATAAAGAATATCTTCTTAAACAAAAAGAAGAAGGTGTCAGTCGTCGTTTGCGTGGTTTTATTCTGGAGGAGAGGGGAATTCCGCGTCATGGATATGAAATAGTGAACGAAAACGATGAGAAAATCGGAGAAGTAACATCCGGCGCTATGTCGCCTGTGCTGAAAAAGGGCATAGGACTGGGATACGTAAAAACCGGCTATACAAAATTCGGTACCGAAGTTTATATCAGAATAAGAAATAAAAAACTTAAAGCACAGATTGTTAAATTACCTTTTATAAAAAATAATTAATCTAAACTTAAAATATTATGAAAAAGCACAATTTTTATGCGGGTCCGTCTATCTTACCGGAATATACCATAAAAAATACTGCTGAAGCAGTTTTGAACTTTGCAGGAACAGGATTGTCTGTTCTTGAAGTGTCACACCGCAGCAAGGAGTTTGTTGCAGTTATGGACGAAGCACGTCAGTTGTTCAAAGACCTTTTGAATATTCCAGAAGGGTATGAGGTTCTGTTTCTGGGCGGGGGAGCCAGTACTCAGTTTTATATGGTGCCGTTTAATTTTATGAAGAAAAAAGCTGCATACCTTAATACAGGTGCGTGGGCATCAAAAGCACTTAAAGAGGCTAAAGGATTTGGTGAGGTTGTTGAAGTAGCTTCATCAAAAGACAAAAACTATTCTTATATCCCTAAGGATTATGAAGTGCCTTCGGATGCTGATTATTTTCATATTACAACAAACAATACTATTTATGGTACCGAAATCAAAAAAGATTTGGATGTAGATGTGCCGCTTATTGCCGACATGTCATCTGATATTTTTTCTCGTCCTGTTGATGTATCTAAATATACATTAATATATGGTGGTGCTCAGAAAAACCTGGCTCCGTCAGGAGTTACTTTTGTGATAGTAAAAGTTGATGCTTTAGGCGATGTAGAAAGACATCTTCCTACAATGATTGATTATCGTACTCACGTTGAAAAGGGGTCAATGTTTAATACGCCTCCGGTTCTTCCTGTATATTCTGCCTTGCAAACATTAAAATGGCTGAAAAACAATGGAGGTGTAGAAGCTATGCATAAGGTTAATGTGGCAAAAGCTGCAATGCTTTATGATGAAATAGACAGAAACAAACTATTCAAGCCAACAGTTTTAGACGAGGAAGACAGGTCGATTATGAATATTTGTTTTGTGATGAATGACGAATACAGCGATTTGGAAAAAGACTTTCTTGATTTTGCAACATCAAAAGGTATGATAGGTATTAAAGGTCACCGTTCTGTTGGTGGTTTCCGTGCATCAACATATAATGCATTGCCAACAGAGAGCGTTAAAGCACTTGTTGATGTGATGAAAGAATTTGAAGCAAAACACTGATAAATGTTTACGTTAAAGGGATAAGGTATAAAGTTCACAATACCATAAAACCATTAACAAAAGAATAATAGAATCATAAAAATTATGGCAAAAGTTTTAGTAGCTACTGAAAAGCCTTTTGCAAAGGCAGCGGTAGAAAAGATAAAAGCATTGGTTGAAGAAGCAGGTTTTGAATTTGCCCTGCTTGAAAAATATACAGACAAAAGCCAGTTGCTTGATGCAGTTAAAGATGCTACGGCTCTTATTGTAAGAAGCGATAAGGTGACCCGTGAAGTTCTTGACGCTGCCAAAGAATTGAAGATAGTTGTTCGTGCAGGAGCAGGATATGATAATCTTGATCTTGAGGCTTGTACTGAAAAAGGAATTGTAGCCATGAACACTCCCGGACAGAACTCAAATGCTGTGGCTGAACTTGCTTTGGGCATGATGGTTTTTATGGCCAGAAACAAGTTTAACGGAACGGCAGGTACTGAATTAAGAGGAAAAACTCTTGGAATTCACGCCTATGGAAATGTTGGCTACTATGTGGCTAAAATTGCAAAAGGTTTCGGAATGGATGTTTATGCATTCGATCCGTTTGTTGCCAAGGAGAAGATCGAAGCCGACGGAGTGAAAGCTGTTGATTCAGTTGAAGAACTTTATTCTACTTGTCAGTATGTGTCATTGCATATTCCGGCAAATGAGCATACAAAGAAATCGATAAACAAAGAGCTTGCAGGTAAAATGCCTTCAAATGCTGTATTGGTAAATACTGCAAGAAAAGAAGTTATCGACGAGGAAAGTTTGCTTGAGCTTATGGAGGAAAGAAATGACTTTACCTATATTTCGGATATTGCACCTGATAATGCTGCATTTGTTGAAAAGTTTGCTGACAGAGTGTTTTTTACTCCGAAAAAAATGGGAGCCCAGACGGCTGAAGCAAATATTAATGCAGGTGTAGCTGCTGCTAAACAGATAATTGCATTTATAAATGACGGTGATGAAACATTCCGAGTGAATAAATAAAGTTGTTATTTTATTTTTTGTTAAACCCTCGCTTTATGGCGGGGGTTTTTTTATATTTACGGCCAAAATAAAAACACAAAAAACCAAAATTATGGCAACTGTAAAACCTTTTAAGGGCTTAAGGCCGCCTAAAGATATTGCTAAAAATCTGGCTTGTCTTCCTTACGATGTGATGAATAGTGAGGAAGCGGCAAAAATGGCCGAAGGAAAAGAGTGTTCTCTTCTGCACATTACAAGGGCTGAAATTGATTGTCCTCCCGGAACTGATATTCATTCAGAAACAGTTTACAATAAAGCTGTTGAGAATTTTAAAATGTTCCAGGATAAGGGCTGGCTTGTTCAGGATGATAAACCTAAATTCTACATCTATGCCCAGACAATGGACGGCCGTACACAATATGGTATTGTAGGCGGTGCTGCCTGCGACGATTACCATAACGGTATAATAAAAAAACATGAGCTTACCCGTCCTGATAAAGAAGAGGACAGGATGATACTTACACGTTATCTTAATGCTAACATTGAACCGGTATTCTTTTCATACAAGGCGGTTCCCGAGATAGATGAGATTGTGAACAACATTGTGAAAAATGAAGAGCCGGAGTACGATTTTGTGGCAGATGAGGACGGGTTTGGTCATACTTTCTGGCCTGTTAATGACCCGGTAGTAAATAAAAAACTGGAAGAACTTTTTGCTACTAAAGTACCTTATACTTATGTAGCCGATGGCCATCACCGGACTGCAGCTGCTGCCAGAATCGGGCTTGAAAGAAAAGAACAGAACCCAAACCATACAGGTGATGAGGAGTATAACTTTTTTATGGCTGTTCATTTTCCCGATAACCAATTGCATATTATCGATTACAATCGGGTTGTGAAAGACCTTAACGGATTGACGGAAGAGGAATTTCTGAAGAAGCTCGATAAGGTTTTTGAAATAGAAAAAATCGGAGCGGAAGAATACAGACCGCAGAAACTTCATGAGTTTAGTATGTACCTTGGCGGAAACTGGTACAAATTGAATGCAAAGGAAGGTACCTATGACGATAATGATCCTATAGGAGTTCTTGATGTTACTGTTCTTTCAAAACATGTACTTGATGATATTCTTGGCATAAAAGACCTGCGTACCAGTAAACGAATAGATTTCGTGGGAGGTATCAGAGGCTTAGGAGAACTGAAACGTCGTGTAGATGAAGAGGATATGAAGGTTGCTTTCGCTCTTTATCCGGTATCAATGCAACAACTTATCGACATTGCTGATAGTGGCAATATCATGCCGCCGAAAACTACCTGGTTTGAACCTAAATTACGGTCAGGCCTGGTTATTCACAAGCTTGATTAAATACAGACTTTGCACCATACGGGGCTGTCGCTTATTTGATAAATTTAATATCGGTAAATGGACAGCCCTTTTGTTTTTTGTACTATTTTTGAGTGTTATAAAAATTAGTAGCAATGGGTATAGCTGATAAAATTGCAGAAATAAAAAAAGAGCTTAACGAAAATGTTAAGTTAGTTGCAGTGTCTAAGACAAAACCAGTTGAAGATATTCTTGAGGCATATAATGCCGGCCATAAAATATTCGGAGAAAACAAAGCTCAGGAGCTTTCGGGTAAATATGATGTGCTTCCAAAAGATATTGAGTGGCATTTTATTGGCCATCTTCAGACAAATAAGGTAAAATATATTGCACCTTTTGTGTCCCTGATACACGGTGTGGACAGTTTAAAGCTATTGAAAACCATAAACAAGGAAGCAAAGAAAAAAGACAGGATTATTGATTGTCTTTTACAATTCCACATTGCAGAGGAGGAAACAAAATTCGGACTTAATGAAACCGAAGCCGAAGAGATACTGAATAGCATAGAGTTTAAAGAACTTGAGAATATCCGGATTACAGGAGTTATGGGTATGGCTACTTACACATCGGATACAGAACAGATTATAAGGGAGTTCCGGCATCTTAAAAATATATTTGATACACTTAAAGAAAAATATTTCAGTTCGGAAGATGCGTTTAAAGAAATAAGTATGGGTATGTCGGGTGATTACAAAATTGCAGTGGAAGAGGGGAGTACGATTGTTCGTATCGGAAGTGCCATTTTCGGAGCCAGAAATTACACCAAATAAAATGCTTAAAGTAGGAGTAACCGGAGGTATTGGCAGCGGAAAGACTACTGTGTGCAGGATTTTTGAAGTTTTAGGAATTCCTGTGTATTATGCCGATGTAAGGGCTAAGCAGTTGTACAGGGAAGACAAGGAGGTCATGCAGGCTGTGAAAAAGTTGTTCGGAGATGATATTTACCGCAATGGTAAGCTTGACAGGGCAGAGGTGGCCAAACGGGTTTTTAACAATAAGGAATTATTGCAGAGACTGAATGCCATTGTTCATCCTGCTGTAGAAAAAGATTTTAATTCCTGGTCTGTACAATTCAGAGATGTTCCATTTGTTGTTAAAGAAGCTGCCATTTTATTTGAAAACGGCGGATACAAAAAACTTGATTTTAACATTCTGGTTACAGCGCCTGAAGAGCTGAGAATAAAAAGGGTTACAAAACGCGACGGTATTTCAGAGGAGCAGGTAAAAGACAGGATCAAAAACCAATGGCCTGATGACAAGAAAATACCTTTAGCCGACTATGTAATAAAGTGCGATGAGAAACACCTCGTTATTCCGCAGGTGATGGAAATCGTTGAAAAGGTAAAAGGTACAAATAGAAAGTTTTTAAAGTGAAGCTAAAAGCTAACAGCATACATCATAAAATCAATTACTCAAATAATCAATTTATCAATTACTCAATAAAATGGGAATATTCGGATCGCTGTTTGGAGCAGGAATAGGATGGTGGCTACTCGGGCCAATAGGTGCAATAATAGGGTCAATGATTGGCAGCTCTCTAGAGGAAGGGGCGAAAGGCAATAAGGCAAAGCCGGGCGCCGGTCGAGCACAGGGAAATGCTCGTGACGGATTTATGGCTGCATTGTTAGTATTAATGGCAGCAACCATGAAAGCTGACGGAAAAGTGCTCAAATCTGAACTGCACTATGTAAAACAAAACCTGGTGCGGATTTTTGGAGAACAAACGGCTGCTGAAGCATTGAGAATGTTGCGTGAAATACTGAAAAAAGACATTCCGTTGTACGAAGTTACCGCTCAAATCAGGACTCATATGGATTATGCCTCAAAACTTGAACTTATTCATATTTTATATGGTATCGGTATAGCTGACGGTAACCTTTCGCAATCAGAAATTAATGTCATAGAACAAATAGCCCGGGGAGTTGGGATAACGGAGGCCGATCATGCTACCATAAAAAACAGCTATTTTGATAATCTTGATGCAGCCTATAAGGTTCTTGGTGTAGATAAGAATGCTACCGATGACGAAATTAAAAAAGCTTATCGTAAATTGGCAGTTAAGTTTCACCCCGACAAAGTTGCTCATTTGGGTGAGGATATCCAGCGAAATGCCAAAGTACGTTTTCAAAAGCTGAATGAAGCTTATGAAAAAATAAAAAATGCACGAGGAATGAGGTGAGGCTGCTGAAAACTGTTAATAAAAGTTAGATTTATCAATTTACTTTTGTTAAAACATATTTGTTGTAATTTTGTATTTCTAATCTTTAATCTGAAAATTTATGTTAGAAGGAATATTGTCAATTTCGGGTCATGGGGGACTTTTTAAAATGGTGTCACAGGCAAAAAATTCAATTATAGTTGAATCGTTAGTGGATGGGAAACGTATGCCTGCATATGCCACTTCCCGCATAAGTGCCCTTGAGGACATATCTGTATTTACCGAAGAGGGAGATGTGAAACTCGAAGAAGTATTTAAAAAGATTTTTGAAAAGGAAAACGGAGAAAAAGCTATAAATCCCAAAAAAGCATCTTCAGGTGAGCTGAAAGATTATTTCGAGTCTGTTCTTCCCGATTATGACAGAGACCGTGTATACGTTTCCGATATTAAAAAAATTCTGAGCTGGTATAATCTCTTAATCGAAAAAGATCTGATTGATATTTCGGAGGATAATGACAATAAAACAGAAAAAGAAGAAGATAATATAAAATAGCCTGATTTACGTTAACTTAAAACTATGCAATATAAAACGAAATTCAACTTTCTATTGCATAGCCATAAAATACGACCTGAAGATGTCCAAAAAGACGTTAATTACTTTTTGGATATCCTCAGGTTTCATTAAGATTTTTTATAGAGGATTATAAGTCGTTTTTCAGAAATCCTCTTTTTCTTTATTTACTTTTTAGGTGGATACTCTTTAACTTTGAGCTTATCTCCGGTATCGTCTATAATCTTCTTGTAAAACTCTTCTGAGTATCCCGGATGTTCCGGATGTGCAGGATATCCCCATTTGTTTCTTTTGAAAACTCCGTTTTTCTCAGGATGAACATTCCCGTCGAGATATTTAACCAGCAGGAAGTTTCCGAGTTCTCTCCATCTGTTTACAGTCATTTCTGCCTGGCTTATTGAATATTCGGTCAGGTATTCACGGGCTTTGGCAGGGTCTGTATCATAAAGTGTTTTTGCTGCAACATCTACAGCAGGAGTAATATCAAAGAATTTTGTTTCAAGCTCTTTCTGTACTTTTTTGATATCAACTATCATATCGCTGTAACGACTGTAAGCACGGTTCGAAACGGTATTGAACACCCAGAATGCAGATGTGGGAGAGTATGTCAGCATATCACCGTTTCCTACAGCAAGGCAATGTGGAACTTTTGTCATTCCGCAGTACATTGGCATATAAACAGTTGAATTTGCATCATCTACACCAAACCATAGTATTCCGCCTATCGGATTAGGAAGCCAGTTGCGCATTTCAGCAATAAAAGAGAATCCTGTTTGTTGAGTGGCAATCGCTCTTTCGTTGAAATACTTCTCACCATTCACCTCCCATATAAGCGGCCTCCAGCGGTATGGAAGTTTGTATGGTCCGGCACCGGCGTCAACGCTCATATCAAGCGGTGTTCCTTCAAAATGGTCACGCATCATTGCCATAATATCTTCACGGCCAAGTTTGTGATCTGGTTTTATGTACAGGGGGATTCTGTTTGTAGATTCGCCTTTGGCATAATCAACGTATTTATCCATTTCGGCTTTGTTTGCGTGACGGAAGGCAGCCCAAACCCTTGCTTCACAAAAACGCACAGCTCCGAAATCAAGAGGTGCATAGGCATCTGCAAAACTGAAGTCCTTATTCTTACCATTGAAATAACCCATTTCACGTGCGAATGATATAACATCTTTTGAGTAAATGCAGTTCTCTTTGTCATTTAAAGGAAAGGTTGTAATACGTGCCTGATTGGCATGTGCCGAAATATATCCATCCGGAATTTTAACTGCAACCCAAACTGCTCCTTTGTTTTCAGGCCCTTTCCCAATTAAATCCATTACCCAAACTTCGTTGGGATCGGCAATGGAGAACGATTCGCCGGAACTATAATATCCGTACCTTTCAACCAGGGAAGTCATTATTTCTATGGCTTCGCGTGCCGTTTTAGCCCTTTGAAGTGTTATGTAAATTAAACTGCCGTAATCCATTATGGCATTGGTATCTCTGAGTTCCGGTCTTCCACCGTATGTGGTTTCACCGATACTCACCTGATACTCATTCATATTGCCAATTACTGAATATGTCCGGGGAACCTGCTCTATCTCGCCGAGATATTTCCCGGTATCCCATTCATATACTTTCAGCATTGTACCTTCCGGATATTGTTTAGCCGGCCAGTGGTACAATTCTCCGTACAATACGTGGGAATCGGCAGCATAGGAAAGCATTGTTGAGCCCGTTTTTGATGCTCCTTTAGTTACCAGGATGTTAGTACAGGCAGATGTTTTGTTGGTTAAAACCAAAGTTAGAATAACTGTGGCAACAAAAGTGAGAAGTTGTTTTTTTCTGTTCATAAATGTTTGTTTTATCAGGTGTTCTGTATAAATCATCTAACATCAGCAAATATATAAAAATTGAGCTATCTTTATAATGTTGAAACGTTATTCTGGAGTATTGTTTTAAATATCTTTTCGGGAAATTCAATAAATTTTTATCAAGTTGAATACTGCTTACTTTAAAATAAGGTAAACGGTAAATTAATATCATTTAAATTGAAATGTTTCGTTAATATAGTATTTTTGTAAAAAAAGTAAATAAATATAAATAATGAAACCATCACATATTGAACA